>CAYUXV010000263.1:0-5863 GCA_964448875.1 uncultured Verrucomicrobiota bacterium
TCAACTTGATGTCGACAATGTGGCCAATGGTCTAAATGGGGGACTTTTCAGGGGGCTTGATGGGCCACAATTGGTTTTCGTAAACGGGAGATTCTCGAAGAATCTCTCGGTGGTGGATAATTTGCCGGCAGGTGTGGTTGTCGGCAGTGTGGCTGAGACCTTGGCAAATGATGATTCAACTATTCGAGATTGTCTGTCACGGCAGGGTCGCAATGGCAATGATGCATTTATGGCCTTGAATACGGCATTTTTTTTGGATGGCATGCTGGTTCGAGTGCTGGAAAATGTAAAAGTCGAGGCACCTATACGCGTTTATTATCTGAATACTACCAAGATCGATGGGGCAACAGCAAACATTCGAAATCTCATTGTGGCGGGTGCGAACAGCGCGGTGACAGTCATTGAATCGTGGACGGGCGGTGATGCAGCGTATTTTAACAACACCATTACGGAACTGGCGGTGGGTGAAAACGCGCAAGTAGAACATGTAAAATTCCAGGACGAGGGGGCGGGAGCGTTTCATGTGGCGGGATTGCATGCGACGCTCGGACGCGATTGTCGAATGTCACATCATTCTATTGCGCTGGGTGGGCGATTGGCACGCAACAACATCCGAGCGCGGCTTGATGGCGAAGGGTTGGAGTGCATGTTGAATGGGCTCTACCTCACTGAACGCGAGCAGTTGATTGACCATCATATGGTGGTTGATCACGTGAAGCCACACGGCGACAGCCACGAGTATTTTAACGGCATTCTTGATGATGATTCACGCGCGGTGTTCCACGGACGCATCCATGTGCATCCAGGCGCGGACAAAACGGATGCAAAACAAACTAATAAGAATCTGCTGTTATCTGACCGCGCGACAGTGGATACGAAGCCGCAGTTGGAGATTTATGCGGACGACGTAAAGTGCACGCATGGTGCGACAGTAGGGCAGATGCCCCCAGAACAGATTTTTTATTTACGCACACGTGGACTTAGCGAGGAGAACGCGCGACGAATGTTGATGCATGCATTCGCTGGAGAAATCATCGAACGCATCGCATGTGAGCCGGCACGTGAAGAACTTGACAGGCTGGTGTGGAACCGGCTGGAAGCAAACCCGCACATCGCGGAAACAGTTAAGACATGATGGCGAATGCTGCAGACATGACGATGGATGAGCTCGTGGAAAGCTTTGAACTGCTCGGCGACTGGGAGTCACGCTTTGGCTACCTCATTGACCTCGGTAAACAACTGCCACCTATGGACCCGGCAGACAAGTGTGAGGCGTGTCGTGTGCATGGCTGTCAGGCGCAAGTGTGGATGAAACTCACGCCACACGATGACGGTCACATTGACATTACGGCCGATAGTGATGCGTTTATCGTACGTGGGCTTATCGCGGTGTTAATGATGATTTACAGCGGGCGCACAGCCGGGGAGATTTTAAATACCGACGGCCAAGGTGTACTAAAGCGACTACAGCTTGCGGAACATTTGAGCCCCACACGCAAAAATGGACTATTTGCAATGGTACAGCGTATCCGCGAGCTGGCCACGGCACAGGCTACTGGTACGGTGTAAATTGAGACTTAATTTTATATGAACGGCGAGACAGAGACGGTTGAGCTGGTGCGTGATGTGGAAGCATCGGTGGTGCCTTCTGGCACACGCGTTACACTACAAAAGGGTGAGACTGCTGTCATTACGCAATCGCTAGGAGGAACTTTCACGGTGGTGGTTAATGGGAACATGTTCCGTATCGATGGCATGGATGCCGACGTATTGGGGCGAGAACCGATGGCGAGCCCTGCCGAGAAGGCCGGTAAGGCGGAGACTCCAGAAGATTTGAAAAATCAGGTGTGGGACCAGATGAAAACCTGCTACGACCCTGAAATTCCGGTCAACATCGTCGATCTCGGTTTGATTTACGATTGTAAAGTCAGCGAGCTGACCGACGAAAGCCACAAGGTGGATGTAAAGATGACGCTGACTGCACCCGGATGCGGCATGGGACCGGCGATTCAGGCAGATGTTGAAAACAAAATTCTCTGCGTGGAAAGCGTGAATGAGGTAAACGTGGAGATGGTATGGGAACCACAGTGGGACCGGGATATGATGAGCGAGGCAGCGCGCTTGGAGCTGGGAATGATGTGATGAGCCCGATTAAGATTGGCAAGGTGAGCGATATAGAGCCAAACACAGGACGGGCCTTCGATGTGGGCGAAAATCGTATCGCAGTGTTTAATAAGGACGGAAATTTTTACGCAATCGACGACACTTGCCCTCACGCCGGAGCATCTTTGGCCGAAGGATATGTGGAAGAAGGGAAGGTTGGCTGCCCATGGCATTATGCAGAATTTGAACTAACGACCGGCAATCACTTGAACTCGCCGGCAATCTGCGGCGTGGCGGCGTACAAGGTCGTAGTCGAAGGTGAAGATTTGCTGGTGGAGGTGTGATGCCTGCGTCCAAAATCCAGAACACACCCGCCTTCCCGAAAACCATTCGGGATGACTTTCCTGCGTTGGCACAGGAAGTAAACGGGTATCGGCTGGTCTACTTCGATAACGCTGCTACCACACAGAAGCCGCATGCCGTGCTCAACGCGATACGAACTTATTATGAGTACAACAACGCCAATGTGCATCGTGGCATTCATGAGCTAAGCAATCGTGCGACCTCTGTCTATGAGGGCGCACGGGAACGCGCAGCTAAATTTTTTAACGCACCGAGCCGTGAGGATATCATCTTTACACGCGGCACCACTGAGGGCCTGAACCTCGTTGCTGGCACATGGGGCGCAGCTAATTTGGGTGAAGGCGACGTCATCTTACTGACTGAGATGGAGCACCACAGTAACATTGTGCCTTGGCAGCTCCTTGCCCAACGCACAGGTGCACAGTTGAAATATATCCCCGTCACCGGTGACGAAGGCCTGCTAGATCTTAGCCAACTCGATTCACTCCTAGATCGTGCCAAGCTACTTTCATTTGCGCACGTCTCCAATGCGCTTGGGACAATTAATCCAATCGAGAAAATTTGCGCTAAGGCACGCGCAGCGGACGTGGTAACGGTTATTGACGCGGCACAGTCCGTCGGACATATGCCACTTGATGTGCAGGCGATCGGCTGCGATTTCCTCGCAATGTCTGGCCATAAGCTTTGTGGCCCAACCGGAATTGGTGTGTTGTATGCACGACGTGAATTGCAGGAGGTCATGCCCCCATACCAAGGAGGTGGCGAGATGATTGTGAAGGTAGGATTTTTAGACACTGATTACAACATCCCGCAACACAAATTTGAAGCAGGCACACCCAATATCGCCGGAGCTGCCGGCCTACACGCTGCGTTAGATTACCTCGATGACCTCGATCTAAATAATATTCACATGCACGCAGCAGCACTGGCCAATTATGCCCGTGAACAGTTGAATGAATTCGATGATATGCGGATTTTTGGACCCGCAGAAGATCATGGTGGACTGGTCAGTTTCGTGCTAAAAGATGTGCATGCGCTGGACCTCGCCACGATGGCCAACCAACAAGGTGTCGCCATACGTGTGGGCCACCATTGCACCCAGCCGTTGCATGATAAACTCGGTGTACCCGCCACGGCTAGAGCAAGCTTTTATTTGTACAACACACAAACGGAAATAGACCGTTTCATTGAAGTGCTTCACAAAATAATTAAGTTGTTGAGTTAACATGACTGAAGAAGAAAAGATTATCGGCGAAGATTCCTTGATGGAGTCGGTGCTGGATATTTATCCAGGGGCACGACGAGCATTGTTTCGAAAATACCACATCGGTGGGTGCTCCAGTTGCGGGTTCCAGATGAACGAGACGCTTGGAGAGGTATGCCAACGCAATGACAATCTCGATGTGTTAGAGGTTCTTGAGGAAATACATACGAGCCATAAAGCGGATCAGAAAATTCTTGTTGAACCCAAAATTTTGACCGGAGAGCTAGAATCGGCTCCAGATTTAAAATTGTTGGATATCCGCTCAAAAGAAGAATTTGATGCGGCACGCATTGAAGGAGCCACCCACATGACACGTGATTTGATGCAGGAAGTAATGGGCAAATGGGAACCTGAGACCGCGATCGTCATTGTTGATCATCAAGGACAACAAGGGATGGACGCGGCAGCATATTTCCTTGGGCATGGAATGAAGAATGTGCGGTGTCTACGCGGAGGCATCGATGCGTGGTCACTGGATGTGGATGACTCGGTGCCACGTTACGAATTTTCCTAAGATGAGTAGTGATCTAGAAAAGAAAGTGAGGGAGGCCATAGCCGCCCCGAAGAACATGGGCGAGTTACCAGACGCCGACCGTATGGGGACGGTAGGCAACTCCGACTGCGGTGAAATGTTGCGATTGTGGGTAAAGTTCAAGGAGGAGCATGGGCAAAAGGTTATCGATAAGGCGAGCTTCCAGTCGTTTGGCTGCGAGACTGCTATCGCGGTAGCGAGCATGGCTACAGAATTGATACGAGGAAAGACCCCAGACGAGGCACTGGCCATGCGGCACGACGAGCTAACTGGTGAACTTGGAGCACTACCGCCAATGAAGATTCACTGCGCGCAACTTGTGGAAGGTGCTCTCAAATCTGCTCTCAAGCCTGAGATAACAAACCCGCCTCACCACACCGAAACTGGAAATGTTCCATCTTTGATGGACAGCCTGACACAACAAGACAGCAAGCCTACCGAAGGCAGGCTGCGTCTGTTGAAAAAGAAGAAATAAGACTGACTGGCCTCTAACCAGCCTACAACTTATTTGGGCGAGAGATTCTTACCACCTCTCTCTTCGACCGCCGCCGCCGCCGCCGCGACCACCGCCGCCACCGCGACCACCGCCGCCGCCACCGCGGTAACCACCGCCGCCACCGCCGCCGCCGAATCCGCCGCCGCCACCACCGCCACGATCCTCGCGCGGTCGAGCTATATTCACGGGCAAGTTGCGATCCTGGAATTCATGGTCGTTGAATTTCTCAACAGCCCCGTTGGCTTCGTCATCTGACGACATTGTCACGAAACCGAATCCGCGAGACCTGCCAGTTTCCCTGTCATTGACGATCACGGCATCCGTTACCGTCCCTGCTTCTCCGAACAACTCACGAAGGTCGTCCTCAGTAGCGGCCCAAGCTAGGCCGCCTACAAACAATTTGTTTCCCATAACTAACTAATTTTTATTTAAAATGACAACGACCCTGAATGGGAAATTGTCGTACGGCCGACAAGGTGGACTCGGAAGGAAGGCTTGGCAAGCAGTAAAACATCATCCAGTCGTGATTTTTTTGTATGCTTCACCTTCATTTATGGTTGGTGTTTCAGGACGGCCCTTATAGCGGTATATGAGGTCGAGGTTATGAATACCCATTAAATGTAGGATTGTCGCGTGCAAATCATGCACGTGCAGCCGGTCTTGCGTAGCCCATAAGCCGAGCTCATCAGTGGCTCCGATAACTCGCCCGCCTTTTACCCCTCCACCGGCCATCCACATAGTAAAGCCAGTTGGGTTATGATCACGGCCATCACCTTTTTCGCTCATCGGCGTGCGGCCAAATTCGCCACCCCAAACGACCAATGTGTCATCGAGCAGACCGCGTGCCTTGAGGTCTTTTAGTAAACCGGCAGTGGGGAGATCGCTTTGGCGACATTGACGACCATGGCCCTCTTCCATCTTGGAATGAGAATCCCATTTACTTCCTGCCCCATGATAGATTTGTAAAAAACGGACTCGAGCTTCCACCCGTCGTCGTGCCACCAGGCAATAACGGCCAAAGGGCTCGGTATCCATGTTGCCAACCCCATCCAGTTTCTTTGTAGCGGTTGTTTGCCGCTTTAGATCAATGGCCGCAGGTGCTGCG
>CAYUXV010000264.1:0-2543 GCA_964448875.1 uncultured Verrucomicrobiota bacterium
AAGTTCCCTTTAAAAAGGGAATTCTCGGCCGTGCCCTCACGCCACCGTGGATGGTGCCGATGGAACGCCACCATCCACGGTGGCGGTCCAAGACATGAGTCGCCTCTGCTCTTGCGCGATCAAAATAACCAACCTGAGTAAACATGGGACTTTTTGATGGACTAAAAAAGGTGCTCTTTGGCGGTCAGGATGATAATCCTTCGGTCCCGCGGCAAACCGGGTCTTCAAGTTCAGGGTTCAAGATTCAACCCGGACCGTGTGATGTGATTCTTCAGGATGAAGGCCGGAGCAAGATAGAATGCATCAAGGCCATTAGAGCCATCCGCTCGGATCTTGGCCTGAAAGAGGCCAAGGAATTCTGTGAAAGTGCCCCTCAATTGCTGCTCAATGATGTCAGCGAAAAAATTGCCAAGCAGGCGATGAAGATCCTGAGGGGCGTGGGTGCGAAAGCAGAATTGAAGACGAAAGCTGACAAACCGAAGGTAGCAAAGCCCAAAAAGAAATCCTATCAACCGCCTTCCACCGACAAGACTATTGTCATTGAGTACCTGAACTATGCGGGTGAACTGAAGCAATTCATTGGGGATCCAAAATCCATCGTTCGCAAGGGAAACCACTTTTCAATTCGTGTTGCACCGACGTTTAAGCGCATTTCCCTGAATCGTTCCAAGACACGCATACTCAAGGGCGTCCCTGTGCCCACGACAATGCCCGCAGAACCTGCCCCGGTACGAACCACCACCTCGGAAACCTCTATCATCCAGTACACCAACTTTGAGGGGGTCAAGAAGGAGTTCACAATCATTACCGGGGTGGTGGATGACAAGGGCGACTACGTGCGTGTGCGTGTATCACCGACCTTCAAGTACATCACGCTCAAACGTACCCGGATTGGCAACCCCGAGGCGTTGTTTGAAAGTGTTCCCTCCGAACCCACTCTGGTTGAGGAAGTCACGCCAACCGAGCCTGAGCCGACAAAACCGGAGGAACCTGTTGCGGAAATACCGACCGGCATGGTGGACATCGTTCTGACAGGCTGTGGTTTGGCAACCTATGATGCTACGGCTGTCATGCGGGATCTGCGTCCAGATTTGGGCACCTTAGACATCTACGGACTATTGCGGGATTTCCCGAAGACCGCCGCCGAAAGCGTGACGTCGGAAAAGGCAAAGGAGTATAAAAAACGCTTTGAAGACGCAGTCTGCACCGTGGAAATCCACGCACATGGCGCCGTGGTCGAAGAGCAGGTATTTACGGAAGCATCCGAGCTGGAATCTGACGTGGAGGAAACAGGCTCGCAGGCTGAACCTGAACCTACGGCAGCAAAATCAGCCACGATGGATGTCGTTATTACCGGCTGTGGTATTAGCACCTATGATGCCCAAAAGATTTTACAGGAGCTCAATCCGGGTACGAGCTACTTTGAAATTTACAAGCTGCTGCGGGATTTTCCACAGGTGGCGTCTGAGAATCTGCCTCCTAAAGAAGCCGAGGAGATAAAAACGAAATTGGAGGCAGCAAATTGTACAGTCGAGCTGCGTGCACACGGTTCGTAACTCAACTGTCACTAATCTTTTCTTTTCGTCATATACCAGCGCGATACACTTTGCCCGTGAGTGATTTTTCTGCGGAAATGGTGGGCACATTTTTGCTCATTTTGTTGGGTGGCAGCGTGAATGCCAATGTCGGGCTCAAGAAAACCACCGGTCATGATGCCGGCTGGATCGTAATCACCGCTGGCTGGGGTGTAGCGGTAGCGATTGCGATTTACTCGGTGGTGAATTTCTCGGGTGCACACATTAACCCGGCTGTTACCATTGGCTTGGCGTCTCTCGGTGGAGATTTCCATTGGGATCAGGTGCCGAAATATCTCGCTGGTCAATTTGCTGGGGCAATTCTTGGTGCGACGGTGGTGTGGCTCGCGTTTCTTCCCCACTGGGAAGCTACGGAGGACAAGAGTGCAAAACTTGGCGTGTTTTCCACTGGCCCGGCAATAAACCGGCCCATCGCGAATTTCCTTACAGAGTTGATTGGCACTTTCGTGCTCGTGTTAGGTGTGCTCGCCATTTTTTCTCCAGATGCACTCACTCCAGTTCAAGAAAAGCTAGGCGGCACGGAAGCGGCTGATTCGATTCAACTAGATTGGGCTTTCGGCCTAATACCGTTGCTGGTGGGTTTGCTTGTTTTTGTCATTGGCATGGGCCTTGGTGGACCGACCGGTTATGCAATCAATCCTGCGCGCGACCTCGGCCCACGGATTGTCCATGCCATCTTGCCAATCCATGGGAAGGGCGATTCCAATTGGAGCTATTCTTGGATCCCAGTGCTTGGGCCGATCGCTGGCGGTATTTTGGGTGCTTTGGCCTACAAGGTGTTTTGGTTGTAGTTGCTGTTGACTCGTGACCTCGTTAAAAATATCGCATGCCGTTCATTCTCGCTCTTGACCAAGGGACCACAAGTTCTCGCGCCATTGTCTTTGACCGTTCTGGTCGTGTGAAAGCTGTAGCGCAAATAGAGTTCCCGCTTGTTTTTGCCAAGCCCGG
>CAYUXV010000265.1:0-7900 GCA_964448875.1 uncultured Verrucomicrobiota bacterium
GAATCTTGACCGGGCACGTAAAGGATATAAAAAAGGGACTCAAACTGTGCAGCTGAAAAGCGGTCGTAGTTATGTCGCCGAATTTGTTGATTTGGCTAAGGTAATTCGGGGTGAAAAGAAGCTCGAATGGTCTTATGAACATGATTTGACTGTTCATGAAACGCTGTTGAAGATTTGCAATATGTCGTTGGATTGACTTTTCAGTGAGTATTTTTGCCTCGTCGATTCCGAATAATTTGATTCAAACTGAGTGGGGAGGGCGTGTCGACTCGACATTTGTTATGCAGGATGACATGTTTACGTTCAGGTTTGAGTAAATACGATCAATTGTGTTCCGTGCTTCGTGGGTATGACTCTTGTTTGGTTGCCTATTCGGGCGGAGTCGACTCGGTGTTACTGGCGTCCGTGGCGCGAAAAGTTTTAGGGGAACGGATGTTGGCTGCCATCGCAGATTCGCCGAGTTTGCCGCGCGAGGAGTTGGCGGAGGCGCGTGAGCTTGCATTTCAATTTGATTTCCCCTTGGAGGTTTTGCAAACGCAAGAATTTGAAAATGTAAATTACACGAGCAATCCCGCCAATCGTTGCTATTTCTGCAAACATGAACTCTTTACTCAATTGAAGCCACTGGCTGTGAAACACAATATGGCAGTCATTGCGTATGGTGAAAACGCTAGTGATATTGGTGACTATCGGCCTGGAGGGATAGCGGCAATGGAATTTGATGTGCGTTCACCCTTAAAGGAAGTGGGCCTCACCAAAGATGAGATTCGCGTCATGTCACGTCAACTGGGTCTGCCAACCTCAGAAAAACCACAAATGCCGTGTCTTAGTTCGCGAATCCCCTATGGAGAGGAGGTCACACGTATCAAACTGCAGATGATTGAAAGTGCCGAGAAGATCGTAAGTAACAAAGGATTTCGTGATGTGCGTGTACGCCATCACGAAGTTGGCCCGTGTGCCCGGGTGGAGATAGGTGTGGATGAGTTGAGTCAGATGCCCAACGAAACGTGGACCGATCTGGAGACGTCTTTAATGGAAATTGGTTATAAAATGGTAGAATTGGATAAGCGCGGTTATGTCCGTGGAAATTTGAATTCCGGCTTGTCAACACGGTAAAATGCCACAATTTGTCTACAAAGCACGAAAAACTTCTGGCGAAGTGGTGGAAGGATCGGTTGAATCAGCAGATAAGGCTACTGCATTGAGCCAGATCGACCGGCTTGGGCTGTTTCCTGTTTCAGTGAGGCAATCGTCGGGCGCGCGCGAATCGAGTGGGAGGAACGGGGAGGAAAAGAAACCCAAGAAAGACCCCAAAAAACGCTCAAAATCAAAATCGCCCCCACGTCGCGCGCGCAAGACAAAGTCTCCAAAAATGCAGGAATTGGCTGAGTTTTCGCGACAGTTAGCCAATCTGCTAAACTCTGGAATGACCGTTACGGTTGCTCTGGGGAGCATGACTAATTTAGAGATCAAAGGCATCCCTCAGTCTCTTGTTGAACAATTACGTCAGGATGTAATGGAGGGGAAAAATCTCTCAGTTGCGATGGCCGCGCACCCGTCAATTTTTACGGAAATGTACATCAACCTCGTACGTGCTGGTGAGCAAAGTGGTTCATTGGTGGAAGTGCTGAGACGGCTGGCTAGTCACTTTGAACGTTTTGCCGAGTTGCGCCACAAGTTGATAACAGCACTTGTATATCCGGCGTTTGTGCTGGTTGTAGGTGTAGCCATGATTTTCTTTTTTATGTTCTTTATGATGCCACGCTTTGAGGCAATTTTCACTGATTTGGCTGGCGAAGATGGCCCTGGGCTACCATTCGCAACAGAGATGCTAATGACACTCAGTCGCCTGTTGTCAAATCCCTGGGTACTTGGCAGCTTGATCGCTTTTGTTATCATGATTTATGTATTGATACGCCGGCATTTAAGTAGCCCTAGTGGTCGTCGGGATTTTGATGCATGGGTCTTGCGCGCGCCAATTATTAGCCGCATTGCGCGGCCGAATTTATTTGGCCAGTTTGCAAGCACGTTGGGGGCTCTGTTGCAAAACGGAGTGCCTGTGTTAACAGCCTTACGTATTACAGAGCAGGTGGTGCCCAATCTCATAATTCGGGATGCAATCGAAAAAACCCGAGAGGGAGTCACAGATGGCAAAACAATCGCGCAACCTTTAGCGCGCAGTAAAGTGTTTCCACAGCTGATGGTGGACATGGTCCATATAGGTGAGCAAACCGGCGATGTGCCGGGAGCCCTAAATAATGTCGCAGAAACATACGAGAGTGATTTGATGGTGGCGCTCAGGGTTGTGACGACACTGATTGAGCCGCTTTTAATTGTTTTGATCGCTGTATTTGTCGGATTCCTGCTGTATGCGGTAATGTCAGCGATGTTCAGTATTACTTCATCGATTGGAGGATAGAATGATGACCTCCCCGGGAAACATATACGCGCGGAAAGGCTTCACTCTTATCGAGATAATGGTGGTACTTAGCATCATGGCGATAATTATGACGATAACTTTGCCGATGGCTTTTAAGGCGCGGAAAAAGGACATGGGTGCAGTAATAATGGACAGCATACAAGGCGTATGTGCTGATGCGCGTACCGATGCTATATTGAATCGTAGGGTTAGACATGTGTACCTAGACCTTGAAGGGCAGGAAAGAAGGGTAGAACTTTTACCAGTTCAAAGTGCTTCAGGTGATGATGCAGAATGGGCAGGCGGTGCTTCGAATGCCAAGTCGCCTCCGCTCCGCTCCGAGATATTGCCGGAAGGTGTAGATATTACTCCAGAGGAAGCATATACATTGACGTTCCGCCCAGATGGGACATGCGATGGATTTGAGTTGGATGTTCGATATACGTCAGAACGCAACAACAAAGATAAATGGTACAAGGTGGTTCTTGATGAGCCTACCAGCCGTGTATATATTTCGTCAGTGGAATGATCATGAAATTGCGTTTCAAAACTTATGGCCGGTCGTTTTCACTACTTGAAGTAATCATTGCTGTGGCAGTGTTTTTCACGGCGGTATTCGGCATTCTTGAATTGGTGTCATTGAACATGGCCACCGCAAATTTTCTGCAGAAAAAACGGCCAAGCCTGGGTATGGTGGCCGGTTTCACCCTGCGTGATACCAATATTGTTGAAGACCTCCAAGAGGCACCTGAGGATCTTGGTTTTGACTATAACGGAGGGGGTAGTGAAGCATATTTTCGCAGGGCTGGTTGGGAGCGGCAAGTGACACTTGTCGCTGAGAATGTTGAGCAAGGTGATCTAATAGCCAGCAACGGAGTCTATCGTGTTGATTTGCAGTTGACTGAGGAGTTAGCCAAGCGGGAAATCATCTCGAAGATGAGCTTTCTTATGTACCGTCCACTTGGATTGCAGTCGCCATGAACAAAACAAATTACAAAAGACGGGGCTTCACGCTTATAGAAACGCTTGTGGCCATGACGATATTTTTCACCGTGATAATGACAATTTATTTCACATGGGAATCGATTGTGCTTACCACGCGTGATGCTAACGAGCAGACGGCGAGAACCCAGCGGGAACGGGTTGCGTTGCGCACAATAAAAGAGGCGCTGAGTTGTGCGATAATGTATCATGAGGATCGGACTGGACTGGATCCTGCAACCGGTTCGGCCATAACAAACAAATATGCTTTTGTTTGGGGCGGGATCACTAACAATGTAAGTGAAAACCTGCAACAGGGTAGTTTTGTGGCGCGATTGCCAGAGAGTTTCATGGGCAGTTCAAGGTTTCCGAATTCTCCCGTACGTCGAGTATCATTCGATTTAGAGAAGGATGATATTTTGGATACATATCACTTGGTAATGAGTCAGTGGCCGGTGTTTGCCGAAGTGAACGGAGAGGTGGCCGAGGAGCTCATGTACAGGAAGACAATTGCCAAGAATGTTGAAATATTCAGGATGGTGTTCTGGAGTCGCAATACATTGAGCTTTCAGGAATTAAATAATCCGGGCGATGATGTTGGGTGGCCTATGTTGGTCGATGGCGGCGATTTAGATGAAAGAGAATCGGACAGTCTGCCGCAGGCAGTCAGGGTTTACCTGGCGCTTAAAAGAGATGCCGAAAGTGCCAATGCCGATGGTCAAGCATTGGACGTTGGGGAGGTTACGGTGCTCGGAACAGAAACTGTGACTGATGATATGCTTAGACCTCCAGTTGCATCCATCGGTGGCGGTGGACGGTCAAGCAGAGGGTCAGGAAGTGGGGGTGTAAAGATTTCAGACCTTCCGAGTCACTTGCGGTCTGCTGCTCCCAAATTTGATACTAACCGAGATGGAAGAATTGATCGAGAAGAGGGAGCTAGATGGCGGGAGGCAGCGGGTAGAAGTGGCAGCAGGGGCAGAGGTGATAGCAGGGGTGGCGGGCAGCGACCCGGCGGCGGAGGGCAAGGTTCTGGTGGTAGTCGTGGACAGAGTTTTGGCGGTAGTGGAGGGAGTTTTGGCGGGGGCAGAAAATAGCAGGAATACAGTGGTAATCTCGTGAACTTACATCGACGGAAACTGAAACGTCCGGTGGCATGGAGCCGATCCCGGCGGGGTATCGCTCTAATAATGGTGCTGCTCGTCATCATGGCTTTGCTGGTTCTTGCGGGTGGGTTTGCCGCCAACATGAGAGTGGAGCAGGTGCTTGCGCGTAATATGGCAAACGATGTTCGTCTTGAATGGATTTGTCGTTCAGGAGTGGAATTGGGGCGTTACCTTTTGGGGCAACAATTAAAAGTTCCCAACGAGAGTAGCGTAACCTCCCTGAACCAACGTTGGGCCGGTGGGGATGGCGGAGTGGAAACCTCTCTGGAATATATCAACATCAACGAGACAGGCTTGGGCGATGGGTCGTTATTGAATTTGCTCCAAAGTGATGATGATGATTGGCAGGAATATATTGAAGGATGCAAGGTAGAGGTCAAAATTGTCGATCTGGAGCAGAAAGTGAATATTAATTGGGCGATCATGCCCTCCTCCGGATCCACATATCCCTATGGGGTTTCAGGCTGGGGGACTACTGATCCGCTGACGCGCGCAATGCAGGAAGACATGCTGAATGTCCCAAATACTGAAAGAGATATAATTTTAACTTCACTGCAAGATTGGGTGGATCCGGATAATGATCGTGTGGTGAATGGCTTTGATGGTGAAGACTATATGCGCCAGTACGGTTACATGCCTAAAAATGACAACATTGCAGACATTAGTGAGTTGGGGATGATTCATGGAATTCGCGATAAACTTGAATGGCTTGTGACAGGTGATTTCCCAGAGGATCCTGATGATCCTCAATATATTGAGGAAGAAGAGCGGCCGCAGTTTCTTTTTCCAGATTTGTTTACAGCCATTTCACTTGGCAAAGTAAATATTAATACCGCTCCGCGTGAGGTACTCATATTGACGGACCCGAACATGGAGCAATTTGTTGTGGACAATTTAATTAATGAACGTCAGGGAGGGGTTTCTGATGATTCTGGGGCTGATCCTGCAATAAGGCAAGTGAGCGAATTGTTAAGCCTAGGGTATCCCACGGTGAACATGCAGCAGGATAGTGCGCGTTTGAATCAGATATTTGGTGTTACCAGTGCATATTTTGAAATTAACGTGAAGGCGACAACAAATGAAGGGCAGGTAAAGGAACTCGTTGCAATTGTTTTCAGAGAGGATGATCGAAACTTGAGAGTTTTGCAGAGTTATTGGAAAACCACCAGGTGAAGAAGCGCAGTGGTTTCAAGGTGGTGTTCGTTGCCGGTACGGATACCGGGGTGGGGAAAACGGTTCTGACGGCGTTGATGCTATCACATCTACGTGCTCAGGGGTGTGATGTGCTGGCTGTAAAACCATTTTCATCCGGTGGTCGAGGAGATGCTCGCTTGTTAAACTCTCTTCAGGGTTCTCCGGTGACACTTGATGATATGAACCCCTTCCACTTTAGCATGCCTCTCGCACCCCTCGTGGCTGCTAGATCGGAGGGCAGAAAGTTGATCAAGCGCGATGCAATCCGTTATTTGCGTGTTTCAGCAAAGAGGGCAGAGATACTACTGGTCGAGGGTGCTGGAGGGCTTTTAACCCCACTGGGCGAAAACTTTACGCTGATGGACTTAATTTCGGATGTAAATGCATCTGTTTTACTGGTGGGGCCCAATCAACTGGGTGTTCTGAATCAGACAGCCATGGCTTCACAATGCCTAGAGTCAGCGGGAATTAAGAAAAAAGTAGTGGTGCTATCTTCGGTTACTATGAGAAAAAGCGATCGATCTGTTGTTACAAACAGGCTTTATTTAAGTGAAATTTTGAGAAATACCCCTATTTATGAAGTGCCCTTTTCCAAACTGGGTGGTCGAAAAACTGAGGCTCTAAATAAAACTGCAAAAAAATATACAAAACTTCTTGCCTCGATATGGGAATCGCTGTAGAAAACGACCAGCTTTTGGCGAACAGGGCTTGTCGGCCCTAAATGACAAGCCCGGTCTTTGGAGCAAATAGCACCATAGATTATTAAATCTGGGAGCCGATTTGAAAGTAACAGAAAATCGGTGACTGGAATTTTTGTCTTGATTCAAAAGTCATTTGGCGATTGGGTCCGCCGGGTTCTTTGAAAATTGAATAGGTGCGATTGTGTAAGAGCCCCTGAGCTATACTCCAGTTGGTGGGGCGTGGCTTGGGTTTAACTATATAAATTGTATCAAATTGGTCGATAGCCAGTTTTGATCAAACCAACGTTTTTTTACGGAGAGTTTGATTCTGGCTCAGAACGATCGCTGGCGGCGTGGATTAGACATGCAAGTCGAGCGAAACGAGCTTGATGGTAACTGATGGCGAGTTTAGCGGCGAACGGGTGAGTAACACGTAAGAATCTGCCCGGAAGAAGGGGATAGCCTTGGGAAACCAAGATTAATACCTAATGTGGAGGTAACTCTAAAGGATGAATAATCGCTTCCGGATGAGCTTGCGGTCCATCAGCTTGTTGGAGGGGTAACGGCCCACCAAGGCAATGACGGATAGCTGGTCTGAGAGGACGGTCAGTCACACTGGAACTGAGACACGGTCCAGACACCTACGGGTGGCAGCAGTCGAGAATCATTCACAATGGGCGAAAGCCTGATGGTGCGACGCCGCGTGGGGGATGAAGGCCTTCGGGTCGTAAACCCCTGGCAGCTGTGAGTAAGGCTCTACTATGTAGAGATTGATATTAGCAGCAAAGGAAGGGGCGGCTAACTCCGTGCCAGCAGCCGCGGTAATACGGAGGCCCCGAGCGTTGTTCGGATTTACTGGGTGTAAAGCGTGTGTAGGCGGCGAAGAAAGTTTGGCGTGAAAGCCCCGGGCCCAACCCGGGAAATGCGTTGAAAACTCCTTTGCTAGAGGACCGGAGGGGAGTCTGGAATTCCCGGTGTAGCAGTGAAATGCGTAGATATCGGGAGGAACACCAGTGGCGAAGGCGAGACTCTGGAAGGTTCCTGACGCTGAGGACACGAAGGCTAGGGTAGCGAAGAGGATTAGATACCCTCGTAGTCCTAGCAGTAAACGGTGTGCACTTGCTGTGGGAGGATTCGACCCCTTCCGTGGCGGAGCTAACGCGTTAAGTGCACCGCCTGGGGAGTACGGCCGCAAGGTTAAAACTCAAAGAAATTGACGGGGGCCTGCACAAGCGGTGGAGCATGTGGCTTAATTCGATGCAACGCGAAGAACCTTACCTGGGCTTGACATGCTTGGTCATACCTGCCTGAAAGGGCGGGGTCAGTTCGGCTGGACCTTGCACAGGTGCTGCATGGCTGTCGTCAGCTCGTGTCGTGAGATGTTGGTTTAAGTACCGCAACGAGCGCAACCCCTGTGTCCTGTTGCCACCCGATTGTTATCGGAGCACTCGGGACAGACTGCC
>CAYUXV010000266.1:0-28634 GCA_964448875.1 uncultured Verrucomicrobiota bacterium
TCTGGGGCGAGAACTCGCAAAACGAGTATGGAGGACCAGCTGCCGCTGCGGACAACAACTTGCTTACTCGCCGTTGGCTTGAGGAGTTTGGCGGATTACTGGGGCTGCGCGTGTCCGACTTAATTGGGCAGGATGACATCGAGACTAGGCACTTGATTAACTATACTTATCCTAGTGATGAGGATCTCGCACGGGTCGGCGTCACGGGTCTATTTTTGGGTTATTACATCCCTTGGGACGGACTATCGAATGCCATTATTTCGCAGGCATACGGGTTTCGTGCCTATGACAAGGTGGTTGAAGGCTCGATGGTTAGTTATGAAAACCTCGACAACCACCAGACCGGCATCCACGACTATTTCAAGTTCCTGAAGTTCGGCTTCGGTCGTGCTACTGACTTGGCATGTCTTCACATCCGCCGAGGACGCCTATCACGTCAAGATGGTCTGGAGGTCGTCAAACGCCTGGACGGACTATTTCCTTGGGAATATCTCGGCAAGACATTGGAAGATATCCTGCGCCCCATGGACATGACGGTGGAGGAATTCATCCGGTTGTGCGACCGATTCACCAACAAGAAGATATTCCAGCGCTCCACCGATGGGACTCTCATCAAGGATCGTGATGGCAATCTATCCAAGATCAATGAAGATAATGCCTGAGATTCCTTTTCCCAAGGTATTGCGCATTGAACCCGCCAGCCAGTGCAACTTGGCGTGTACACACTGCCCAACAGGGACGGTCGCCATGGATCGTGGTATTATGAGCATGGCTATTTTCAACAGAATCCTAGATTCGGTTAGAACTCACAGTAATGAAATTAAAGTCTTAGTCCTATACCACGGGGGAGAGCCATTGTTGAATAAAAGGTTTTTCGAAATGGTGAGGAAACTCAGGGAAGAGTGCCCGTCTGTACACGTGAAAACTGTGTCTAACGGTATGATTCTGACCGAGAAAATTACTGAAGCATTGATTCGTTGCGGTATCGATGCCATCGAGTTCTCATTGGATGGGACATCAGATGAGGAGAGCAAGAGAATTCGGGTAAAGAGCGAACCCGGAATAGTTATTAATAATATCAAACGCTTGATTGCTAAAAAACGATCATTAGGTTTTAAAAAACCTGATATTACGATATCTACGACACAGTTTATTGATCAGGACTCAACGTTTCCGCTAGCAGATTCCCCATTGCCTCTGTGGTTGCAATAGGCCTTTCCTGAGGATGTCACTTTTAAATCAACTTATGCAATGAGATGGCCGCACATGTCATTGGAAGGTGGCGAATATGAATTGCGGGAGGACCCGCATGGGACCGATGGAAATGAATGTGATCACGTGTTGAACACAATGACAGTCAGGTCAGACGGAACAGTTGTTCCTTGTTGTTACGATCTGACAACCAGGATGCCGATGGGTAATGTGATTGAAACTACTCTGGCTAAGATCTGGAACGGCGAAGAATATCAATCGCTAAGGCGTTCTATTACCGGTAGGGATTACAAATCAATTTGCAATTCTTGCGGGGTTGTTAGACCTCAAATTTTCTTAATGCCCAAGTGGCGTCAATATACGTGAAAGTTGGCGTGATTGATTATGGTGTTGGCAACTTGGGTTCCGTGCTGCGGGCCTTGGAGGAAATGGGAGTAACGCCGGTTCACCTGCAAAGAGCTGCCGATGTCCGCCAACCCGACGCTTTGATCCTGCCGGGAGTTGGCGGCTTCACCGAATGCAAGAGGCTGCTGGATGCGGGGGGGTGGAGTGAAGCCATCAAGGAGGCAACTTCTGTATACGCCAAGCCTTTGCTGGGAATTTGCCTCGGCATGCAGCTGCTGGCCGACTCGAGTGAAGAGGGCGCCAATGGCGAGGGAGGAACGCCTGGGCTGGGACTTATTTCAGGCCATGTGGCCAGCCTCAAGGAGTTGGGATGCTCCCTTCGCGTGCCGCACGTCGGCTGGAATTCAGTCTATTCCCAAAGCAGGTCGCCGTTGATGAAAACCATTCCAGATGGCACGGATTTTTATTTTGTGCACAGTTATGCCTTCGTGCCTCGCGATCAAATTGATGTGCTGGCCACCACGGACCATGATGTGCGGGTGACTGCCGTGGTGGGCCGTGGCCATGTGTGGGGCACTCAGTTCCATCCGGAGAAAAGCTCCCGTGCCGGGTTCAGGCTATTGCGTAACTTCTTGACGTTGTCCTCATGCTGAAGGTTCGCATTATTCCAACGTTGCTGTGGAAAAAATTTGGCCTGGTCAAAGGGATTGGATTTGACAGTTGGCGGAGGGTGGGACCGGTGCTGCCATCCATCAAGGTTTATAATGCCCGGGAGGTTGATGAACTATTTTTTTTGGATATTACTGCGACCACGGAAGGGAATGAACCAGATTATGAGTCGGTTGAGGATTTTTCTTCAGAGTGTTTCGTGCCCTTGGCGGTTGGCGGGGGCATCCGAAATCTTGATCAAATTACAAGACTCCTAAGCGTTGGTGCGGACAAGGTATGTATCAACTCAGTGGCACATGAATCGCAGGATCTAGTTACCGAGGCCGCAAACCGTTTTGGCTCGCAATGCGTCGTGGTCAGCATCGATGCACGGCGGATGCCTAACGGTGATTTTCAGTGCTTTAGCCATTGCGGACGTGAGGAGACTGGCATGTTGATTGCTGACTGGGCAATGCAGATGGAAGATTCCGGAGCCGGAGAAATCCTCGTCACATCCATTGAACGAGATGGAACAATGACGGGTTATGAGATAGACATGATTCGGGAGGTGACAGAGAGGGTTAATGTTCCCGTTATTGCCTCCGGTGGTGCCGGCTCGTATGAGCACATGGCCTTGGCTATTCATGCGGGAGGGGTCAGCGCGGTTGCCGCTGCCAGTATGTTTCATTTCACAGAGCAAACGCCCCTAGAAGCCAAGCGCCACTTGGCGGCACAAGGTATCCCGGTGCGCGATAGCGAGGTCGATGCAGCTCCGTCTGACTTGAATTCTGACAATCTCAAACCCGCTTAATAACGCATTGAAAAACCGATCCTGTCATGGCAGTATGCATCTAGCATAGTTATGGAGTTGCACTCGCCAGAGTGGAAACTTGGCTAGTGCTCTGCCGATTCAAGCACAACCTCTCATGGTCAGCATGGAATGAAAGCGAATAAACTGAAGCTACTGTTTATCAACCCGAGCCTTCGATTGTGGTCCCCCACGAAATATTTGCCTGTAGGCATCGGCTCGATCATGACATTTGTCCGGGAACACGGGTTTGACTTCGATTTACTGGATGTTGATATTTACGACCATGACGACGATTTCGTAGAAAACTTAATCGCGGAAAACCGTTACGATGTGGTTTTGACTGGCTGTATTGTCACTCATTACAAGTGGATTAAGTGGCTGACTCATAAGATCCGCGGGTATCATCCTGAAACGGTGATCGTCGTCGGCAATTCTGTGGGCGGATCCACACCCGAAGTGTTCCTCCGGAATTCATCTGCCGACTTCTCCGTGATTGGAGAAGGAGAGTTTACCTGTCTGGAACTATTGCAGGCATTGCGCGATGGGACGCCAACCAACGGGATTGAGGGAATTGCTTATCTGGACGACGAAGGAAAATTCATCCAGACCTCAAAACGCAAAGCCTGCAATATCAATGAACTCCCCTTCGTGGACTGGGAAATATTTGATATGGAACGATATTTTGAAAAATCGGACCATGCTGGAGCAGAAGGTTTGGTCTTCGAGGAATCAAAACCGCCGCGTGTTATGCCGGTGGCAACGGCTCGCGGCTGTGCCTTTCGCTGTACCTTTTGCCACTTCGTCTTCTGGGATGACCCCTACCGTTTTCGAACACCCCAAAATATTCTGAAGGAGATACAAAGGAACATAGAAAAGTACGGGGCAACCTACATTAACTTTTGGGATGACTTAAGTTTCGCCAGTATTCCACAGGCAGAAAAAATGGCGGACGCGATACTGGAATCTGGTCTTAAGTTCAACTGGAATGCTGCAATACGTGTGGACCTGTTCGGGCATCCAAGGAATTCCTATGAAAAACGCCGGGAAGTTGCGGAGAAATTCAAGGCTTCGGGTTGTCTGAACGTAGGGTTTTCTCTGGAATCTGGAAACCAAGAAATTCTCGACATGATGAACAAGAAGATCAAGGCCGAGTATTTTAGCGAGCAGGTTTTGCTTTTAAAGGACGTGGGGATCACCTGCAGCACTAGTGTTGTATTCGGCTACCCCATCGAGACGCCCGAAACCATCCAACAGACCTTTAACATGTGCCTGGATGTGGGGGTTTATCCGAGTATTGGCTATTTGTTGCCCTTGCCCTATACCGGTATGTATGATTATGCCAAGGAGCACGGTTACATTACCGACGAGAATGCCTATCTTGACTCCATTTCCGAACGTCAGGACTTGTGCTTGAATATGACACAAATGAGCGACGAGGAAGTGAAGGAAATCATTCGGATTGGTGCCGACCGGCTCAACAAAAAACTCCAACTGGGCCTGGAGAATGATTCTCTGATAAAAACAGGAGGATACCGAAATCACACCAAGGAAACCGGCGCCGGCGTGCGGGACAATTTGCCTGTAGGCGGTGAAGGCTACGATGAAAGTGAAATCAACTTCAACTATAGCCAAGCCTTGTTTGACATTGACTTGGGGACAGGGACAACGGCAAAAGCGAAACTTCAAAAAAAACCCAAGACTGAACACCCTTCGGCGTCATCTGGAATAGGTGATAATTGACCGTCATTGAGGGGAATTCTTGTTCGATTGAATTTCGACCAATTGAAGCTTCGGGATTGTAAAGTGAAACACAGGTTGCCAAGGATATAACCTTGGGGCACAGAATGATCCGGAAACTCAGTGCAATCGTGTCCCACCTCAAGTGTATTTTGGCAAAGGATTCATGGAAGAAGCTCAAGCAGTGTGACGTGCTTATGTGTTGTCATGATGCAAATAGGAGTCTTGAGGTCGAGGGTAGGTTATTTTCCCCTATAATCGATAGCTTAGAACCTGACCTGCTTGCTGCTGGCCTGAAGGTGGATCGATTGGCCAGTTTCGGGAGTGTCCTATCTGAAAATAAAGCCTATGGCTCTCCTCGGCTGTTCAATAGGATGTGGTTATTTTTTATTTTACGGAGGAAAGCACTGGCATGGATCGCTCGTTTATTTGGGAAAAAAAGTGACACTAGTGGGCTTCGTACGCCTTATGCCCGAGTGCTTGAAAAAACAAAATGCAGGTGTGTCATAGTGATTGGGGCTAATGAACTACTTGTGAGGGCGGCTCGAGAGAGGGGTGTTCGGGTAATTGAGGTGCTACACGGTATTGGTTATACCCCCATTCCTTGGGGCTGGGAGCAGCTGAATGACGCATCATTTCCAATGGGGGTGTTATCTCTGGATTCGGTGAGCACAAAAACATTTAGGCAGCTGGAGTCCAGAGGCGTTGAAACAAGGCAGGTTGAACACCCTTGGTATCGCAGATTCAACGAGTCCATTGAATCTAGGTTGCCCAGCCAGTTGTTGGAAAAAGTCAAAGCTGGGAATTATGCCAAGTGCATTCTGGTTTCGCTAGCATGGGGGTATGACGGGGAGGTATCTGAAACATCTGGTATTTTACCAAATGGTGTAATTTCAGAAGAATTAGTTGAGGCAATTCGAAATACGAAAGGAAGTGTATTTTGGTTTCTTCGCCTACATCCTTTACAAATGCGTAATAAATTCCAGTATAGGCGGCATATCAAATTGGTTAATTCCATAGTCGAAGAGAACTCGAATACTGAGAGCGCAATTTCGTCAACGTGTGAGCTTCGAGCAATTCTAGACCACTGTACTGGCCATATTACGATGTGCAGCAACACAAGCTACGAAGCTGCTTATATGGGTGTGAACACATTGTTAATGTGCCCGACTTTAGGCTCTGGCGAAATCAATGAAAATCTGTTTTCCGATTTGAGAAAAGAAGGATATACAGAGTTGAAAATTTGTCCGAAATCAAAAGATATTGTAGATTGGTGCTTAAAAGGCAGCCGAAAGGCGAAGAAAATTTATGGAGAGGAAGCTGAAGATTTGGGACAAGTAGTTGAGTGGATGCTGGAGTCGTAGGTGCTTTCAGATTAACAAAATTCTACTGCATCTAAAATAGAGTTAAGGGGAGGTTTTTTTATCATGTGTGGAATATTCGGTGTTATATCCGATGAACCATCAGATTGGACGATTGATGTTAAAAGGCTTGCGAAGCACGCTCAACAGCGAGGCCGCGATGCATCGGGCGTGGTTGTCCTGCGAAATAACGTGTATGAGGTGACACGCTCAAACGCCCCCGTGCTTGGCCTGCTAAGTAGTGTTGATATGGCTAACTCAAGTATCGTTATGGGGCACAGTCGTTTGGTAACAAATGGGATTGATGATAACCAACCAGTTGTCCGAGACGGAATCATCGCGCTACATAACGGAATTGTAGTAAATGCAGATGAACTATGGAGTGCTACTAATGAAGTTAGAAAGCAAAGTATTGATACAGAAATTATACCTGCCTTGGTAAATGAAACATTGGGCAATGGGGGTGATGTATCAGAAGCAATCGGGGATGTATTTAGAAAATGCAGTGGCACAATTTCGGCCGCACTGACAGTGCCTAGCCGCGGGCGCCTCGTATTGATGACGAATAACGGGAGCCTTTACACCGGATCTAAGCGGGGAGCTGAGTTCTTTTCATCAGAAGAATTTCCCCTTCGGCAAATTGGTTGTGAAGACATTGAACCAGTATGTAAATCTACTACCTACGTTATCAATGAAAGCGTGCCGGTTATAAATGAGCACCAGAGTGTCAATAAAGAGAGGAGAAATCTATTGCCGGCATTTCTTGAAAATGCGGCCCAAGAGCGTTTGCTTGAGTATGAAGAGCCATCTCTCCGGCGTTGCTCAGTTTGTATATTGCCGGAGACCATGCCATTTATCCGTTTTGATAAAGATGGCGTATGTAATTACTGCCATAACTACAAATCAAAAAATCAAACGAAGCCTCTTAGCGTTTTAAAAGAGCTAGTTGAGCCTTATCGACGCCAAGGAGAACCCGATTGCATCGTACCTTTTTCCGGAGGAAGGGATAGTAGTTATGCTTTGCACTTAGTCGTGGAAGAATTAGGCATGAGGCCCATAACTTACACATACGACTGGGGAATGGTTACCGACCTGGCCAGACGCAACATAAGCCGAATGTGTTCTACCCTAAATGTAGAGAATATCATAGTTGCAGCAAATATAGACAGGAAAAGGGATAACATAAGGAAGAACCTATCTGCATGGTTGCGCCGCCCCCATCTTGGTATGCTTAGCATGCTTACTGCTGGCGATAAGCACTTTTTTCAGCATGTTGAGACAGTCAAAAAACAAACTGGCATTGGCCTAAATTTATGGGGCGTCAACCCACTTGAAGTTACTCATTTCAAGGCTGGTTTTCTCGGTATCCCTCCGGCATTCGAGGAAAAATATGTATATAGTCAGGGTTTTCAAAGGCAATTGCGATATCAACTTAAAAGAGCCTATCAATACTTAAGGAATCCGGGTTATTTGAATTCTTCTCTATACGATACAGCTTCAGGAGAATATTGGAGAAGTATCCATAAGAAGACAGATTACTTTCACCTATTCGATTTTTGGTCTTGGGATGAGAAGCGAGTTGACGAAGTGCTCGAGAAATATGATTGGGAAAAGGCACAGGATACGAAAACAACATGGCGAATTGGCGACGGCACAGCAGCATTTTATAATTATGTTTATTACACGGTAGCCGGTTTTACTGAGCATGATACATTTAGAAGCAATCAAATTCGAGAAGGTCACCTCACAAGGCTGGAAGCTCTTGATTTAGTCAAAGAAGAGAATCGCCCGAGATATCAAAACATTCGTTGGTATTTGGATGCTGTCGGGGTTGGTTTTTCCAATGCAGTTAAATCAATAAACAGTATTCCAAAGCATTATTAATGCTTTGTATTTAGACGTGACCGAGCATTTGAACTTAGATCTATTTTGATTCATCTCTAATTTGTTTTCTCGGGGGATAGACGTTATAATTAGAGTTGTATCTTCAAATGGCAACTGGTCTTCATATTACTCTTACAACATTTACTCATGGTAGCCGAATATTGAAAGAAACAGCCAGCCTTGTAGAATCTGGGCTTGTTCAGCATGTTCACATTGTCGCGTTGTATGGGACCGGACTAGAAGAACACGAGGAAATTGACCGGAACCGCACTGTGTGGCGTATGCGTCTTTGGAGCCGGAAACTGCCACGTTTTCTGTTATTTCAAATCATAAAATATTTAGAGCTATGCGCAAGATGCCTCTGGTTTGCCAAGGCAAAAAAAATGAACTTCATCAATGTGCACCATCTTGGGCTACTGCCTTGTGGTGTGCTTGCGTCGTGGTTTTGTGATGCCAAGTTGATCTACGACACTCACGAATTAGAGACCGAAACTTATGGGCTTAAAGGCTTTCGGCAAGCCTTGGCACGTTGTGTTGAGCGAAAACTGATCAGATATGCCGAACTAATAGTAGTTGTTTCCGATGGAATAAAGGATTGGTATTCCAAAGAGTATAAACTGTCTAATGTCGTAACTGTTCTCAATTGTCCAAAATCGCAGAAGCCAAAGTGCATCAGACGACTGCATAATTCCTTTGGTATATCAAAAAAGAAAAAAATTGTTCTTTATCAAGGCGGTTTTCAAAAAGGGCGTGGAATTGAATCACTACTTAAAGTATTTGCCGAAAATGAAGATAAAACTCATGTGTTGGTCTTGATGGGATATGGTGATCTTGAACCTCTAATTAGAAAATATGTCCAGAAATACGACAATATCTATGCCCATGCTGCTGTGGCTCCCGAAATGGTATTGCAGTATACAGCATCTGCGGATATTGGGGTTTCTTATATTGACAATCCAAGCCTGAACGATCGGTTTTGTCTGCCTAATAAATTATTTGAGTATATTATGGCTAAGTTACCCGTTATCGTTAATGACGCTCCAGAAATGCGCAGAGTCGTTAATGAACATCAAATTGGTTGCGTCATTCAGGGGGATCTGACAGTTGAGTCATGTAATAAAGCGCTGGAAAGTATTTCACAGGTTGATCCGCAGATCATGAGAAGAAGTTTGAAAGTGGCCTCGGAACTGTATTGTTGGGAAAATCAGGAGAAATTAATGATTGATGCGTACAAACGATATGTCACCACCAAGCACTAGTAGCGATTAAGAACTTCGGCCAGAAATAATGGGTGAGGGGGAAGGATGACGGCCGTTGAGCTAACTACCTTGAAGGGGGTGATTTGTTTTGGAGATTGGCTGCGGTGGTTGGATGTTTTGTTGAATTGAAGGAGTGCGGATTGTTCATATGACGAGTGTGCATCCTTGGGATGACACACGCATTTTTCGGAAGATGTGCCGATGGTTGGCGTCCGCGGGTCACGAAGTGCACCTAGTTGCGGCCAACGGACCTGCCGAGGCCAGGACTGAGGTGGACGGAGTGCGGTTGCATTTGTTGCCGACGCGAGGCGGGCGACTGCGACGGATGACAGAAACCTCATGGGCGGTATTCAAAAAAGCACTAAGGCTGCAAGGAGATGTAACCCAGTTTCATGATCCTGAACTGTTGCCATACGGCATGTTAATGGCGGCGATGGGGCGGCGCGTAATATATGACGCGCACGAGGATGCGCCTCGAGATGTATTGATTCGCGATTATCTGCCGAGACCAGTGCGTTGGGCAGCGTCGGCAGGAATCTCTCTAACGGAGTGGACGGGCAGCCGGTTTTTTTACAACGGCATCGTGACGGCCACACCGCTTATCGGGAAACGGTTTCCAAAGCACAAGACTCGGGTGGTACATAACTACGCGGCGTTGAACTCAAATGAATGCGATTTGTTGGCAGGATACAAGGACAGGCCACCGCATTTTGCATTTGTAGGGGCGATGTCGTGGGGGCGTGGCACGGAGGAAATGGTTCGGGCCATCGGCAAAGTTAAGGCTAACAAGGCACGTTTAGTGTTGGCGGGGCCGCGGGTTTTTTTCGGGCGAGAGGAATCTGGGCCGGAACATTTGCCAGGTTGGGAGAAGGTGTTGGAACGTGGAGTGGTGTCAGCTCCAGAGGTCACCGAGATTTATCGAAGTGTGAGGGCGGGGTTGATTTTGTTTCTACCGGGACCTAACCATGATGACGCGCTGCCAAATAAGCTCTTCGAGTACATGGCGGCGGGACTGCCTTTAATTGTATCAGATATTCCGATGTGGCGTTTGCTAGTGGAAGAAGCGCGGTGCGGACTGTTGTTGGATCCGAACGATGTGGACGCAGTGGCGCGTGCGCTGGACTGGGTGCTGGAGCACCCAGCTGAGGCAGAGGATATGGGCCGTCGGGGCGCGCGAATGGCACGGGAGCGATATAACTGGGCCAGTGAGGCACGGCGATTGGAGCAATTGTACAGAGAGGTAACGGACTGATGTGTGGCGTCCTAGGTCGTTTGGGTGCGCCACCGGACGATGATTTTGAAAGTCGTTGGGCAGAAGCCTGTCGCCGCCAACATCATCGTGGTCCGGATAGTCAGGGCGAGTGGCATGGGAAATTTAAGGACGGCGAAATCCGACTTGGGCACCAACGGCTGGCGATTTTGGATTTAAGTGAAGCCGGACATCAACCGATGACCCACGAGCAGGGGACTCTTTCGTACAACGGCGAAGTGTATAATTATATCGAACTACGTGAAGAATTAGAGAAGACGGGTGAAGCTTTTATAAGCGAAACGGATACTGAGGTGGTTCTGCGTGCTATTTTGTGTTGGGGAGTGGTGAAGGCGTGTGAGCGTTTTAATGGTATGTGGGCCTTTGCTTGGTGGGATGCGCGGGAAAGGCGACTGTGGTTAGCGCGTGATCGATTTGGCGAGAAGCCGATGTACTGGGAAACACACGGTGGGGCCCTATTATTTGCATCTGAGTTAAAGTCATTGATGGCGATGACCGGGCGGCGGTATCGCGTCAATGCGCAGGTGGCGGGTGAGTTTCTGTTACAAAATCAGGCAAACACATCAGAGTCGGTTTTTGTGGAGGGAGTAAAGCGTGTGTCGCCGGCGACTGTGATGTGCTTTAAATGGGATCGGCTCGACAAACCGGAAACCGCCAGTTTCTGGGCTCTTCCCGATGAATCTGCTGAAAGGCCGGTAGATGACGCTTTACAGGAGGAGGTGCGCGAAACATTTGCTGATTCAGTGCGAATCCGGCTGCGTAGCGATGTGCCGGTGGGTGTGTTGTTATCCGGTGGGTTGGATTCGTCAGCCATTGCAGCGATGGTGTCGGGTGAGCACGCGAACTCGGTGACGTTGTTTTCCGGCATCAGTGGGGATCCACGCACGGATGAATCGCGGTTCATTTTTAAAATGGCTCAGCATCTCGGACGCGATCCGGTTACGATCGATCTTGATCGTCAAGTGGACAATCTGCTGGGCAAGCTGGAAGAATTTACATGGCAGGCGGACCGTCCATTGGGTGATTTTTCTAACGTTGCGCACGGACTGTTAATGGAGGCGGCTCGTGCCCGCGGCATTACGGTGATGCTCACCGGGCAGGGTGCTGACGAGTTACTGTGTGGCTACCGCAAGTATTTAGGCTTCCAACTCCGCCTGTTATGGGGCGCCGGCCGACGTTGGCAAGCATTACGGTTATTGGGATCTTTCATTAAAAACCGCAGTGTCATACCGCAGTTCACATGGGCTGAAGCGAAACGTTATTTGCCCGGGCGGTCAGCACGGACAGGCTGGGATATTGCCGGACCAGCGCTTGAATATTTCCGGCCGTTGGAGTTGGGGGTCAAAAATGGAGAACAGCTGATGAATCGTCAGGCGCGCGATCTCCGGCGATTTTCGCTGCCTGCTATTCTACACACGGAGGATCGTATGTCGATGGCTGCCTCGAGCGAGATACGAGTTCCCTTTCTCGATCATCGGCTGGTAGAATTGTTGCTCCCGTTGCCGGCGGAGACCAAGCTGCGGGCGGGCTGGACCAAGTTTGTCTTCCGCAAGGCGATGGAGCCGTGCCTGCCGGCGGATATCACGTGGCGACGCGACAAGCTTGGTTTCGCCAATCCGCAGGAGACTTGGCTCAAAAAACCATTACGTCAGCCGCTAGAGGAGGATTATTTCGCTTCGGGTAGCCGTATCTTTGAGCATGGGTTGGTGCGGGAGGATCCTTTGCGCGCGCGGTGTCGAGAGTTTTATGGGCAACGTAGAGGACGAGGGAAGGTTTGGTGGCGAGATATTTTTGCACCTCTTGCTCTAGAGGTGTGGCTGCGACAGTTCGGGGAGCACTTGGAATCGCCAAGCAGTAATTGAGATGAAAATTGTATCGATCGTCGGTGCGCGTCCGCAGTTCATCAAGACGGCTATGGTGGCGCGGGCTCTGGCGTTGCGTGATAACTGCACGCATGAATTGATCCATACCGGACAGCACTTTGATGACAACATGTCGCGGGTGTTTTTCGAGGAACTAGAAATCCCCGAACCCGCGCATCACCTAGGAATATGTGGCTTGTCGCATGGCGTGATGACGGGGCGGATGATGGAACAGCTCGAGCCTCTCCTACATGCAGGCAAACCAGACTGGACACTGGTTTATGGCGATACCAATTCTACGCTAGCGGGAGCTCTGGTTGCGGCGAAGTTGCATTTACCTGTGGCGCACGTGGAAGCTGGTCTGCGTTCATTTAATCGTCGTATGCCGGAAGAGGTAAACCGAGTGCTGGTCGACCATGCGGCCGATCTTCTTTTTACACCTACACAGATCGCCGATGACAATTTGGCACATGAGGGTGTATCAGCAAATCGTATCGTGAGGGTGGGCGACGTGATGCATGCTGCTGCAATGTTCTATGGAGCAATGACAGATGAAAAATCTGACATTTTATCTCGGCTCAATTTGGTCTCGAATGGCTTTGCGTTGGCGACAATTCATCGCGAGGAAAACACGGAGAATTGCGACAAGTTGAATTTAATGATTGCCGCTCTGGAGTCGGTGGCAGAAGAACTGCCGGTGGTTTGGCCTGTTCATCCGCGTCTGCGTGGGCAAGTTGAATCAAAAAGCCTGCGTTTGATCGAGCCGGTGGGTTATTTAGACATGCAGTGTTTGGTTAAAAATGCAGCTGTGGTTTTGACCGATTCTGGGGGGCTTCAGAAGGAGGCATTTTTTCATCGTGTGCCGTGTGTCACACTTCGTGAAGAAACAGAATGGAAGGAGTTGGTCAATGCGGGCTGGAATCGATTGGCTGGGACTGGGGACAAGCAGCGAATTCTCGATTGTTTTCGAGAAGCACGCAATGGTGTTGAGAACTTGCAGTTTGGAGACTGGTATGGCGCCGGAGACACGGCGGATCAGATTTCGGAGGCGTTGATGAAATGAATTTCTGGTTCTCTGCACACACAGGGGAGCCACTTCCTGGCATTGACAAGGGACAACGGATACTGCGTCTTGGAATGATAGGGCAGGAATTGATTCGCAAGGGGCATAAAGTGACGTGGTGGACGTCCACGTTTGAACACGTCAAAAAAATGCATCGGTTTGGAGAATTTCGGTCCATCGAGTCACAACCTGGACTGACGGTGAATCTTCTGCCAGGCCCGGGTTATCCACGCAACCTCAGTTTCTCTCGCATCCGACACAATCAACAGCAGGCGATTGATTTTTTAGTGAAGGCGGAGGAGTTTAAAAAACCGGACTTAATACTGGCTCCATTGCCCGCACCGGTTATTGCGGCGTCAGCAGCTGAGTATGGAATGCGCCACAATGTGCCGGTGGTCGTAGATATTCGTGATCTTTGGCCGCTGGCAATCGTCGAATTGTTTCCCAAGCTACTACAGCCATTTGCGCGTTTAATGCTGAGGTCGATGGAACGCGATCTGCAGCGGAGTTGTAAAAAAGCTCGGGCATTGACGGGAATGACAATGGAGTTTGTCGAGTGGGGGCTCCAAAAGGCGGGGCGTGAGAAGACCGGCGATGACCGATCATTTCGTTTATCGTATCCTGAGGCACTCTTGGCTGAGGACGCTGGTATGGATGCTGTGCCCAATGTTGGGTCAGGGGATTTGGAGGAATGTTTTGTGGTCACGTTTATTGGAACGTTGGGAGCCTCTGTGGAGTTTCAGCCGGTGATTGATGCTGCTAAACGCTTGGTCGAGAAGGCGCCGGACGTACTGATCATCGTTGTGGGCGAGGGGCCGCACTATGAAAAATATCGGCGATCTGCAGCCGATCTGCCCAATCTACGATGGACTGGGCGTGTTGGGCGCAATGCGATCCCGCCGGTTTTAAAGGCTGCACACGCGGGCATAGTGCCGTATCGCAGTACGTACAACTTACAGTTGGGGATCCCAAACAAGATTGGCGAATATCTGGCTGCGGGGCTACCATTGCTGTCGGGCTTGACCGGTCGTGTGGCTCGGCTGGTGTCTGAGTTTGAGGTGGGTTTGTCGTATCGTATTGATGATCCGAAGGATTTGATGGAGTGTATTCTCCGTCTTCGCAATGAGCCGAAATTGTGTGAAGAGATGTCGCGTTCGGCGCGGGCTTTGTATCAAAAGGAATTTAAAGCAGAGGTGGTGTATTCGAATTTTGCGGATCACCTAATCGCGTTGGCGGGCAATGGGTGAGCCGGAGTTTTTTTTCTATCGAGGGCGTGTAGGGTTGTATGTGCTGTTGAAGGCATTAGGAATCGGGCGTGGTGACGCGGTGGCGACGCAGGCATTCACCTGTCTGGCGGTGCCGGAGGCTATTTTGGCATCGGGTGCCAAGCCTTTGTACATCGACATAGGTGCGGGTTCGGTGAACATGGATCCAGAGGATTTGCGTGAACGCATCACTCCGGAGGTGCGTGCTCTGGTGGTACAACACACGTTCGGTATTCCGTCGGATCTCGACGCACTGTGTAATATCGCCGAAAAGGCCGGTGTGCCGCTGATCGAAGATTGCTGCCACACGCATAGGTCGATTTTTAATGGCAAATCCGTCGGCAGATTTGGAGTCGGCTCCTTTTATAGCCATGAATGGGGCAAGCCTGTTGTGTGTGGAATTGGTGGTTCACTGGTGGTGAATGACAACAAACTGAGTAGAAAGATTAAGGATTTAGTCGGCGAAATGCGACCGCCGGACCTGATGCGTGTGAGTATGATCCAAGCGCAGTTTTTTGTTTTCAATGTCTTGTACAGACCGTTCTTTTTTTGGGCTCTTAAGCAGGCTTTTAACCGACTGTCCCGAGGAGGGTTGGCGGTGGGTAATTTTAATCCAGTTGATGCGGATGAATTGCCGACTGATTTTAAAACAATCCTCGCCCCATCGTTGCGACGCCGGTTGATTCGGCGGCTTAAGAATGTGGATGTAATTGCGAACCACTCTCGAAAAATTGCGGAAGGGTATCGCGAAGGGCTGGAAGGTGGCCCTGTGACCTTGGTGGACGAATGCAAAAATGCTGAAGCTGCCTATGCGCGATTCCCAGTTTGGGTACGCAAAAAGGCTGATTTGTTGATGCATGCGCAGGGAGAGAATATCGAGATTGCTGAGTGGTACAACACTCCGGTGCACCCACTCGAGGGTTCGGATGCTGAAAAAGTTGGCTATGAATGGGGAAGTTGTGAGAATGCAGAGCGTGCCTGTGGGCGAATCATCTCGCTGCCAGTGCATCGACGCGTTCGGATGTCTTTCGTGGACAAGGCTTGCCGTCTGTTGAATGGATGAGATACGGATAATACGACTTCATCCCGATGATGAGCATGCGCGTTTCGAGGCCTGTGGGAGTATCCACGAGGCAGAGATTCCCGGTGGTTTCTTGGCCCGTTTAGGTAAACGCTTTTTAAAGTCAATATACCAACATCTTAGTGGCTCGCGTCATGCGTTCTTGTTTGTGGCATTGCGAGGCGAAATGGTGTTGGGTTTCATTGCAGGGTGTGAAAATACGCGAAGGGTGTACCGTGAATTTTTGTTTCGCAATCCTTTCACCGTTGGCTTCGCAATGTTGCCCTTGGTGTTTGCACCATCCATGTGGAAAAAAATTTATGAAACCTGGCGGTATCCATCTCGTAAGCTAAAGGTTGATTTGCCGGATTGTGAAATTTTAAATTTCTGTGTAGTCAGCAATTTTCAAGAGAAAGGTGTTGGGGGAAGACTTTTTTCAGCCTTGTGTGGCGAGTTTCAGAAGCGGGAAGTTTTGGAAATTCGAATTGTTACGGGCGGTGAGCAAAAATCTGCGCACCGGTATTATGAGGCGAAGGGTGCGAATCTGGCAGGTGAGATTACTGTCCATCAAGGAGTCCCTTCGCGAGTATACGTATATCGGCTGATGAATGGAGAATAAGTTGGCTTTGGTTTTAAACAGAGCGGCGGATAAGTTTTTTACGTCAGACAATTAATGGAAATCCCGTTTTTCAGATATCCTCACGTGTTTAGGCAGTATCGCGAAGAGGCCTTGGCTGCCTTATTAAAGGCGGCTGATCGTGGTGCGTATATTTTGCAGGATGAAGTGCGAGAGTTTGAAGAAGCGGTTTCGAATTTCACCAGTTCACGACACGTGATAGGTGTGGCCAATGGGACTGATGGCCTCACACTGGCACTGCGAGCAACGAGGATCGGAGCTGGCGATGAAGTTATCATGGCGTCACATACGTATGTGGCAACGGCGGCGGCGGTGCATTTCAACGGAGCCTCTCCGATTCTGGTGGAGTGTGGAAAGGATCACTTAATCGACGTGGATTCAATAGCTGCGGCAATCACGCCACACACACGGGCAATTATACCGACACAGCTCAATGGGCGCACTTGTGACATGGCCGCATTGATGGAGTTGGCTGAGACACGCGAGTTGACGATCATTGAGGATGCGGCACAGGCACTGGGGGCCAAGTTTCGTGGGCGATGTGCAGGGACATTCGGGCTGGCAGGGATGATTAGTTTGTATCCTGCCAAGGTGCTTGGTTGTCTCGGTGATGGAGGGTTGGTGATGACCAATGATGATGCGATGGCGGAAAGGCTCCGTCTCCTGCGCGATCACGGACGGGGTGAGGACGGCGAGGTGGTGGCTTGGGGTGTTAATTCACGGCTAGATACTGTGCAGGCGGCGGTACTGTTGGCAAAGTTTCGTCACTACCCGGAGGAGATTTTACGCCGTCGTGAAATTGCGGCGCGGTATCGCGAGGGGTTGTCGGACTTGGATGATATGAAGTTACAACAAGGGCCAGATGAAGGTGATCATTTTGATATTTATAAAAACTACGAGGTAGAAGCGGGCCGTCGTGATAAGTTGCGGCAACATCTTACGGACCACGGCGTGGGGACAATCATCCAGTGGGGAGGCAAGCCGGTACACCAGTTGAAGGGGCTTGGGTTTGATGATGTGTTACTGCCGTATACGGAAGCGATGTTCAAATATTGTTTTCTGTTACCAATGAACACTTCGCTTACAAATGATGAAGTGGATTATATCTGTGACATAGTTCGGAAATTTTATGAGTGAACTCAATCCAGCCGCTCTGGGCACCTTGGGCGATCCGGCGAACTGTCATGAGCCGATTGACGTGGTGGGGACATCGCCAGAGACGGCACGGGCGATGTTGGCGCGGATGATGCTTATTCGTGCGGCGGAGGAACGCATCGGTGATGCTGTGGCGGTGGGCGAAGTGAAATGTCCGTGCCACCTAGCGATTGGGCAGGAAGCGGCGGCGGTGGGAGTTGCCGTGCATATTCGTGATGGGGATCGTGTGTTTGGTGCACATCGGTCGCACGGGCATTTCTTGGCGTTAGGTGCGTCACTTGAGAGCTTGTTTGCGGAGATTCTAGGTAAGGATAATGGGTGTTCGCGTGGGATGGGTGGATCAATGCACTTGCGGGATGTGGCACACAATTTTTGGGGTTCGGTACCGATTGTAGCGGCGACGATACCAATTGCTGTGGGCGCGGGTTTGGCGGCACAGATGGATGGAAGCAATTCTATTGCAGTGAGTTTTTTTGGTGACGGGGCGACGGAGGAGGGGGCGTTTCACGAATCGATGAATCTTGCGGCCGTTAAAAAACTGCCAGTGGTGTTTGTGTGTGAAAATAATTTGTTCTCAAGTCACCTGCATGTGTCATTGCGACAACCGGCGAACTCAACCTGTCGCTATGCTGAGGCGCATTGCCTGCCGTGGCGGCGGGTAGATGGAAATGATGTGGTGGCGGTAGCTGCAGTGATGGCAGAGGCTGCGGCACATACCAGGATGGGTGAAGGGCCATTTTACATTGAAGCAGTTACATATCGCTGGCGGGGACACGTAGGGCCGCGGGAGGACATTGATGTAGGCGTGCAACGAAAAAATGATCTGGCTACTTGGAAAAAGCGGGATCCCATTGCACGACTGGCTATGACTCTGAATCTTGAGCCGGATTGGCAGATGGTGCGAAATCAAGTCGAGTCGGCGTGGGCTCAGGCAAAGGCTGCAGAGCCACCCTCGCCGGATACACTTTTGAGCCGGGTTTTTTCATGACAACGTATTGTGAGGCTATTTTGGAGGCGCACCGCTGGTTGATGCGGGAGCGTTCGGAGGTGTTTTGCATTGGGCAGGGAGTATGGAGTCCATGGTATGTGGGCAACAGCATGCGGGATTTGGAGAAGGATTTTGGCGTGGCGCGAGTGATCGATACGCCGGTGTCCGAGGCGGCTACAACGAGTGCGGCATTGGGAGCGGCATTGGGGGGGTACCGGCCTATTGTGGTACATCCGAGGATGGATTTTGCCGTACTCGCAATGGATGCAATAGTGAATCAGGCGGCGAATTGGAATCACATGTTTGGAGGGGGTATTTCAGTGCCATTGACGGTAAGGATGATTATCAATCGAGGTGGTGAGCAGGGAGCACAACATTCGCAGGCACTGCACGCGTGGCTTGCTCATGTTCCGGGATTGCGAGTGGTGATGCCTGCCACACCCACCGACGCCCGTGATCTCCTTATCGCCAGCGTATTGTGTGACGATCCGGTGGTTTACATCGACGATCGTTGGTTGTACGAAAGGGAGGCAGATTTGGAGGAGATTGTGCCAATGAGTTTGACGGAGGTTCGACCTCGCATTTTGCGCAAAGGAACGGATCTCACTCTGGTAGGTACGGGTTATGGTACGGCGATGTGTCAGGCAGCAGCGGAGGAATTGCTGAATGAGATTTCATGCGAGGTCATTGATGTGCCTGTGATCAGTTCGATGGTGGAGTCGGACTGGGAAGTAATTCGGATTTCGCGCAAGAACACAGGGAAGATGCTTGTCGTCGATGGCGCTTGGGGGAGTTGCGGCTGGGCGGCAAGTGTGGTGGCAAGTGTGGGGAATGGCAGGGTATTAACGCTTCCTGCCTCGCCGGCGCCAACGACCGGTGGACTGGAGTCAGAATATTATAGATCTGTGCAGGCAGAGTCTGTGGTGGCTGCGGCGCGAGCTCTTGTGAAAGGAGAGTGAAACGGCTATTCGACATCGTAGTGTCGTTTGTTGGACTAATAATATTGTCGCCATTTTTGCTTTTAGGGGCATTTTTGATTTGGTTGCAGGATTTTCATTCGCCTTTTTACATTCCTTGGCGCATAGGACGAGGCGGGAAGAAATTTCGGATGGTGAAACTGCGGTCAATGGTACATCGGGCGGATACCTCGGGTGTCAGTTCTACGGCGGGTGATGATCCGCGTATCACGTGGGTGGGTCGAGTTATTCGAAAGTTTAAACTGGATGAGTTTCCACAATTGTGGAATGTGCTAAAGGGAGACATGAGTTTGGTAGGACCTCGACCGAATGTGGACGATGAGACGGATCTTTACACAAAGGAGGAATGCCATCTGCTGGATGTGCGGCCGGGTATCACAGACATGTCGTCGATAGTTTTTGCTGATGAGTCAGATATATTAAAAGGGCATGACGATCCTGATCTGGTATATAATCAACTCATCCGCCCTTGGAAATCGCGCCTCGGCCTGCTTTATGTGGAGAATGCGTCGTTATGGCTTGATGTGCGGTTGATTTTTTTAACGTTGCTGGCGATCGTTTGCCGTCGGTGTGTGTTGTACAGAACGGAGCGGCTTGTGGTGAGTTTGGGCGCGTCGGAGGACCTATGTGCAGTAGCAGGACGACGCGATGAACTGCGGCCCCATCCGCCACCTGGGATGGAAGAGATCGTTACCGCGCGCTAATTTTCCGATATATGTCGAAGGAACCGCTTGTAGGGCGGTTTTTTTTTGTCCAGATTGTGGTCAGTCAAATTGCGTATGCAACTTTCAGCGGTCAAAATAAATCGACTGGAACGCCACCTGATCTTGTTCGCGGTATATACGAGCGCACTGGTGCTCAGTTATCTGTTGGCGTACCAGATTCGTTTCGAGTTTGCTGTGCCGACGGAATACCAAGGACACCTGCTGCGTGTATGGCCGGTTGTTATTGGATTTAAACTGTTGAGTCTTTGGGTCTTTGGACAATTCGCCTCGCTGCTAACCTATTTCAGCCTGCCGGATTTACGGCGTGTGGCTTTGGCATTGCTGTTGCCATCGTCGGCTTTGATGGCACTTTGGTATGCAGGAGTTGAGCCCGTCAACGTTGGCGAAGGCGGGAGCCCGGCGTCAGTGCCTCGTGGTGTGATAATTCTTGATGCCATCCTCTCATTCTGTTCGGTTGCGTTCGCAAGGTCGATGTTTCGGTTAATTCGCGAACGGCGCTCACGAGAGAAAGGTGTGCCAGAGGAGATGCGACGAGTAGCTATAATCGGTGCTGGTGAGGCGGGGGCTCAATTGGCACAGGAGCTTTCGGGTAAACCACGCATGGGACTGACACCGGTGGTGTTTTATGATGACGACACCACCCTAATTGGCACGCGGGTTCATGGTATACCTGTTGTTGGGCCGTTGGGTGATGGGACTGCCCTCCTAGACCGAGGCATTGAGAGTGTCGTTATCGCCATGCCGTCTGCGTCGGCAAAGCGCCTAAAGGAGATTGTACGGCTCTTGCAGAGTGCAGGCATTGAATATCAGACAGTTCCATCAATGGAGCAGTTAGCTACTGGTCAGGTTACGCTGACCCAACTTAGGCAGGTGCAAATTGAGGATTTGCTGGGCCGAGAAAAAATAGAACTTGAGACAGATGAAATTGAGTCGATGTTGAAGGGTCGCTGCGTGCTTGTAACCGGTGCGGGAGGGAGTATTGGCTCGGAACTTTCCCGCCAAATTTCGAGATATAATCCTTCTTCGCTCATCCTGGTAGAGCGGTCGGAAACTCAAATGTTTACGATCATGCAGGAATTGGAGCATGCCGATATTGGCGTGATTGCTGAGGTGGCGGATATTCGCGACGAGGACCGCATACGTGTGATATTGAAGGAACATAAACCACAGGTCATCTTTCATGCCGCAGCTCACAAGCATGTGACATTGATGGAGAGGCAGCCTGCGGAAGCGTTGCGTAACAATACATTCGGGACTATTGGCTTGGCCGATTTAGCGAGGGAATCCGAAGTGGAGCGGTTTGTATTTATTTCCACTGACAAGGCTATTAATCCCACGAGCGTGATGGGCGCAACTAAACGACTGGCAGAGGTCTACCTGCAGTCACTTAATGCTGTGAAGTCGTCACCTACAACCTTTCTGGCCGTGCGTTTCGGCAATGTTCTTGGCAGCTCTGGAAGTGTTGTGCCGATTTTTCGACGGCAAATTTCGGCGGGAGGGCCGGTGACCGTAACTGATCCGGATGTGACCCGTTACTTCATGCTTACCGGCGAAGCGGTTGGATTGGTTCTACAGGCGGCTACAATGGGAAAAGGCGGCGATATTTTTGTGTTGGACATGGGTACACCAGTCAAGATCGATGATCTTGCACGACAGATGATTGAATTGAGTGGTCTGAAGCCAGGAGTGGATATTGAAGTTGAATATATTGGCCTGCGACCGGGTGAAAAAGGGTTCGAGGAAATCAGTCTGGATGGGGAAGAATTTGCATCCGCAGGCCATGACAAAATTTTTCGGTTCATGGCACAGCCTGCAGATCTTAAGGAGCTAGAGAATAAATTGAATGAACTGCGGGATCAACTGGCTGATTCTCCGTCAGCAAAACTAAAGCTGGCAATGCGAAAACTGGCGCCGGAATATACGCCTTCAGACGCTACGGCTGTGTTATGATTGTGGGAGTCGTTGCGAGTTGATCTGCAGCCGTCGTCAGTCTCACCGTTCTATCATCTAGAGTAGAAGAATCACCCCAGCCATTAGCCGCAGCCGTTGCCGATGGTATAGTAATCTGATTGCCGGTCGCATTCACCATCCAGTCAACACCAGGATTGGTCAGGGTCGTCAGAACCGCTCCACCAGTGCCTACTAGCTCAATCTGCTTGATACCCTTCAACGGGACAGCATTGCCATCCGTGGAGCCGTCGAGAAGCGGATCCACACCGATGTCATTGATCAACAGATCGCCATTACTGGCATCCCACGTTCCTGCGGCAAAACCGCCACCAGCGAACACTGTATTTTCGACCGCCAATAGAGGCGTAGCTGATATGGTGAAGGCACCTTCGCCATCAGCCGTGGTGGTAACTGTGCCGCTGGGTGTGGTTATCTTTATCCGGCGGCCCAGTGCCGTGATCGTGTCTGTCTCGTTGGCATCACCCGTCGTGGTGTACCACGTAGCGTTGCCATTGATTGTGATCGTATTGGCAGTGACAGTAGCATAACCGTTTACTCCAGAGCCCAATGGTTCAGCAAAATCATCAGCCGCAATTCCTGTGTGCCCCGGAATTGCATTCCCGTTTACGTCCACCAATTCCACTAAGGTGGCTGTGCCCAGATTCACACCTGTCACAACCAGGTCAGCTGCTTGATCGCGGCGGAAATGCCCACCAACTGGCCCAGCCAAGGACGTAAACAGCGGGAGAGTGTTTGATGTGCCACCTGCCGTGGTGATCAGCTGCGAATCCACCGAGTGTCCAGCTACGGAAGTCAGCCGAATTTTCCGGTCCACAGCTCCGCCGGACACGGCCCAATTCCCGTTGTGGGCACTGATTGCCGAGGAATCAATGGTGAGTTTTGTACCATCCGTATTGAAGGCAAAACCGCTGGGTGGGGCCACCGGGTTGAAGTTCAGGGTGAAATAGATTGCCCCAGTGTTATCCATAAACCGAATATTGGTCAGGCCGTGGAAGTTTCGACCATTCAATACCAGATCACCCTCATTGAGATAGTATGTACCACTGGTGCCGATGCCACCATTGTAACCACCGCCAGCAAATGTGGCTTGAGGGGTGGTGAGGAATTCAGGTGTGGCGGAGATAGTAAAGGCACCCGTGGCATCGCTTGCGCTGGTAGCGGTGCCGAATGGGGTGGTTACCTTAATTCGGCGGCTAAGCGCGCCGACGGAATCCATCAGGTGTGTCGAGGGACGCCAGCCGGTGGCATCAGCATCAATTGTCAGTGAAGTGGCGGAGACGATGGTGACTCCGCCGGTGGTGTCGATGCCGTTTACATTGGGGATTGGCTGGCCCGTATTATCCACGATTTCTACACGTGTAATTAGGCCCAGACCAGTACCTGTAAATTCCATGGTATCAGTGTCGCGTCTGTAATTGTTACCCGTGATTCCGCTTAAGGATGTGAATGTTGGTGGAATGCCCACGCGAAACCGTTGCGCGGCGGGTGTGGTAGTGGTGCCACGTTTTCCCTTGAGGGCAAAGACGCGGTGCAGGTTAGCGTCCGTTGAATCTGCCATCGGCCCATTGGGGAACTGCACGGCGGAGGTATCTATAAAGATGGAGGTATCTTTTACCGTATCGCCAGCATTTGGCAGCTCGATTAGCGGTGAGACAGCATCAAGTGCCGTGCCATCGTCCTTGACGAGATGAATTTCCCCAATAGCTTTCAGGCCACGGCCGGCGATCATCACGTCATCCCCTTGTGGGCCATCTCGATTGAAGGCACCATTGACCTTGAAGGCACCGATAAAATCTACTTCTGGCAGTGTATTTACGTGGAACGTCAATGCGGCGTTATTGCTGGTGTTGTCGACTCCATTGTAAATCTTGAATTGGCGTGTTTCGGTTAATGCATCTGCATCTGCATCAGATTGAGTGAATACCCCGGCAGAGATAATGATGCGTGTCCCGTCGCGTTCTACGGCTACACCGGGATGTGGTAGTTGAACAGCAACTGAGGGGGTAAAGGCCGATCCATCGTTTTGTAGAATTTCGATTTGATACGTCGTATTCAGTCCTGTGCCGTTGATCTCCATTGCTTTATCTCGTCGAAATTCAGTCCCATTTGCATCCATTCCAGAAGATTGGTAGCTATTGATAACTGGTTTCGTCGTGATTGCACTGATAAGCCTTACGTTGTCGGTCGGGCTGAGGTAATTATCTATATCAGCAATGTCATCAGGTGCTTGCCGGGCAAGTCGCAAGCGACGGTTAGGTCCGTCGGACAAATAACTTATGGCATTCATTGGGATTTCCGCCAGCCTATCGTTGACCACATCTATGATTGCTGCTGTAACATTGCCGTCACGTGGTTCAACAGCCGTGCCGTTATCTTCGTCCACACGCAGCCAGGCTAGTTTTTCGGAGCCGGCGGTTTTGCTTTTAAAGCCATATCCCTGCACCAACAGTGAGTTTGCCCTGTTGAAAATCAAACCATCGGAAGTCGTTCCTGTGATGAATGGTTTGCCTGTCTCAATGGTAAACATACCGGTGCTGGGTTCGCTGACGCCAACCGGATTCCACAGACGAACAGTGCGTTCGGTTCCTTCTGCTGTGTCGGAGATAATTCCCGCAGGAATTTGAATTATCTGGTCGGAGACAATATATTCAGTGGCTGGGTTGATTGTTTGTACCACTTCTCCACCATTCATAATTTCGACTGTCCATACCGAGGCCAAGCCTGTGCCTACAAGCGTAAGCATTTCCTGAGTGCGTGTTATGGTGGCGTTGTTGATCGGGTTGAGCCCTCCATCTTCAGACACCATCGTAATGGAAGGCACAGACACCACAGGTGATACCGCTTGCTCCACAATTGACTCCCGAACATCGCGTGGAAACATCACTATATCGTTCGGCCCAGGTCCCTTTATGTGTCCCCAGAGCGAATACTGTGTTGTGCCTCCTACAATACTCGCTTCACCGGACCAAATAACCTCAAAGTCCTCATGAATTTTTGTGAAGGTGTACTGGATTGGTCCCACAATTACGCCTGGTCCCACGTTTGTTTCAAATGTAATGACAGGGCCGAGAGTATTTGTGAAGTTATCCATCCACAGCGAGGCATCAGTTCGATTCCAGCCAATTGGAACACCATCAGGTGATACGCCGAGGTCATCCGCGACGAAAATGATGTCTGGTTGCCAAATCGCCCGCCCTACTTCTTGAGTGGCAAATTTTACACTAGGAACACCGAGGAAGAGCGCTGCCCCTGGGTTTTCCTCGTCCAAACCTATTACAGTTTGACCGTTTGTGGTGATAAATGTGTCGGTCCACACCTGATTCGTCGCGGTAAAAATGATACCCAACAGAGAATCAAAGGGTTGTTCGTAGAATTGCATCTTGTTGATACCACCCCGCATTGCGAGATCAAAAAACGCAGGTGGTCCCTGAGATGGAAGAACGGAAATGGTTGGCAGGCCTGGAATGATGGCCGCATTACGGCGGGGAATGAAGCCTTGCGTTCCGCCAAGCGAGTCAGGCCATAATCGGCCTGTTGGGCCTGGAAAAACTGGAATCGCCGTCATTGGCAACAATTGGGGTGGAATCACCAACACCACGTTCGTTGGTAGATTCTCATAAACAAAATTGTTCGTTCGATACAGATATTTTAAGCCTCCTGCATCATCGTAAGTCAGTGCATGGCGCGGACTGATCTTGCCGCCCATGGCGTTTTTTCCGTCGTAATAGACTCCAAAGTCAAACAACGATGGCTTGTCAGTCCAATAGATGAGCGAGTTGCCATAAAATGAGTCGCAGATTGACGCCAATGTTGACCATGCATTCCCGCTCGTGTCGGTTGTGAATTCCTCCATGTCTGCAAAAGATGGCTGTATATAGCCGGTAGTGCCGATCGCTGGTGTATTGGTGCCGTCGTGAATTAATCGGTAGCTGTACCTAACATTATTGATCTTGTCTGTTTGCTTGTAGGTCAGAGGATCGTAGTTTCGCAGGCGCACGCGGAAGTTGATCGTAGTTCCTGCCTGGTTTGTTTGCGCATCGTGAATTCCGTAAGCGTACCGGTGCGGATTGCCTAACCCCAGATGGTTAATCAATAGCCCCAAGGTGAGCGACTTTATGTCTAGAATCTGGTGATTCTGGGCTGTGACATTCACCCAAGAAGAATTGTAATTGCTGATAAACCCATGCTTGGCAAGATCCAGCGCACTTACGCCACTGTAATCGTCGTTGTGGAAGAAATCGTTTAGAACAGTGAATGCTTCATTGATTGCGAATCGCCCCTCCAACCCAAAATATTTTATAAAACTTGCATCAAAAGAATAAGTTAGATCTGGAGTGTTCCATCGGAAGAAATTTTTCTTTTCTTTTGGACCACCAAGATCATCCCAGTAATTGAGATCAATAGCTGGACCTGCGTTCGTTGCCGTGAGGCGAGCCGGGTCCATTGGTCCGATCATCACGAAACCGTGTGCCAGATTAAGCCCAGTCAGCAGAACCAATAGAAAAGCTTTGCGTCTCAGAAATCGCATGCAGATGCCAAGGGTTCAAGGTGGGGGAGTGGGGTAAAAAGGCTGGGGTAGACCGATCCTTCTGGCGCTACGGAAAAGTCCGCGCACTTGGCAACAAATATCCGTTGCAGATCGATAAAAAACACCTCCTTACTCCTGAAAGAAGTATGAACGGGCAAGCGGTCCTAAAAACAAAAACTTGCTGACAAGCTGGGAACAGTCTGTGAACAAGGAAGGCTTAGCGTGGCATGTCGAAAGCGCGCAGGCCGGTTTCGTATTTCACCCGTTTTTGCCGACGTAATTCGTAGTCGATAATTTTCCAACCAGATGGTGTAGCGGCAATTGTGAAAGTTCCCTCGTATTCGTTTTCGCGTGTGTGGAGGTGGCCCCAGTGTTCAACCGTGCCCGTCACCCGCCAAGTGCAGTCGTAGGTAAAACCATTCTTGGCGGGCTTCATTTTTCCGGCGACGATATTGACGTTCTTTACTCGGGACATCGCCCCACCCTGCTCTGCCATTAAAAGACTACGTTTGAACTGCAAGTATAACGTACGTAAGAGGTCTCCATCGACGCCGGATGCAAGTGCGTCATAAATGGTGCGGTCATCGCGCAAATCGAATGCCCGATAAATGTTTCCGTGCAGTTGCTTGAACACCTTTGCTGCGCCGACATTGTCAGGCACTTGCCCCAACTTATGTTTAACTGCCACAATGGGTTGGATCGTTTTTGGTTTTGGGTTCACCCATTCAAATACTGCCTTATCCTTCACAAAAAAGTGCTCCTTTGGTTTATCATCATTTATGTAAACGACAGAGCGCAGGAAGGGGGCATGTTGATTAAAAGTATTCCATTTCATCTTCACTGTTCGAGTCGTTTGGGATGAAGGGTAGGCCAAAATGATACCCAATCGCGCCTGATAAACACCTATACGTCGGGGTTTGGCGTTCAGAGCAAAATCGTTGATATCCAAACCAAAAAAATTTATCCGCGCCAGCTGGGGCTTGACTGTTAATCCATTGATTTCCATGGGATTGCGATCTTGAAAAAATGCTTCGATATCCTTCTTGGCTGCCTCCTGCTCATCTATTTCCAGAAAGTCCGGGGTCTTTCGCTTCAATTTCAACCATTTCTCGAAGGACAGAAGAGGTACCAGAATCTCATGCCGCACTTCATGGTTCGTCACATATATGTAGGAATAAATCCCACTATAGCTAGAGATACCAAGATTTTTCCGGAATGCTTCCTCTCGTCGCTTTTTTAATTCACGCCAGTTGGCTGGTGGCTTGGTGGGCGGGTTGACCCAGTCGAACTTTACCGTGTGTGGCCGATTAGCCAGCAGTTGCACCGGCGTACCCATCCAGATGCCCTTTTGTAGCACCATGAAATCCATAATTGCTGGCAGTACTACCTTCTCTCCTCCAAAGTTTTGCATAAAGGTTAGGAACGGTTGTTTTATCTTCGGTTTGAATTCCATCAGGTAAACCACCTGACGCTTCATCAGTTCGGATTGGAGTACGCCATCCATTGGGATAGCCGAGCTGTCGAAACGTGTCACCTTGCCTGGTACACGTGTACCGTTAGCGTCGCGAATAGTAAAAAAATCAGTGAGGAATTCATGGTGTTTTAACGCTGCCTTTTGAAGATCCTGAGCAGCGTAGCGTGTGGATTTATCCGGCTTGAGTCCGTGAAACATCACGAGATCCTCAAGCATGATCTTTAGTTCAGCCAGTGTTTCACCTTCGCGCACGTTTACAACCCCGTGGCTCATTGAGATTGGATGAGCAGCCGCCGAGAATGTTAGCATTATCGTGATGGCTTGGAAAAATCTCATGGACAACGCTCTTTTAGCAGCAAACGGACTGATGCAAAAGCCGATTTACTCCACGCGCACCAGTGC
>CAYUXV010000267.1:0-10740 GCA_964448875.1 uncultured Verrucomicrobiota bacterium
CGGCCGATTCTTGTTGTCTTTAATGAACTTGATGGCTTCGTTAAAGATTTTGTAGTGGGAATAATTTGTGCCTGTGCTTCCGCCCTTATTCCCTGGCAAAGGCACCTCCTGGCTGTTGCGAATAATGTAGGGCGGATAATAGCTGTGAGCATGGACTTGATCATAGTACCCCAGAAACACGTCGAATCCGTGCTTTTCTGGCACACCGGTTGATCCTCGTCCGCCACAGCCCCACTTGCCAAACCCGCCGGTTGCATAGCCGGAGGCCTTGAGCATGCTGGCAACCGTCTCCTCGCCGGCCCGCATGGGCGTCCCGCCGCCATTCACCCGGACCGAGGTGTGCCCACTGTGTTTCCCAGTCATCAAAACACAACGCGTTGGCGCGCAGACAGAGGAACCGGCCAAGGCTTGGGTAAACCACACACCATCGGCAGCCAACCGATCTATACGGGGGGTTTTAATAGTTTTACTGCCCATGAAGGAGGTTTCGTAATAACCCAGTTCATCACACATGATGTATACAATATTGGGTTTCTTGGCAGCTGATGAAGTAAACTCAATAAGGAACAAAGCCAGTGCCAGAAAATGGGAAATACGCATGGCCTATACCTCTCATGATCCAGCCCCCAAGACAAGGGCTAGGAAATTTGACATGAAGGTTCTTGAGCAGGATTCCATCACCACATAGAATAAAGAGCGTGAAGCATATACTGTTAATGTTTGTTGTGATGGCGTTGGTTGGTTGCGGGGAAAAGGCAACCCTGGAGCCCAAAGAAAATGTTGGAGCACCTTCAACACCAACCACTCAAAAAACCCCAGCAAAGCCTGATGACAAACCAAACCCCAAGCCAGAAGTGAAACAGTCAGGGGCGCCCAAGACCGACAAGAAAAAGGATGAGGAACTGGCATGGACCTCCAATCCGGAAGACAAAAATTACGCGCTGATAGAGATGTATATTAGAATGAAACTTGATAAACGCAAAGGCGACCTTTCCAAGATGGACTTGGAAAAAATGACAGTATTGACGGTTTACGAGGGGGAATCCCTTGAAGATTTGAAGCCTCTGTCCAAGCTCACAAAGTTGAAGAGGCTTCGCCTCGATGGCACTCAAGTCTCTGATTTAAGCCCTTTAGCAAACCTAACACAATTGGAAAGATTAGAGCTCATCGGTGGCCAGATCTCAGATGTCAGCGCATTGGCCAATCTCAAGAAACTAGAATACATTGACCTCAGAAATAATTTCAAACTCAACAAAGACAAAATCGCCTTGCTCCAGAAGGCTCTCCCGAATTGCTTCATATCCCATGATCACCCCACTGATTTAGAAATAATTGAAGGAAAAGTTCGCATGGAACTGGATAAGTTTGCGGTCGAACTTACCAAGCTAGATTTAGCAAAGGTAAATATGATTGTGTTCGATGAGCACGAAATCACTGACACCAGCGCCTTAACCGACCTAGCCAAGCTAACGCAACTAAAGACCCTCGGAATACCGAACAATGGACTTTCTGATCTCGGTTTCTTGAAAGGTCTAACACAGCTGGAACATCTCGACCTCCAGTCAAATAAAATTACTGATTTGAGTCCTTTAGCCAAGCTCACAAAGCTGAAGTATATTGATTTGAGCAGTAATCCAAGCCTCACCAAAGCTCAGATTGAAAAACTGCAAAAGGCCTTACCGAAGTGCGAAATCAGCCACAACGCCAAGTAGCACCCTTGGCTACTCTCGCTTATAATAACTAATGCTTCATTGGTCATTGACCCGCGGCTACTGATTCTTAACCTTCCTCCATGACCACGTTGCGTATTCTCCTGCTGCTTTGCCTTGCCCTGCCCCTCTCAGCCGCCACTTGGAAAGCCGGTACAGCCAAGGCCGATATCACGCCCAAGAAACCCATCTGGATGGCCGGTTATGGCGGGCGCAATAAGGAAAGCGAAGGCGTGCTGCATCCACTATGGGTCAAGGCCCTGGCGCTGGAGGACGGCCAAGGTAACCGCGCAGTGATCATTGGCACCGACACACTCGGGATGACCGCCAGTATTTATGCCAATCTCAAGTCGCGCCTTGCCAAGGAATATAAGCTGCAGCCCGATCAAATCATGCTAAACGCCTCCCACACACACACCGGACCGGTGTTGCGTGGTGGGCTATACGATATCTATCCCCTCAACGCTGAGCGCATCAAGCGCATCGAGGAATTTTCCGCCCGCATGGAGGATTCCATTGTGCAGATTGCCAGCGAGGCGCTGAAGAATCTCGAGCCTGTTACGCTAAAACACGGAATTGGCATCAGCCGTTTCGGTGTCAATCGGCGCAATAACAGTGAGCGCAATGTCCCGCAAATACGAGCCGATGGAGAGACCTTGAAAGGCCCCTTCGATCATGATGTCCCGGTGCTGGCGGTGTACAAAGGGCTTAAACTCAAGTCAGTCGTCTTTGGCTATTCATGTCACAGCACGGTCTTGAGTTTCTATAAATTCTCAGGCGATTACTCCGGCTTCACTCAGATTGCACTGGAAAAAAGCCATCCTGAGACAGTTGCCATCTTCAGCGCCGGGTGCGGTGCGGACATCAATCCCCTGCCCCGCCGTCAGGTTTACCAGGCCGAGCGCTACGGGAACATGCTCGCGGCAGCTGTCGAGGAAACGCTTCTCCAGAAGATGCAAACACTTGAGCCACGCATGGTTACCCGGATCAAGACCGTCCCGCTTGAATATGGCGCCTTGCCCGACGCTGCAACCCTCGCTGCCACCGCAAAGAACCTGAACCGGTATCGCGGCCGCTGGGCCGCCCGCATGTTAAAATTGCAGGCTGCGGGCAACCTTCCCAAGACCTACCCCTACCCCATGCAATGCTGGCGTCTGGGCAACCTCACATGGCTCACCATGGGCGGCGAGGTCGTCATCGACTTTTCATTGAAGTTCAAAAAGCAGTTTGGCGCGCAAACGTGGGTTACCAGTTATTGCAACGACGTGATGGCATATATCCCAAGTGTACGTGTTTTGACCGAGGGAGGTTATGAGGGCCAAAGTTCCATGGCCGTGTACGGCCTGCCCGCTGACCGATGGAAACCCAACGTCGAGGATCTCGTCACCAACGCCGCCAAGGAGCTCGTCAAGGATGTCCGAGCCGCCAAGTGAAGAAAAGAAAGGCCGTAACTGGCGACGTATCGCGCTGATCGCAGCCGGTTTAATTTTTGCTGCCGCAATCGCTTTCTGGCTCTGGCTTCCTTCTTATGGACTGAACACTGCCAAGCGGTTTCTACGATGGAAATTTGACGACGTTCACCACATCACCACCGCCGAACTTGCCGCACAAATGAAGAGCGAAAACCCACCGGCAATTCTTGATATTCGCAATTCAGAAGAATACGAGACTAGCCATCTGCAAAACGCACGCCATCTATCACCGGAATCATCCGATGCCCAAGTTCAAACACATTTATTGAGCATTCCCGAAAACCGCCCAATTGTAGTTTACTGTTCTGTTGGATACCGAAGCAGCAGCATAGCGCTTCGATTGATTAAACTCGGGCGCACAAATGTTAGTAATCTTGAAGGCTCGATCTTCGCTTGGGCTTCAGAAGGCCGCTCCCTGGAGCCCCACAACGTTGTTCACCCCTACAATTGGTTTGGAAGAAGGATGCTACAACCGTAGTCGAAAAACTGAATTATTCATTGTTAAGCAAAAAGCCATTTTGCCATCAGGGGTGCAACAACCAATGACGGAAGATAATCCGCAAGGGGAACCTTGCGCACCTCAAGAATGACCAGCACGATGGTCATCACCATCAGCCCGCCCGTCAGGCTTATGGATGCAATCAACTCAGGGTTGTCTTTTATTGACTCAAAAGAGCGTGCAAGCATTGTCACGGTTCCCTGTAGTGCCACAACTGGAATCACCGCCAACATAGGCCCCCAGCCAAACCGGGGCACCATTGCCAATGTAGCCACGCCGTCCATCACAGACTTTGCTGCCAACGCAAACGGAACCCCCTTATCCAAACCATCCTCTATCGGCCCCACAAGAGACATTGGTCCCACGCAAAACAATATCGTGCATGTTACAAACCCCTCGCTTACCCCCTTGTTGTCATCATCGGATTTCGACGATCGATCACGCGCATAAGCACCTAGTTTATCGAGTTGTTTTTGGATGCCCAAAAAACGACCGATTAAAGCTCCTGCAATCAAAGCAACAAAGACAATGCCGAAACGCCCTAAAAATCGACCGAAACTTGGGTCACCACCAGTTGCTCCCTTGTAAATCATCCCGAAGGACGCAACAACAGTTAGTAGTGCCAGGAAATAGCGGAACTTCATTTGCACCCCTGTCGACAATTGCCTCTTCAACCAAAGGCCCAAGACACCTCCCACTAAAATACATACGGCGTTAATAAAGGTGCCCAACGGAAACCATACGGCATTGAAAAATTCCATGGATTATACCCGTAATTGGCCAGCCACTTCCACACCTAGCTGCTCTGGTTCACGAATATCTCCAGTCGCCTCCGCACGTCGCTCAACATCACCTAGGAACGATACCGCTCGCAATTTCATTTTCTCGCCGTTGATTGTTGCCACTGTTCCCAGCGCCGTAGAACAACCACCGCCAATTTCAGATAAAAGCGCCCGTTCTGCAGTTACTGCCTGTCGACTGTTGAAATGATTTAAGCGCGAACATATTGACGCAATGCGTTCATCTTCAGAGCGCACTTCAATACCAACAGCCGCCTGACCCGCACAGGGAAGCATTAAATCAGTATCGAGCTTCACCGCCATAAGGCCATCCGGCACGGCGTCACCGATTAATTGACCATTATCAATCTTGAAATTCAATCGCTCTAGACCAGCTGCAGCAAGAACCGTAGCAGTCATGTCTTCACTCTCAGCCAACTTTTCCAGTCTTGTGGGGACATTTCCCCGGATATCTTCAACCCGCAAATCAGGACGCGCTGACAGTAACTGTGCCTTTCTGCGCGGACTGCTTGTTACAACCAATGCAGTTTCCGCCAATTGGGATAAAGACCCACTTCCTTCAGCATCAACCTTAAAAACCAGTACATCCCGAGGATCCGCACGCTGACAAACCGCCCCAATTCCCAAACCTCCCGGGAGCTCAGTCGGAACATCTTTCAGGCTATGAACGGCCAAATCAGCCTGATTGCGTAATAGGGCAACCTCAAGCTCCTTGGTGAACAAACCCTTGGGGAGACTGTGGCCGGCTTGCGTTAACGCCGCAGTCTGCAACTTATCCCCCGTAGTCTTAATTATTTTAATCTCGAATGCCAAACGCGGGAACAGACGACGACATTCATCAAAAACATGATTCGCCTGTGCCAGAGCCAACGCACTGCCACGTGTCGCGATTATGACCGGACGTTCTGACATTACCATTTAACCAGGAGATGCCTGAGTCGCTGGTGATTCACCTGCAGCATCTTCCGCTGAGTCCCTTAAATTAGGCAGTGATGATATCGAAAGTAATTCACTCGCCTTTTCCCGAATAATTGCTTCGCATTTCATAATCTCCTCATGACGCAAGCGCAAATAGTCATCGGCAATAGCTTGCAAATCATCAATATTATAAAGGTAAACGTCCTCAAGAAAATTCAACTCCGGCTCAATGTCACGAGGAACAGCGATATCAATCAAGAGCAGAGGGCGATGACCCCGAAGCTTCTGCATCGGCTCGATCATTTTTCGGTCAATCACATAATGAGGCGCGCTTGTGCTGCTAATGATAATATCAATATCATTAAACTCATTTTCCCAATCATCAAAATTAACTGCGCGGCCCCCAAGTTCATTAGCAAGAACCTCTGCACGTTCAAACGAACGATTTGAGACCATAACACTTTGCGCCCCTCTGCTTAAAAGTGCTCTAGCAGTTTTCTCGCTAGTGTCTCCTGCACCAATGACCATTACGGTCCGCCCAGTTAATGTATCAAAAATTTTCCCAGTCAACTCAACGGCGACTGATGCCACAGACACACTTCCACGTTGAATATTGGTCTCTGTCCGGATTTGCTTGGCCGCATTGAACGCTTTTTGAAATGCCCTATTCAAATGACTGCCTGTACTTTTATGCTCGAGCGCAACTTGGTAGGCTGATTTCAGTTGACCGAGAATTTCTGTTTCACCAATCACCATTGAGTCGAGACCGCTGGCAACCTTAAATAAATGTTCTACGCTGGCCGCCCCGGTCGATGAATAAAATACATCTTCGTCTGCCTCGCGACCATCGAGAAGGAAGTAACGCACCTCGTCTAGCATGATGGCAGGCGGGCCATCGGTGACTGCATAAATTTCCACTCGGTTGCAGGTGGAAAGAATGACCGCCTCGGTAGCTGCGGTTTGGCCACATAGAGTGTCAAGGAGCGCAGGCATACTTGCCTCGGACAGCGCAAAACGTTCCCTCACGTCTACGGACGCTGTGCGGTGATTGAGGCCGAGACAGACAATGGGCATAATCAATTATTCAAGTGTGATTCCAAAGCCCCCCAGAAAGTAAGAATCATAAAAAGAAAACTGCACAAAGCCCCCCAAGCAATTCGGCGCCCACTCTGTGAATGCCGCCAATGAATAATGATCAATACAAGATAAACCACCCACATCGACATGATCCAGATCACCATCGGATCGCCCAGTGACGTGGTTTTCCCAGGCTGAAAATGATACGCGACACTGGCCGTAATGCCCAGTGTCAACAGACCAAAACCAACCCACAATAATCGCGTCATCGCGGTCTCCAAACGTTGCAAAGGAGGAAGCATTGAAAGGATCGCTCGAAACTTGTGAAGCTTTAAATCATTTTCCTGGCTCAAGTACATCACCGCTGCCGCTCCACTCAACCCAAACGCACCCAAGGCCAACGAACCCACGGTCCGATGCAAATTTCCAAGCACACTCGTATAATCACGCGCAGCCCCCTGCGCGACATCCGGATCCATCCCCGGAATCAAGGCAAACACGCCCATTATGAATAGAAGCGGCGAGGCAAACGCCCCCACGAACCGAAGTCGTTGCCAAAGTCCCATCACCAGATAGCCTCCCACAATAGTCCAAACAATGAATGCCAAGGTTTCATATAGGTTAGTGACCGGGCACCTCGGAGGCTCATAACTGAAGGCGCGCATCGCTATGGAGATGGTATGAAATACGAAACCGCTCCCCAACAGGCTATAGGCAGTCCAGTCATCACGCCTGAAACCTTTCCGCCACAAGAACAAAGAATACACCATCCCGATACCATAAATGGTCACGGCAATGCAAAAATAGGCTTTGTCAGACATGATCCAATAGGAAAATTTAGTATGCCAGAAAAACACCAAATATCCAATGTTCAAATCAGAAGCAGTTAGTTCGATTGGCTGACATTTCGTTATTCATTGGAAATTAACCTCTCATAGTATAGGGTCGGAAGATAATGCGTTTGGGGGTTGTTCTTCTACTAATCACCGCCGGACTTTCGGCAGCAGTGCAATATACTCCTGCCGGAAATATTCGGCCACCCGTTCCAATGAGGGAATTTCGTGGAGCATGGATTGCCACGGTTAACAACATCGACTGGCCATCAAAGCCCGGATTAAGCACCGCACAGCAACAAAAAGAACTGCGAGCTATTATTGATCAAGCGGCGCAGTTGAAACTGAACGCTCTCATCTTTCAGGTACGACCAGCGTGCGACGCGCTGTATCCTTCAAAACTTGAACCATGGTCAGAATATCTCACTGGCAAAATGGGATCAGCACCGAACCCGTCTTGGGATCCCCTGAAATTTGCCATCGCCGAGTCGCACAAAAAGGGCTTGGAACTGCATGCTTGGTTTAACCCCTTTCGCTCACGTTACAAATCACCATTAGGTGCAGCGTCCAGAACACACATTAGTAAAAAAAAGCCGCTTCTTGTAAAAAACTACGGAGGCTATCAATGGTTGAACCCCGCAGAACCTGCTGCGCAGGCTCATTCCCTGGCTGTCATTATGGATGTCGTACGCAGGTATGACGTGGACGGTGTGCACATGGACGATTATTTTTATCCCTATCCGGTCAAAGACTCAAAAGGCAAGCTTCGCGACTTTCCTGATGATGCCAGCTGGAAACGGTACAAAGGGAAAATGTCACGCGCGAACTGGCGACGCGAACACATCAACGGGTTTGTCCAGCGCATGTATGCGGAGGTTAAAAAAATTCGCCCTTGGGTGAAAGTTGGGATAAGCCCTTTTGGAATTTGGCGGCCCGGTTATCCGAAAACCATCAAGGGGCTCGATGCATACAACACCCTCTACGCCGACGCACGAAAATGGATTAACAATGGATGGCTCGATTACTGTGCTCCTCAACTATACTGGAGCATCGAATCGCCAGGCCAGAGTTACCCCAAACTCTTGAAATGGTGGGTGAGCGAGAACAAGAAGCGACGCCACCTATGGATAGGAAACAACTCGGCAAAGGTGAACCCGTGGAAGGCAGATGAGATCATTAAGCAAATTAGCCTCACAAGAAATGAGCGCGGCTCCACCGGCAACATACACTGGAATGTCAGCGCACTGACAAAAAACCGTGGCAATTTAGCCACGCAACTGCAAAGGGCATCTTATAGAGAGTCGGCACTCGTGCCGGCGTCACCTTGGCTCGATAAAATCCCTCCAGCCAAACCTCAAGTCACCATGAAGGCAGCCGAAAAACCCGGCCAACTTTTGATAAGCTGGCACAATCGCACCCGTGAGTCGGTTGCCAGTTGGGTTTTTCAAATGCATATCAAGGGAAAATGGAGAACCTTGATATTCCCAAGAGAACAAACTTCAGCCCTGATGAACATCTCCGGCCCCACGACACCGGATGCCTTCGCGCTCACGGCTATTGACAGAACCGGCAACGCGAGCGTGCCAGCCGTGTTATCCAAACGCTAAAATAACAGCAACGGTTTCCCGTCGCAAAGCGCGAGCGGGCGGTCATCGGCATCATAAATCATGTGGTCCGGATCAATGCCCAGAGCGTGGAAGATCGTAGCATGCAAATCGGGCGGGCCGCAGGCGTGCTCGGCGGGCTCGAAGCCGGTGGGGTTGGAAGCGCCATAGACCTGTCCGCCGCGGATACCGCCGCCTGCAAACACCGCCGAGTACACGCCTGGGAAATGATCTCGACCCGCACCACCGTTAATTTTTGGTGTGCGACCAAAGTCAGTGAGCATCACCACCAGCGTTTCGTCGAGCCGCCCGCTTTCCTTCAAATCTTCCACCAATGCCGAGGCCGCCTGATCGAACGGCGGCAGCATGGTGTTTTTCAGTTTGTTAAAATTGTCCGCGTGCGTGTCGAAATGGGAGCCCTTCGAGCCATTCAAGTCTCCCGCAGCGCAGTAGACGGTGGCGACGGGGACTCCAGCCCCAGTCAAGCGTCGGGCAGTAAGGACACTTTGACCACAGATGTGCATGCCGTATTTCTCACGAAGAGCGCGCGGTTCTTTTTCGAGGTCGAATGCCTCGTGGACACTTGGATTCATCAACATATCCAAAGCCATTTCCTGCGAACGCCCCAAAGCTTCCGACTCCAATTTGAGAGCAGATTGCTTGGTCAGCCCAAAGCCTTGAATCAAGTTTCGTCGTTTGCTCAAACGCCCACGGTTCACTCCTTCAGGTAGATTCAGCTCTATTCTGCCGGAAGTCGGCGATTTGCCGTTATAAATTTTCAGTCCCTTACTGGGCGGCCGAAATACGGCGGGATCCATTCCCATGCCGAGAAACCCGCCATCCTGTCCATTGGAGACACCACCATCATAAAGTGTGTATGGAAGCGCCACAGCGCCCGGCAGGGCGTTTTGTGGCCTCCCGCCATCCTTTTTAGCCTGCCAGATCATTGAGCCAATACTGGGCCAATCTGAGCGTGTTGCCTCCCAGTTGCCAGTGAGGTTGGCCGGCTGATGACCGGTGAGGTTCCAATAGGCGCCAGAACGGTGGCTGGGGGCGTTGTGGTGGGCACTACGTACAATGGCCCAGTGCTTCATAGTTCGGGCAAAGCCGGGCAGATGTTCGCCAATACGAATACCCGGGACGGCGGTGGGAATCTCCTTGAACGTGCCGCGGATATTTGAGGGTGCATTGGGTTTGAGGTCAAACGTGTCCAAGTGACTGATACCACCCCAGCAGAAAAGCACGATACAGGATTTTGCCTTACCGAATCCGTGATCGCCTGTGGCCGCATTCGCGCGCAGGGCAAGTAAATCCGGCAGCGCCAAACCGCCCAAGCCAATTTTCAAAAAATCACGGCGCAGCATATTTTCCTCCAAAGAGATTATAACAGACGTTGGCTATTTTGTAAGAAAAATTGCTAAAAGGTGCCTGTGGATACACCAACGTTGATTAATGAGCACCGGAAACTGGTGCAGCAGCAGGGGCGTTAGGGGGTTACTTGGTGGGGTTGCTGATGATTTTGCAGTTTGGCAACGCCTTTTGCAGTTCAGCAATCTGTGCCTTGGTGAGGTCGGGGTTGTTATGGAGCCGCAGCATCGTTAACTCCGCAAGCTTCTCCAGACCCTTCACGTCAGACAGTTTGTTGCCTTCGAGACGCAGAAACGTTAACTGCTTAAGCTTCTCCAGACCCTTCACATCGGTCAGTTGATTATCATGGAGAAACAGCTTCGTTAACTGCGTAAGATGCTCCAGACCCTTCACGGATGTCAGTTGATTGACACCGAGATTCAGCATCTTCACCTTCTCCAAATCCGCCTCGGTGAGATCG
>CAYUXV010000268.1:0-3173 GCA_964448875.1 uncultured Verrucomicrobiota bacterium
AGCCAATGAATGGGTTTCAGCAGTGGATCCGATCTCCTTTGACAAGACCATCGCTGGCGTCAGCCTGGGACGTACGTTCGGCATCGAAATGGCCAAGGCAAATGAAGGCGTCAAGGTCGGTCTGATTCCCTGTGCTGTGGGAGGTACGCCGATTCGCCGTTGGCAACAGAAAGGCGATCTTTACCAGAAGGCTCTAAAGCGAGCCAAGCTTGCTCAAAAGGATGGTGTTATTAAGGGCATCCTATGGCACCAGGGTGAGAGTGATTCAGGCAAGATGGAGACGGCTGATATTTACGAGCAGCAACTTCATGCCATGATCGGAGCTTGGCGTAAGGATTTGAGCAACCAGAAAATCCCCGTCATTGTCGGTGAGCTTGGCCAGTTTTGGAAACGTGCCAAGCACAAAGCCACCGTGGATGCAGCCCTCAAGGTATTGCCAGACAAGGTAGAGCATACTGGTTGGGTGACTTCTGCCGACCTCAATCACAAGGGGGATGGGGTGCACTTTGATGCTGCCAGTTACCGTGAGTTTGGAAACCGCTACGCGGCCAAAATGCAGATACTAGTTAAGTAAGGTATTATGAAATCTACTTGGGCAATTCTTGTATTCAGTCTTTTCGTCAGCGTTTTACCGTGTGCCATTGGCGCGAATCTCTCTGCTCCCGAAAAAAACTTTGAAACCTTGTGGAAGACGTTCCATGAGCGCTACGCCTTTTTCAAGCTGCGCGGAGTAGACTGGCAAAAGCAGTACAAGGCTTACCGCCCCAAGGTCACTAAGGACACCACTGATGAAGAGCTCTTCAAGATCATGTGCGACATGCTCAAGCCCTTAAAGGATGGGCACGTGAACCTAAAGGCCAAGGGTTTGGGAGGGAAAAAGAAAACCTTTAATTCAGAGGATACGCCAAGGTTCTTCAAGGAATTTAATACGGGCAAACTGGAGAAACAATTTGGCAATCTGGTGTTTAAGACCCTTAAGAACAAGGGGTTTGACGATCAGAAGAAGGCAACCGAACTATTGGTGTACACAAGAAACAAGAACTACGGGTACTTACTCATCACCGAGTTTGAGGGAGTCTCCAAGCGAAGTCTGGAGAGGGGCTTAGACAAGATTCTGGGTGAGATGAAGGAGATCAAGGGATTGGTCATCGATATTCGCCTGAACCCCGGCGGGACCGATCAATGTGTTTATCAGATTACTAGTCGGTTTGCCGACAAGAAGCGGGTGGGGCACCATCGCAAAACCAAGAATGGGTCGGGCGAAGATGAATTTAGTCAACTCAAGAAACGGCACCTGATCCCTGCTGAAAAGACGTTCACTGGACCCATTGTATTACTGACCCACGATGCCTCCTTTAGTGGTGCGGATGTCTTTGCCATGCTCATGGCCGACCTGCCGCATGTTACAATCATCGGTGAACCGACTAATGGAATTTTTTCAAACATGCTTGAGAAAAAATTGCCCAATGGATGGAAATACACGCTTTCCCATCAGGTTTATTATTCAGCGGACATGGCCTGTTATGAGGGCAAGGGCATCCCGGTCGATATCAAGCTTCTAAATAAACGTACCGATCTGGAGAAGGGCGAAGATCCCATGATTCTCAAAGCGCTGGAAGTTCTGTCTGGAAAGTAGATTAATTTCCAATGGAGACCAGATGGTCCCGTGTCCTAAATATAAGATTCGAGCCGGAGATTGCCGGGGTGGCCATACAACTCTCACCCATTGAGTTTCTGGAAAGCACCTTAAATTTCTCGCCCGCCTTCACTACGACGACTTCACCCGATTCACCTGCAAAGTAGAGTTTTCCATCTCCTGCCACCGGAGAAGCGGTGAAGCCTGTTGCCCGGCCCAAACGTTCCTTATAAAATAATTGTCCTGTTTTGGCCGCGTAACAGGAAAGGACTCCATTATCTCGACTAGTATAAAAGTGGTCTTCGTAAACAATTGGAGTCTGCATATAACCGCCTCCTCGAGGCATACTCCATTTTATAAACTGGTTGGAATGCTTGCCCTGCTCCAGTGATATATTGCCTTTGGCTTTCGGCTTTATCGCATAGATTGGGGAACCCGGTCCGTGTGCATTGGTAATGAAAATGAGCTCATATCCAATCACCGGGGTAGGTACGGGAATATCTCCACCTCCACTGAGTTTCCAAACTTCCTTGCCGGTTTCCAGATCATAGCCGCCGATGTGCTTGAATCCATTAGCGATCACCTGTGTCTGTTCTGGCCCCACATGAATCGTTGGTGTGGACCAGGTAGTCAACTCAATGCGAGCTGTGCGCCAAAGTGTCTTGCCGGTTTTCAGATCCAGCGCGGCGATGAAAGATTGTTTCTGCACGTCACATTGGATGATTACCTTGACCTCATGAATGATGGGTGAACTAGCAAACCCCCATTGTGCCATTGGTGCTCTGAAAAAGCCCGAATCGAGTAAACCAAAATTTCGGGTCCAAACCAGTTTGCCTTTTATATCCAAACAGAAAAGCCCTTCGGAGCCAAAAAACGCCACGATGTATTTACCATCTGTTGTTGGTGTTGAATTAGCATGCGTAGCCTTGGTGTGGCGTTTTACCTGTGGGATTCCTTGGTGACACTTGTGTTTCCACACCACCTCGCCTGTTTCCCGATCCAGACAATAAATCCACCAGGAATGGGCGGGCGGGTTTTTTACGGGGGCTATATTTCCATAAAGACCCAGTTTTAATTCGCTTTTACCTTTTGAATTAATAGCGGTCGTGATGAATACCCGATCACCCCAGACTATCGGGCTTGAGTGCGCCAAGCCCGGAATTGGCACACGCCATTTCACGTTTTTACTAGCCGGCACACTCCACGTTTGCGGCATTTTGATATTCGTTTGCAATGTGCCCTGGGCACGGTATCCACGAAAACCCGGCCAGTTATCAGCGGATTTTTGAGCTGCCTTGCCAACGGAAAAAATCAATAAAAAGGAAGCGAAGGCTGTCGCAAAAAATTTCATAACCGGAATTTACCAGCTGGACAATTTCATGCCACAACCAAAATTAGCTTGAGTGTTGCTTAACAAAAACATGGGATTGGGAGGTGCATTTGTATGACGCCCACAACCACCTGCAGGCCGAGCGCTTCGCTGGCCGGCAGGCGGAATTGCTCGCCGAATGCCCGGAAGTGCAACGGATGGTCGTCA
>CAYUXV010000269.1:0-4237 GCA_964448875.1 uncultured Verrucomicrobiota bacterium
CTTCACCTTCGCCTTCACCTTCACCTTCACCTTCACCTTCGCCTTGCCCCTCTTCTGTAAGAGCTTCAAGTGCCTCTTCCAGGGCTTCCTTTGCCTCCGCAAAACTTTCCAACGCCTCCTGTTGTTGGGCTGGAGCTTGTTCGGACTGTTCAGTGGGGGTGGCTGAAGTATCACTCAAAATCCCTCGTGCTTGCTGCTGGCTGTCCGTGGAAGCCCCGAGATCTTCTGCAGCAGCAGGAACGATATCTGCCACGTCTTCTCTAATAAAATCCGTACGATCAACTAAATCGGCCTGAGAGCGACTTAAATCCTCCGGATTTGAACTCTCATTCTCATCCAACGCAGAAGTATCATTCTTTATGTTTTCTTGGTCATTAACCGCTTTGTTTATATCCTGAATAGCCTGACGGATAACTTCTTCATCGTCACGTTTTGGAGCGAGAAGGCGCGCAAGTTTTATCATTGTGTTGCGCGCATCCCGTTGCCTAGTAGCCGCCTTTTCCAAGCTGGAGTTCTCAACAGCTTTAGCTACATCCTGTATTTCCTTAATCGATTCAAGAAGAGCAGGATCCAAGTCGTTTTTGACAATTTTTAATGCCGCTCTGGGTCGTGGCTCAATGTAGGGGCTATGCTCCTTGTCAAGCCGCTTCAGGATTCCCACCAGATGTTCGGCTTCATCATTAATACCCACCTGATCTAGTTCTTGAATTCGCATATCTATCCTTAGCCCTTCACTGGGGTTTTTAGGGATTAGCCCTCCGTTTTGCTTTACGATTGCCACTGCACGAAGCATGTTGTTGCGCTGGCTAAAGGATAGTCGCATGAAACGATTCGAAAGCTCACGAAAAACCTGCTGAAGTTCCCATTCAAGATAAATCTTATTGAGTTCAGCAAGAATCTTTTTTTGCGTGGAGAAAGCAACCAATGAATTAGTTTTGGATTTATCTGAATCACCTTGGGCACGTCGCGCCTCTTCAAGCCGTTCAACTATTTTAACCACCTCTGATTTTGTCACGCTCTTCAACACCGCGCTAAAGCGCTTTAAAGCGTTTACATCTTTGCCCTCAAGTCCATTGCGGTCATATTCACCGATCACGGAATCAAGCTGACTAGATACGCGATCTAAAGTTATGCCAATTCGCTCCTGGATCAGTTTCTGCTGAATCAAACCATCACTCCGATTGGACTTTGTGGCAGCATTCAACAAGAATGGCATGATCACCAAGCCGACGAAAATCTTTAGTTTCATAGTTTTTCCTGTATTGATCACTTTGCTTAGTCCACGGCTAAACCAAGTGGTACAATTATAATAAATTACAGCCAAAATGCAACATCCTCCGGATAAATATAAATTATTATTTAAGGCTGGAAAATTATCTGGAGTTTTGGTTTCAAAACCTCGATTTGTCCTATCGCCAAATCTCCGTCGCGTTTAGCCCGAGCCATTTTTTGACGAATGGAGTTTGCTGCAGACTGTTTGCCCAAATAATCAAGCTCAATGCCTCTGTATACCTGCTCCACTTTTTTCATTACCTGGTGTGCCAAATGCAAATTTTGCCACGCCTTCGCCTCAACTAGTTGTGCCTCCAGTTCGGCTTGGTCGGCTTCTAACTCAATTCGGACAGCTTCATTAAGCGCACTATTTAAAATCATTATCTGACTCTCTGCGGCAGCTAATTGCTTCTCGACAACAGTAAGATTAGCCTTGCCCGCAGGCGTTTCTCCACTCACTCGCATTTGCTCACGTATCTGTTTAATTTTTGCCACCACCGGCTCTCGTCGAGATTTAATGAGATTACGCAATGCCTCGTCCACCCGCTCCACCTTATCGCATTCAGTTTCTAATTTACGCATCGCATTAATTTGTAAATCAGCAAGAAGTTTGTGCTCTTTTTTACGCATCTCAGCAGCCGCACGAACTACGTCGTATTCTGCCTTTGCTTTCTCATAAATTGGCAACTCCTTAGTTTCAGCATTAACCAATGCGGGCAAGGCACGGATAGCCTCGGCCATGGACTTCTTTGCTGCCGCCAGTTTGAACTGAGCCTCCCTGTAGCGCCTTGCTAATTCCATAGATTTACGAGTCCGTTCCCCGAGGAAATGTTGCCCAAAAAAGGAATGAGCATCCCATTTTGTGTTTGCTGATTCGAAATGGTTGGACATGGCAATATGGGAAATCTCTGCGATCTCAGCAAGTGGTATAGGTTGATCATTAAAAGGCGGATCACTCAGAATAACTTTATCATTCTTCACTAAATAATTGTCAGTGAAAACCAGGGACCCATCGTGTAAAAGGATCGATTTCTTTGATGCGACTGGTTGAGTGAGCTTGAGGATGATAGCTGCAGCCTCATGCCCAGGCTTAAGCCGCTTTATGCCAAATAAAATTGAGCTGACTGCTGCAATATTTTCATCAAGTGAAAGCAGTTTGCCTTCAGTGTATGTTCCATCCATGAGCAATGCGCCAGGCTTCTTGTCTGTCAATTGGCTCGATTCGAAAATAGATAAATTCCGAAGAAAAATAATACTGACATCCTTCCGAGGGAGACTCCTGTCAGTTAAATACACCTTCGATCTGTCGATCCTCTTTATAGGTTTTGCTATAAAGGAGCCATTCAAGGTCAACAGGCCTGCGGAAGGGATCGCGTTGTCCGCGGGTTTCCAAGTGAATGCCTGGGGATGAGGTGTCGTGGTTAGAAATTGATTCGGCACACCCGGTCCTGAAAATTCAAGGGTCAAGTGGCTTCCTGCTGGCACTTTACTGTCCTTGGCCAATTGCGCATACATGAGGCGAAGTTTATGTGTGCCGGCTTTAAGATTGGTTTTAACCTGAGACTCACTCCGGCTTTCCTGTCCACTATTATTAATAATCTTTTGCCCGTTGATTTCCAGCCAGGTATCGGAGCCTGAAGAAAGTTTAAATTCATATTCACCAGAATTAACAACATTGAGTTTACCCGAGTATACAACCCCCACGCCCATTACACGCAATTGAAGATCCTTAAAGGACCCTAGAAAATGATAGTCATTGCGATACGAACCGACGAGTGATGGCCGCTGATCGAAGCCAACCCTTAAACACTCTTCGGGGCGCCTTTGGAGCAACCCAGGAGATTCAACCGCTGCAACTTCCCGGCCACCAACTGTCAGCGCAAGATTCAGATCTCGGCGTAGTTCAGCCAATATTTTTATCGGTTGATTCAACGGAAAAGGCTGCTCATCTCGCGCGACAGTTAGCTTCCGATTATTGCGCATCACAAAATGTAAATTCCCTCCTTGAAGATAGAGCGCAAACCCATCCAGATTGCCTCCTTGTGCAATTAGCACGCCATCGCCACTAGCTTCAATCGTTCCTCTAATGGAAAATAGCCGGCCTTCAACAGGCGGAGAACTCCAACGATTATAAGTGTCACCATTTTTCAGGTTGAAAATACGATTAGCACCGTCAAGCTCCAATGGACTAAGGTCAATACGGCCAGATGACATACGCCCACTTTTGTCGATAGCCAATTTGCTGAAATCCGGTAGCCGATCCCAGTATCCCTGATAAAGCTTAAAGGACACATCGCTTAGGCCATGTTTTGGCTTTTTAACATCAAAAATAACACTTTGAACACCGGAGCTTTTGAGCGTTTGACCCGCAATTTTCACATCACCGTTTTCCGCAAAAGATGCCTTCCCAGTATAAGCGCCACCATCGAGCATGAACACCTGGTCTGCGTATAAGCCAGTGCCCAGTGCCATGGATCCTAGAAAAAAATATGTAGGAGTTATAACCACAGCAATCTACAAAAACCGTCCCCACTGTAAATTCAGAACAAATGTATACAAGGAATCATTTGTCACATACAGCCTCAAAACGTTACTCTCTCGGCGTGCGAATCTCTTTGATTTTACTAATACTTGTAGCTCCGGCAATTTCCGCTGCCCCACGACCAAACAACCCGAACGCGCAGAAGGCAATTGATGCGGCTATTCGTAGTGTTGCAGGGAAACCCGAAGACATTGATTTAACCACAGCCGACAGACTAAAGATTATTCAACTTGGGTTAGCTGGAAAAGGAATCTCCGATCTGGCACCTTTGGGAAATTTAGTAAATCTTAAACATCTTTGGGTTCATAATAATCAATTACGAGAATTAACCGGAATCACCCAACTAAAGAATCTTGAATCGCTATACCTTGATCATAATCAGGTCACCGACCTAACTGCGATTAGCCAATGCAAGAAACTACG
>CAYUXV010000270.1:0-4657 GCA_964448875.1 uncultured Verrucomicrobiota bacterium
GGCGGTGATGCTTTCTGCCAACCCTGAGTTGCGGGCTTGGCGCGTTAAGGAAATTATCGAATTCACAGCTGTCGACCTTGGCCCCAAGTGTAAGGATAACGTCACCGGTTATGGTCTGCTCAATGCATTAGCCGCTGTGAAGACGGCCTTGACGGAGAAGGGGAAATAGCTGGCTGCTTTTGTTAAAGGCATCAGCATATACCCGCGTGATCCTCCGACTGGATCAACTTGCCACCGACTGACGGTAGGATTCCACTTCCCAATTTTCAATGAATTCGCGGGCTCGTTCCGTCATGTACTCGAGCCCTCCGAAGGCTTCCGCCAGCTGCATGATTTGGGCTCCGTCCTGAGACAATTGGAGAGCCAGCTCGGCGTTGTTAGGGGTGGTTCCAATGCCGAAAACACGGTTTGCGGCTACTACTATCTTGGGGGCGAAGCCATGCTTCGACTTGTAGCTCGCAACCGCTTCCTTGGTCAGTTCATCGGTGAAAGGGAAGGCTCGGGAGTAGACCAAATGGTCCGGTGTGATTGGTCCCGGCACACAGGCGAAGGCGCCAGAGCAGGTGACGTATGTCGCATCGGCTCCGAAGAGTTCGCGGATGCGATCCTTCGTCTCCGGAGCAGGTTCGGTGTCGGCGATTACCAAGGCGTCGGTGACGCCTGCCTGTTCGTACTCCTGTTTAAGGGCATCCATGATACCAGTGTAGAGGACTCGGATTTCCTCGGCGGTATTTGCCGAAACGAATATGCCATGGTTCTTGAGCAAGATAACTTGAGGTATCTTGCCATGCTCGGAAAGATAGTGCTCAATCCGCCCCTTTAGAACCACGCTGAGGGTGTAGCCAGCGTCAATATATTCAACCCACAAGGCATCGGGGAAGAGGCGTTTGGCCACGGACTCTCCGTCTTTGGCACTGGTCAGTCCGTTGACCAGCGGAGGATGGGTATGTACTACGAATCGGGTGTCGAGAATGTTGTGCAAGGGGGCCTCTACCGAGGGACGCCCAGCCTTGTTCTCCACCGCCTCCGCCATAAAATTCTTGACCAGTTCCTCGCGTGCACCTGATTCCTCTGGGGTTTTTACTTCAAAGAGCTCATTGACCTTGTCGCGATTCAGGGTAACGAACGTATCCTCACTCAATCCGCCCAAAGTAGTGCCCGAAGGTTTTACCCACAAGGTGGTCTCGTTCTTGAACGAGGTATTGCCTCCCCCGCCCTTGACGTAGTCCGGCGTTCCAAATTCGTGTGACAGTTCAACAATTGTTTTTAGGGCATCCATTTATTCTTTTTACGCTCTCTTTACTTTTTTTATGCTACGTTCCTACTTCTTTCTCTTAGCTATCTCGAAGTACTTACTGCAACGGGCGACTACTCCGGGCATCTTGTCTGCCAAGTCGTTCTTTTCAGCGATATCGTTTTCTAAATCATAGAGTTTATACCGGTTTTTGCCTGCAGGATGGAGTTTCCATTTGCCCACACGAATGGCCCATATCCAATAGAAGTATTCGTGCTTTTTCTGATTCTTGATCTTTCCCAATAGCTCAGGCAGATAACTGATACCGTCTATGTCTTTGGGTGATTGAACCCCAGCCAGTTCACATGCCGTTGGCAAGAAATCCCAGAAGGCACTCGGGTGGTCACTGGTTCGGCCCGGCTTGATGCTACCCGGCCAACGGGCAATGGTGGGGACGCGGATGCCTCCTTCCTTCATGCTGCGCTTCGCCCCACTCAGCGGCCCGGTACTGTTAAAGAATTTCAGGCTCTGCCCACCCTCTGGTGAAGGCCCATTGTCGCTGCTGAAAATGACCAGGGTATTATGGCTCAGCTTTAGTTCGTCCAGAAGATCCAGGATGCGACCTACATTTCCATCCATTCGGGTTATCATGCCCGCATAGGCTGCGTGAGGATAGCTTTGGCCACAGTACCCTTTCTTGTACTGGCTTCCGTAGCCGCCTCCCCCGGTGTTTCCCTTGCCTTCTATCTTGGGCTTCTCGGGCCAGTTCAACTTTAGGTAGGGAGCCATCGAGTCATGGGGAACCGTCAGCTCCGCATGCGGAATAGCAAAAGGTAAATAGAGAAAGAAAGGGTTATTCTTGTTGTCCAGAATGAACTGGAGTGCTTCCTTGGCAAATTCATCGTGACTGTAGGTGCCTTCACCCTTCTTGTACTCACCATTTACCCGCAAATGATGGTTCTTTGGATAGAGCACCTTCTGATCGTTGCGCCAGAGAAATTCCGGATAGTAGAAGTGCGCGAAGCCTTGATTATCGAAGCCGAAGAAATGATCGAATCCTTTGTTGTTGGGGCTACCGGGATGACCCGGTCTCCCGACCAGACCCCACTTGCCAATCATACAGGTCTTGTATCCTGCCTGTTTCAAGAGCATGGCAACTGTCACGTCCTCCTTTTTCAGTCTGCCACCGTTTCCGGTGACTGAAGCATGCCCCATATGCTTGCCCGTCATAAGGGAACAGCGGGAAGGAGAACAGACAGTGAATCCCGAATAGTGACTGGTAAAGCGAATGCCTTCCTTTGCCATTTGATCAAGTCTGGGTGTTTTGATCTTCTTTTGCCCATAGCAACCCAGATCGCCGTAACCCAAATCATCAGCTAATATAAAAATGATATTAGGCCGGTCAGTCGTCTTTGCCTCGTTCGCCACCCCTGCGGTCAGTAATGTGGCAAAGAAGCCGAGGGTAAAAGAGATTCGCATTTTTGTCATTGGCTTACTGTTTAATTTCGACCCGTTTCTTGATCCGCTGGGTGAACATTGCTCCTTGCCCCGCCAGGCGGTCAATGTGAGGCATTTCGTAAAACTTTGAGCCGTAACAGCCGAGATCGGTCCAGCCTAGGTCATCCACAAAGATAACCACGACGTTGGGCTTAGGAGCTGATTGAATGGAAAGCGCAACGAACGTAAGTAAGGCAAGTATTATTCTCATTTATTCATACTACGTCGTCGTAATGGGGTAGGATGAAGCGTTAGCTCAAGATTAGTGTAGGGTATCTTATGGCGCGAGTCAGAAATCATTCCTGCCGTTGCGATTTCAAATGCCATCCAGAAATCATCAGTCTCCGAGATTTAGATTACGTCAAAAACGCCTCGTGCAAACCGTATTCCTCGCCTAGGGTTCCTCTGCCATGAATGTAGAAGTGGATAGCACTGGAGATGACGACTTTCTTGTAAAGGTGAGCGCCGCCACCCCCACTGAACACCGCGTTACCCTGACTGACGCCTACTGGGAGCAGATATGGAATAGTAGTCTGCCTAAAAAGGAGATCATCACCCGCTCATTTGCTTTCCTGCTGGAACGTGAGTCCAACTCGTCCATCCTGCGGACATTCGATTTGCCCGTTATCCAGCGTTACTTCGGTGAATACGAGGGAATAGCTGCCACTTGGAAATAGGGCAAAAAGGCATCATGGACAGGACCTTTGTCGGCTTCGGTTTTGGTGCGATCCAGGGTGGGCTCTTCCTGCCTGAAGCTTTTGGCTCAGGCAATTTCTCCCGGCTGGTCGTTGCAGAAATCGACACCGAGATCGTGGCCGCCTTGAGGGACGGCGGCGGTTGCTATTCCTGTAATGCGGCAGACGCAACCACTAAAGAGACGATTCACGTTGAAGGAGTGGAGATTTTCAATCCACTGGTGAAGGATGATCGGACTGCCCTAGTTCAAGCCATTGCCGAGGCATCAGAGTTGGCTACGGCACTGCCCAGTTTTACCCTTTATAACGCAGGAGAGGCCTCGGTTGCCAAGTTGCTGGCCCAAGGCCGTGCTGAAAAACTAAAGGATGACTCCCTGCCAAACTGTGTGGTTTACGCCGCTGAAAATGATACTCGGGCAGCTGCCCGGCTAAGAGAGGCATGCCAAAACTACAATGCTACTGGGTTTGGAGGACGCGTGCAGTTTCTGGAAACGGTTATTGGCAAAATGAGCTCGGTAGTGACCGATCCCAACCGCATTTCAAATGAAAGTCTTGCGTCTATTGTTCCTGGGCTGAATCGGGCCTTTTTGGTGGAAGCCTTTAACCGCATCCTCATTGATCAAGTAAACCTGCCTGATTTTGAACGAGGCTTGAGGGTCTTTATCGAGAAGCCCGATCTTGCACCCTTCGCTGCGGCCAAGATTTACGGTCACAACGCAATTCACGCACTGCTGGGCTACCTTGCTCATGAACAAGATCTGCGCTACATGCATGAGGCGACCGAACACGAGAGCATGATGGACTTTGCGAGGGAAGCTTTCTTGAATGAATCGGGGGTTGGGTTGAGGCATAAGTATGCTGCGGCAAATGATGAGCTCTTCACCGAGGAGGAGTTTAAGGTTTACGCGGAGGATCTGCTTGCCCGAATGGTAAACCCATTCCTACGCGACCCTGTTGAGCGTGTCATCCGAGATCCGGCCCGAAAGCTCGGCTGGAACGACCGGCTGATCGGCTCCATGTTACTTGCCGATGAGGCAGGTGTTGTGCCCGAACGCCTTGCCCGTGGCGCTTCCATCGCTCTGGATTTTTTGTGCCAGGAGAAAGGTTGCAAAGATCGATCGACTCTCCTTGATGAGCTTTGGGAAGGCAGAAAGGAAGATCAAAGGCGGAATTTAAAGGAACTAATCCTTAAGTAACTGAAAAAGTGGAAACGTAACTTGGGTTCGATTAC
>CAYUXV010000271.1:0-3137 GCA_964448875.1 uncultured Verrucomicrobiota bacterium
GTGATTGGCCACGATGTCAACTTTGTATACATAACTCTGGCCTCGCTCCCAGCTGTATTTCAAAGTTGCAGGTTGCCCAGCCCAGACAGCCCCAGCCGTCAGGCTCGCCAATAGAAAAAATCCTCCCCTCATCATCTCCAATCAAAAGTGTGACTGCCAAATCGGCAAGGAGAAGTTATTCAATGCAACGGCTTGAAGCTTGCGAGTCAATTGTCACGAACCTAACTTGAGGCATGTTCACCGTCACACGATTAACCGTGTTTAGCCTAATTGTTGCGGCTATCCCTCTAAAGGCAGCTGAACTCCGTGTCCTTGACGCTAAGACGTACCACCTCGGCACACTGGGATTTCCCGAATGGGAGGAGTTTGCAAAGAGCAATCCACATGGGCGACGGCTCGATGTGAAGTTCAACGCAAAAGCAAACAAGGCAGCGCAGACTCTGCTGATCCGTCAGCGACAGGTAAAGTTTCGATGGGTTGTGTTGTTGAACAATCAGCGTATTGGCAACCTGCTAGGCATTGACTCCAAATTGGTACACACCATTACTTTGCCACCGAGCAAGTTACGCGAGGGAGAAAACACGCTCTCCATCGTCGCGCCCAAGGCAACTGATGATATAGAGGTGGGACCAATCCAACTGGCGTCGGCATCTCCAGAACGCTTGTTTTCTCAGTCACTGACTGTGGGAATCAAGGACGCCGACAACGGCAAATCCCTGCCTTGCCGCATCACCATCCTAGATGAAAACGGAGCATTGGCAGCACTTCACCCCGCACAGGAACAACGCTTGGCCCATCGTCCGGGAGTCATTTACGTAAGCCATGGTCAGGCGCGTATCGGGCTCCTTCCGGGTCGATATACTGTCTATGCCTCGCGTGGCTTTGAGTACAGCGTGGCAAAAAAGGAAATTGAGCTTGGCCCTGACAACCCCGCTAAACTGAATCTTCAAATAAGGCGAGAGGTTCCCACTCCCGGCTTGATAGGAACGGATACCCACATCCACACGCTGACCCGCAGCGGTCATGGCGACTCCAATGAGGAGGAGCGTATGCACACGATCGCCGGCGAGGGCATTGAGTTTGCCGTAGCCACTGATCACAACCACCACGCCGATTATCGACCCGTGCAAAAGGCCACCAGCACATCAACTTTTTTCACCAGCGTGATAGGCAATGAAGTGACGACGAAGACCGGTCACTTTAACGCCTTCCCCATCGCGCCCAAGAGCCCCGTGCCGGACTACAAGCTGGGTGACTGGACAAAACTAATGGCCTCAATGCGCAATACACCGGGTGTGCGCGTGATAGTATTAAATCATCCGCGCAATACCCACAGCGGTTTTAGCCCAGTAGCAGCAGAACATTTCAACCCGGCAACCGGTCGCAATCTCTACGGGGCGCCGTACAGTTTCGACGCGATGGAAGTGGTGACCTCCGCCGCAATGCAGTCGGATATCATGGCGCCTTACCGCGATTGGTTCGCGATGCTGAACTGGGGCCACAACATCACCGGCGTCGGCTCCAGCGACACACATGATGTCAGTCGCTTTATCCTAGGGCAGGCTCGCACCTATGTGGAATGTCCCGATGATGCGCCCGCAAAGATCGACGTCGCCAAGGCCTGCGAAAGTTTTCACAACATGCGCGCATACATAAGCATGGGTCTATTGGTCAAGATGAATGTCGATGGAAAATATAAGATGGGCGATGTTGCCACCGGAAAGAATGATAGAATAAAAGTAAACGTGCAGGTGTTAGGCCCCTCATGGGCACGTGCTGATCTGGCAAATCTTTATGCCAACGGCCACCTGATCCGCATCCAAGCCATTAAGCCCGGTGCGGCTATCGAGAAAGCGAATCTTACGTGGAACATTCCACGCCCGACCCATGACGTGCACCTTATTGCCATGGCAACCGGCCCGGGCATCACCGAGCCGTTTTGGGAGAGCCCAAGGCCATACCAACCCACCTCCAAAAAACATGATCCGCGCGTGCAAGGCGCAACCAATCCCATTTTCATAGACGGCGATGGTGATGGGAAATACACCCCACCACGTATTCAAGCCGAAAGACTGTTCTCGAAACACAAGGGCAATATCGACGCTTTGTTGGGAGCTCTGCGTCCTCTTGACCAGGCAATTGCCACGCAACTGGCCGCACTTATGCACGCCGCGGGGCATGATTTACGCGGACCGAACATTCAAAAGCGCATCGAGAAAATCGGCTTTGCCAAAGTCGGCTTTGCCGCTTTTGTTGCCACTTTGCCAAAAAAAACCCCATAGTCGACCGTGCACCTGGCGCATCTGCGGCTTCGCGATTTCCGGAACTACGGCCGGTTGGACGCTGATTTCTCTACCGGCTTCCACCTGCTGCTGGGCCGCAATGCGCAGGGCAAGACGAACCTGCTGGAGGCAATCTACCTGATGTCCACCCTGCGCTCCTTCCGCGGCATGGGCAGTGCTCAATTGGTTCGACACGGAAAGAGCGGTTACTTTGTAGGCGGCAGCGTGGTGGGCACCGGCACACACGACATCCGGATGGCATGGTCTCGCGCTGAACGACGATTGCAGCTTGATCAGCAACCGGTCAAGAAACTCACGGAATATTTGGGCACACTTCGCACAGTAGTTTTTTGCACCGAAGACCTTCAACTGGTGAAAGGCGCCGGACGCATTCGACGCCGGTTCATGGACCTGCTGCTTTCCCAAACGCAACCCGGCTACCTGCCACTACTGCAGCGCTATATGCGCGCAGTACGATCCCGCAACGCGCTCCTCAAGCAAAAACAACCAGACTCAGGGTCGCTGGACAGTTTCAGTGCCGAGGTGGTGAAGCTGGGTAATGAACTGATGAAGCATCGGTACGAAATGATCCCGCAATTAGCGGACATGGCAAAGTTAGCCTTCGGACGCATTGCTCCGGAGGCCGAAGAATTACGAATGGAATATCAGCCGCGGGTTAAGTCGGACTTTGCTGCCGAACTGGAAAAGACGCACGCTCGTGAACTTGCCCAGGGCACCACGCTGATTGGGCCGCATCGCGATGAATTAAAACTGCAGCTTAATGACAAATCGGTGACCGACTATGCCAGCGAAGGCCAGAAGCGTACCGTGGCCATCGCACTGAAAATGGCGCAG
>CAYUXV010000272.1:0-23382 GCA_964448875.1 uncultured Verrucomicrobiota bacterium
AATTTGTCGGAACTGATTGATGCTTTCGAGGCCGCCTCAGATGGACAGGAAACAGAGTTTGCTGATACAGGGCCACTAGTGGTAGATTTACCTTTGAACGCGCTTCGACAAGTGAAGATTCTAGATTCTATGAATGAGCAGCAGCTCGGCAGATTCGTTCAATTCATGGAGATCGTAAAAGTATCAAAATTCGACGTTGTGGTGGCACAAGGTGAACCAGGCGAAGCAATGTATTTAGTCCTTTCCGGACGACTTCGTGTTCGACAGTTAATTTCAAACAAAGAGACTGTGCTGGCGACTCTTGCTACAGGTGATTTTTTTGGTGAGATTTCGCTGTTCGACCAAGGTTCGAGATCGGCTGATGTGGTAGCCAACGAAGACGGGACATTACTAATTATTCGTACCGAGCGCTTTCACGAGTTCATTGAAACGATGCCCGAGGTCGCCGCACCATTCTTGTTTGCCATCGGCCGCACAATGGGTGATCGCATTCGCGCCGACAACGAGCGACACAAAAAGGGCCTGATCATGCTGCAAGCCGCAAAAGTACGCTAAAAAGAAATTTTCTGATCGTCGGCAACGAATGTGAACTGGGTGCCACCCAGCCGCTCAGCAGCTAGTTCCCGTAGCCCCGATTCATCCTGCCAGAGTTTCTGCGAAACGTGGGTAAACGCCACATGCTTGATTGGGCGACCAGCAAGGTATTCGAACAAGTCCACCGGATCCACGTGTGCCAACTCACACAGAAGGAGATCGAGCGGCTGTTCTACCAGCAGGTCGAGATCATTAATCGCTCCAATGTCAGCACTATGGCCAACGCGAACACCGTAGCCTTCCAGCACAAACGCAAACGCCTCGAAAGATTGACTTGGATGGCTGGGTTGAAACGCCTCGCGCAACTGTTCGAGGTGCGTGGTATGATACGGCGTCGCTGTGAGACCATTCCAAATAACTGGCTTACACTCTTGCCAATTACTCCACTCCATTTCAAAAGCAAGCAGTTCAGGAAAGATGTATGCCGCTTTCAGCATTTGCTGGATGGGCACCTCGCCTTCAACAGGCAAGTGAACTTGAAGATTTCGCTGCCGATTACGCAACCAGCAGCCCTGTATGAACATAAAGAAGCCACCAACGTGGTCTGAATGCATGTGAGATAAAAACACGCGATCAATGTCATCCAGTTCCATGCCGGACGCCAGTAATTGACGTGTGACGGGCTCGCCGCAGTCTATCAACAACGTGGCATCACCTATGCGATATAGAAACGCCGAATGATTCCGCTTAGCGCTGGGGTGTCCATCGCCCGTGCCGAGACATGTAAGTGTTCCGCTCATCGCCGTAATTTCGCTGCAAAAGGCGTCCATACAACACAATCCTCCGCCGATGACCAGCGCAAACCTCACAGGCTTTTCACAAATTGCTTGGGATAACTTTTCGTTCACGATCGTGTTCACGCTGACTACGCTCGCCTTGTGTCGAGTGTTGCTGAACAATTGCGATCTGAACGAGAGGTGCAAAAGCTAACGCACGCAGACATTGTCAAGCAGACCAACTTGATGACCGACCAAATCATTGCGTTGGAGGAAGGCCGATGGAATTTCTTTGCTGCACCAGTATACGCTAGGGGCTTCCTGCGCACCTATGCACAACTATTAAAACTGCCAGCCGCCGATCTCGTGAATCAGATGGAAAACGAGTGTGACGAGACAAAAGAGGCTACCGAGATTGGCGATCCATCGTGCCGCCGAAATGGCATCCTTGATGGGGTGCTACTCATCTTCTCACGTATCAACTGGAAGATCGCACTCCCGGTACTTGTATTCTTGGCATTAGTGGCAGGCACCTACTTTGGTGTTAAGGCACTTCAAGACCGGCCCAAAGCCAATGTATCCCAGCAACTCGGCACTCACCAGATTGATAAGACGCCCGCGCCGATCGATTATGATCTTCCGGTGTTCAACCCTTGATGACCCGTCGAGTTTTGTTTGCCGCGCGGGCGCAATGAACCTTCCCAACAAGCTCACTACCTCCCGATTTGCCATCACCGCGGTATTCGTGCTTGTACTGCTGTTGGAATGGCAGTGGTCAACTACAGTTGCATGCGGTCTCTTTTTCATCGGTGGATTAACCGACATTGCCGATGGTATCATCGCCCGACGACGCGGCCTGAAGACTGACTTTGGCATTCTTATGGACCCACTAGCCGACAAGGTGATGGTTTGCGCCGGCTTCATTGTACTAGTAGGAATGAGTGCACAGACACACGACTTCATTAAGCCGCTGCCTGTAATTTCAGGTATCCCAAGTTGGCTGCAGGTTCCTGGACAAGATTTTCTGATCCCTGCGTGGATGGTCATCATCATCGTGGCTCGCGAGTTGGCCATCACTGGCTTACGCCTTCTCGCCGCCAACAAAAACGTCGTTTTGCCTGCCGACAAATACGGTAAAGGCAAGACCAACACGCAGGTAATATCTGTGATCTCCGTACTCGTGTGTGTCAGCTATCACCATTGGGGCAACTGGGCAGAAGTCGTTTTTAGCCCACAGATCGCCGGTGTGCCATGGTCTATCTGGTTCACACAAAGCATTACCTATATAGCAGTCATTCTCACGGGTGTCTCAGGATTCAACTACCTCTGGTGCAACCGCGAAATTTACCTAAAGGACATGTGATCCTCGATGCAGGCGCCCTTTGGCATTTGGGAATTCGCAACGGCCCTCTTTATCACAGCCTTTCTCCTGTGGCATTTCTGGGTAAGTCGGCGCCATTGGCAGGATATCCTGCTGGAAGGGACTGAAGAGTCACGCTCAGGTAACCGACTCATCCTATTTATAGCACGTGGTGCTGGGCTTGGATTGCTCCCAAAGGCTCCAGGCACATGGGGCTCTGTTGGCGGACTAGCTTGGGCAGCGCTACTGCTGACAATGGGAAACATCTGGCTTTACCTTGCTGGTGTGCTTGTTGGTTTTGCTTTGTCCATTTGGATTTGTGGCCGAGCTGAAAAGATTTTAAGAAAAATTGACCCCAGCGAAATTGTCCTCGACGAAATCGTTGCCGTTCCCATGTGTTTTATCGGCCTCCTAGCAACGCAAAATTTCGGCCCTCAACTGCTGTTGCAGCCTGTCACCTGGTGCTGGGCAACTGCTGGTTTTGCCCTGTTCCGCCTCTTCGATATTTGGAAACCTCCTCCCATACATCAGCTGCAAAACCTACCAGGTGGCTGGGGCGTAAACGCCGATGACTTAATGGCTGCTATTTATACAGCCGTCATCCTCCAATCTGCGTGGCAATTCTTCTATTAACAGACAATCTAAATCCTGCGAGATAGCCAAAAATTTGCCAATACAAAAAAAACCAAGGAGAACCCCGGCGTTGTTTCTGCAAGCAGGTCAAATCTACTTGGCCACCAGTCGGAAAATTTTGCCTTCGAAGCCGAGAAGGTATTGCTCACCTGCAAAATCCTCCCCGAAGCTAGCAATTAGGCGAATGGGACTAGGGCTAATCACTTGGGCGTAGTCACTCACCTTCTTGCCATCGTACCTGCAAGCCCAGACTGCGCCGGAACGGTAGTCGCCGTATACGTAGGCACCTTGAAGTGAGGGAATCTTCTTGCCGCGATAAACGTAGCCACCGGTAATGCTCAGACCATGACTATGCTTTTTAAACTGTGATTTAGCCGCATGCGTCGGGATGTGTGGGTACTCAATCACTGGGTTTATAAGCGGCTCTGGATTCTTGTGCACAGTTGTCAACACGCCACCTTTTTTTCTCAATGACTCATGCAGTCCCTCGCGTGTACGCCAACCATAGTTTCCACCCCTTACGATTAGGTTTACCTCTTCCCAATAATCCTGACCAACATCACCCGCCCATAAGTTGCCATTGGCGCGATCAAAACTCATCCGCCAAACATTGCGCAAGCCATACGCCCAGATCTCACCACGCGCACCTTTGCGGTTCACAAACGGGTTATCCTTTGGGATTCCATAAGCCAATCCGCTAGTACGTGCATCCACATCAATGCGCATTATGCTTCCCTTTAGTGTCCCAAGGTTTTGTCCGTTGTCATTAGGATCCTCACGACTACCGCCGTCTCCATGAGAAATATACAGTTTACCATCTGGTCCGAACACAATACATCCACCGTCATGGTTCCAAAACGGCCGCTCGATTGTCAGAAGCACACGCTCGGTCGAAAGGTCGATTTTATCCTTATCAGCACTCGAAACACGAAATTCGCTAACTATGCTACGTAATGGGTTATGCGCCGAATAAAAAGCGTAAAACTTTCCATTACGCTGAAAGTTTGGGTGGAAAGCCATCCCCAACAATCCTTCCTCGTCCTTGATGTATGGCTTACGTTTTTCGATATCGAAGAAGACTTTTGTTTTCTTGCCATTGGAATTATTGGGTAGAATGAGAACGATACCTTTTTGCTCTAGCAAGAACGTCCGGCCATCCGCCAGTTGCTCAAACCAAAGCGGTCGCTTGAACTTTAGATTGGGATAGGCATTAACCAGCTTGAGTTGCGGCAATCCGGCTGCCTGTGCCGTTGCCAAGACCGCCAGCACAAACAGCACCGACACCACACGGGTGAAAAAGGAAGTGGGTTTCATCACAGAGATTCAAAGGCGAAGGCGGTCTATTGTCAATTACACATCTAGCGCAAGCTGCTCGGCTAGTCTTAAACAGTATTGGTGAACAACAAAGCATTGCGCCACTCGTTACCCCGTTTATCAATGTTTCTCTTGAACGACTGGAACATACAATCGCGCGGACATGTCTGTGGCGAATGCGAGCTGGAATTCGTTGACCACGGAGCATGCCATACACTGTTGATCGACGAGAACCGCGAATACCGACGCGTCGACTTATGCGACGCATGCTGGGAGGCAAACTACGCTGAGGGCGCAAATCACCGCAAGGGGTTCATCTCACACTGGCAGGGAACATACGAGGCGTCGCCAGAAAACCCACCGGACATTATCGAAAGAAATACCGCCGAAACACTGCTGCGCAAACTTTTGAACACAAACGAGGAACGCTGGCGCGAGGCAAGTTACATCTTGGCTGTGATGCTTGAACGCAAAAGATTACTGAAGGTGAAGGAGCAACTTCAAGAAGACAAACAACGTATATTTATTTACGAGCAACCTGCAAGCGGTGACTTGTTTACAATCCCAGATCCTGATTTAAAGCTGGAGGAACTGGAGCAAGTACAGATCGAAGTAGCAGCATTACTGGAGCATGGCCTACCCGTAGGCGACGATCGATGGCCACCGGAGCCAGAATCTGACAACCCGCTGGAAATTGAACCCGAGAAAACCCCTGAAGCCACATCAGCTTCATAAAAAGCTAACGTTATGCCTCAACTGGGTCCATTCCAGAAGCGTATCGGCTATGCATTCCGAAATCAGGGATTAATGGTGCTTGCACTCACACACCCGTCAGTCGGCCACGAGAAGGACAAGGCAGAATCAAACAACCAGCGACTTGAATTTCTAGGTGACGCAGTGCTTCAACTCGTCATTAGCACGGCCTTATACAAACAATTTTCACAACACGATGAAGGCACTCTCTCTAAGGTGCGTGCACGATTAGTTAACCGCGAAGAGTTGGCCTCGCGTGCCCGGGACATCAAGCTTGGCGCACAACTCAACGTAAGCCGTGGCGAAGAGAAAAATGGCGGACGAAACCGTGACTCCGCCTTAGCTGACGCCTTCGAAGCCCTCATCGGAGCAATTTATCTCGATGGCGGTTTTACCAAAGTTCGCCTATTCATCCTTACCCAATTCAAAACAGCTTTAAAGGACGTTGATGTTGGCCAACACATCGGCAATCCAAAGGGTGAACTTCAAGAACTACTGCAAGCGCACGAGGCTATATCACCCGAGTACCGAATGCTTGATGCGTCCGGTCCGGATCATGACCGCACATTCATCTGCGCTGTACGACACAAAGGTCGCGAACTGGCACGAGGCCAAGGTAAAAGTAAAAAGATTGCTGAAACCCAAGCCGCTGCCACTGCGATTATCGCATTCGAAAAATCAAGTCAGATATCTAAGCAACCCAATAAATAATCTACTTGGCGGGGGTTCCATTCATTGGAAATTGACGCGAAGCCTTATATTCCGGTAGTATTTTCCAGGTTTCTTTAGTTTATGAGCAAGGAGTTTCAAAATAATTATTTAATTCCGAACGTGATCGAGCAGACCGCGCGAGGTGAACGTGGTTACGACATCTACTCACGCCTGTTGGTAGACCGCATCGTTTTTCTCGGCACTGCAATCGACGATACCGTAGCCAATGTGGTAATTGCTCAGATGCTCTTTCTACAGATGTCCGACCCCAAGAAAGACATCCACCTATATATCAATTCGCCCGGCGGCCATGTGACCAGCGGGTTGGCAGTTTATGACACGATGCAATTTTTAACGTGCGATGTGAACACATACTGCATCGGGCAAGCCGCAAGCATGGGAGCGGTTCTTCTTGCGGGGGGCACAAAGAACAAGAGGTTCTCGCTACCCAACGCAAACATCATGGTACACCAAGTACTCGGTGGTGCGGAAGGACAGGCAACGGATATGGAAATACGTGTCCGCCATATGCTGGACCTAAAAAAACGCCTTAATGACATCCTCTCCAAGCACACTGGCAAGTCTATTAAGGAAGTTGATAAAGCATGCGACCGAGACAATTTCATGTCCGCGAAGGAAGCTAAAGAATTTGGCCTCGTGGATGAGGTGGTAGAGTCACGCAAAGACGTGCCTTCGATGCCAGACAAATCATCCGTCGAAGACAAATAATTTTAAGATGGCCCGAGCAAAGAACCTCACGCTCTGCAGCTTCTGCGGCAAGACACACGCGGAGGTCAAGAAGCTTGTGTCCGGTCCTGGTGTGTACATCTGCGACAGCTGCGTGGATACATTCAAGAAAGTACTCGATAAGGAGTTGGCCTCCGAACGCACTAAATCCGTACCCGACCTAAAGGTACCTTTGCCCACCAAAATATCTGAAGCACTCGACGAGCACTGCATCGGCCAAGAACAGGCAAAGAAGACTCTGGCCGTGGCGGTCCACAACCACTACAAGCGTATCCTGAATGAAAAACGCGAGGCGGCAGCCAAGGGCTCCCATGACGAAGTGGAAATCGAGAAGACAAACATTATGCTTGTTGGCTCTACCGGTTCTGGCAAGACACTCCTGGCTCGGACGCTTGCGCGCGTGCTCGATGTGCCCTTCGCTATCGCCGACGCGACAACTCTCACTGAGGCCGGATATGTTGGTGAAGACGTAGAGAACATCATTCTTCGACTTCTTCAGAATGCTGACTACGATGTTAAGCGTGCTGAGATGGGCATCATTTATATCGATGAAATCGATAAGATCACGCGTCGAACGGAAAATGTCTCCATCACACGCGACGTCTCCGGTGAGGGCGTGCAGCAAGCGCTACTGAAGATTCTTGAAGGCACCATTTGCAACGTACCACCACAGGGTGGCCGCAAGCATCCACAACAGGAATACATTCGCGTAGACACGCGAAACGTTCTTTTCATCTGCGGCGGAGCATTCGTAGATTTGGAAAAGATTGTGCTACGCCGATTGGGCAACCACGTGTTGGGCTTCGGCGCGGTAGAACAAACCCACCGCGAAGGCGTTTTAGAAAAGCGCGACATCCTGCGACATGTTGAACCGGAAGATTTTTTAAGTTTTGGATTCATCCCCGAGTTTATCGGAAGATTGCCGATGATCACCGTACTTGACGAGTTGACCGAGGAACAACTGGTATCCATTCTTACCGACACAAAAAGCTCGCTGACCAAGCAGTTCAAGAAGTTGCTTGCAATTGATGGCGTCGAGCTTGATTTCACCAAGGAAGCTCTGCATGAACTAGCGCGCCAAGCCATCAGTAAAGGTACCGGCGCACGTGCACTAAGAGGTCTGATGGAAAAAGTCATGCTCGACTGGATGTACGAAATCCCAGGAAACAACGACATCGAGGCCATCAAGATCACTCTCCCTGCAATATCTGGTAAAGGCAAACCCATCATCCGCCGCAAGACTAAAAAGGCAGCGGCATGAAGGCCGATGCTGGCCGGCTATTATCTACTTTTCACTCATGAGCGAAGCTCGTTCACCTATCGCCGAGCATGTACAAGCATTGCCGCCTTCGGGCATTCGAGAGTTTTTCGAATTGGTTCAGAGTCAACGAGATATAATTTCTCTGGGCGTGGGTGAACCGGATTTTTCAGCACCATGGAATGTCCGCGAGGCAGCAATCTATGCATTGGAACGTGGCCAGACAGGCTACACATCAAATCTCGGGTTGGCAAAATTACGCAAAGCTATTTCAGGTTATGTTAAGGGAAACTTTGCAGTGGAATACAATCCAGAAAATGAAATCCTCGTGACAGTTGGTGTAAGCGAGGCGCTGGACTTGGCACTACGTGCACTTTTGAATCCAGGTGACGAGGTGATTTATCATGAGCCATGCTATGTGAGCTACCTACCGTCAATCGCACTGTCTCACGGCAAGGCGGTGTCCGTAGCTTGCGAAGCTGAAATTGACTTCAGTGTCAGGGCAGATGCAATTGAACAGGCGATCACCCCGCGCAGCCGTATCCTGGTGTTAAATTTCCCTACTAACCCCACCGGCGGAACGATGACGCGAGAAGCACTGATAGAGATCGCCGATGTAGTAAAACGACACAATCTCATCGTTATTGCCGACGAGATTTATGCGGAGCTTACTTTTGAAGGCGAACACACCAGTATCGCCTCACTTCCTGACATGAAATCACGCACGATTTTCCTACACGGCTTCTCGAAGGCCTACGCGATGACTGGTTTTAGGTTAGGTTTTGCATGCGGACCTACAGAATTCATCCAGGCAATGACGCGCATCCACCAGTACAGCATACTATGCGCAAGCGTAGTCAGCCAAGAAGCCGCACTTGAGGCTATCCGCAATGGGGCCAATGCGCTGGAAGATATGCGCGAAGCCTACCGATATAGACGTAATTTCATGGTACAAGCCCTCAATGACATAGGGCTAGACTGCCACTCACCGAGAGGTTCGTTTTATACGTTCCCAAGCATACAGTCCACGGGAATGTCCTCCAGAGAATTCGCAATGCAGCTCCTGAAGGACGAGCAGGTCGCTTGTGTCCCCGGCGACGCCTTTGGTTTAAGTGGCGAAGGGTATCTGCGCTGTTGCTTTGCCACCGCACTGGACTCAATCGAGCAGGCAATCGAACGGATGGCACGGTGCGTTAAAAAGATAAAGGGCTGACTCAAGTCAGCCCTTTACTCACAACAACCCCAACAAGTTTAGCGCAAAAGCTGTTTTTCGAGATATGCGACCGTTTGACGGACATTCGGATCAATTTCGCAACGATCCTTCACCAAACGACAGGCATGCAGCACGGTGCCATGATCACGACCACCAAAAGCTTCGCCGATAGAACTCAGTGAATGTTCGGTTAACTGGCGCGAAAGGAACATGGCGATCTGGCGTGGGAAAGCTATATTTTCCGGACGCCGTTTACTGGTCATGTCGGCCATGCGAATATCGTACTTCTCGGCAACTTTCTTCTGAATAAACTCAATTGTAATGGTATGCCGACCTTCTTCCTGAAGAATTTCGCGCAAGAGATTCTCTACCACGTCGTTGGTCAACTCCTTGCCTGTAAGATGGGCGAAGGATGCCACGCGTATAAGTGCACCCTCAAGGCGACGGATATTCGTACGAATACGGTTGGCCAAGAAGGTCATAACCTCATCAGGTATCTCCACTCCCATAGACTTGACCTTGTTGCGTAAAATAGCCAAACGCGTCTCGACATCAGGCGGTTGCAGATCAGTAACCAAACCCCACTCAAACCGACTGACTAGGCGATGTTCCAGATTCTGGATTTCACTTGCAGGTCGATCACAAGTCAGCACGATCTGTTTATGTGCCTCATGCAGTGCATTAAAAGTATGGAAAAACTCCTCTTGAATTCGCTCTTTTCCCGCTAGAAACTGGATGTCATCTATCAGAAGCACATCGGTCTGCCGGTATTTTTTGCGAAACTTAACGAGTTGGTTGTCCTGAATAGCTGCAATATATTCATTCGTGAATTTCTCAGAAGACACATAGGAAACCTTGGCACTCTTCTTGGTGTCGACCACATGCTGCCCAACGGCATGCAACAAGTGGGTTTTCCCAAGACCTGTACCACCATAGAGAAAAAGCGGGTTGTATGACTTGCCCGGTGCCTGTGCTACTGCCAGTGCTGCCGCATGCGCAAAGCTATTGTTGTTGCCGACGACAAACGTCTCAAACGTGTTGCGAGGATTAAACACCAAATCCCCATCATTGGTCTTTCTCGCAGGTGCTTTTTTCTTCGACGTTTTCTTCGCTCCCTTAGTTACAACTACTGATGCACCCGGCGTTACCTGAAATTTTATATTCAGTTTGCGACCAGTTGTTGCCGCCAATGAATCCTGCAACAGTTGGATGTAATTATCTTTTAGCCAAACTTCGGAAAAATCATTGGGCACCTCCAAGGTTATGGAAGTTTGATTCATTGCTACTGGCTTGATGGAGGTAAACCAAAGATTATAGGTCTCATTGTTGAGTACCGTCTTAAGCTGCTTTTGAGTTCTGATCCAAATCTTGTCTACTGAAGCCTGCATGTCGGGTAATTTCGCCTGCTAGTTTAAATTTTTACTGTCTCTTCTCACAACCGAGAAACTCGAAAAAAGCTTCCTGTGTGACCATTCAGAGTCTGCGTCGCAGCACACTCCGGCTGTCCTGCCGTTCTTCACCACTAATAATCCAAGCTTCCATATTGCCCTTTCTTCAAAAGACCGGATCAGCCTCGACCGGCGATCGACGGCCACGAAACATCTCTCATTCGAAATCTGCTTCGGGACGCGGACGTATGTGTATTGGATACGCCGCATCGTGACGAGTTCGACATATTCAATTTTTGTTCACTAGTTCTTAACACACGCCTAGTAACTTTTTCGCGCTTAGAATTTTCATGTTCCAAAAATAATTTCATGACATTTCTTAATCCGCACGATTAATAGTCGCCACCGAGGCAAGTTCCTTTCGATCCGCATTTGCTTGCAAATAGTTTTCTCCATCTGGACACGCCATACAATTATCTTTAGACCGATCAAAACATCTTATAACGCCTTCAATGTTAAAACGTTTAATGATGTGACATTAATGTATTTCATCAGCGGGACACAGGTTGCTAAAGAGATGTTAGCAATCAGTAGAACCCTGTAAACCGGTAAGTGATTATTTTTTTATAAAAAAAATCCTTGGAACTGATATTTAACTTGCCAGATTTCAAATGGCACTCGACATCACACCGTCTACACTGGTTGACTTGAAGTCGATGGGATGGTGTTACCGACGACTTTTGCGACCGCTCTTTTTTCTGCAAGATTCAGAAGCAGCCCATAACCGTGTAATGCGAGGGCTTGCCTGCGCTGGACGAGGGCGGATATTCGCCGGCTTATTGAAAGCTTTTTACAGCTCCCCAGGATTGCCCATCAATTGCCTAGGCTTGAATTTCCCTAACCCGATCGGCCTCGCCGCCGGAATGGATAAGGCAGCCATTGCTATTCCAATTTGGCCACAGCTCGGGTTTGGTTTTTCAGAATTGGGGGGTGTCACACACCATCAACAATTAGGAAATGAATCTCCTCGCATGTTCCGGGCGATAACCGAGAACGCGATTGTCAACCGCATGGGGTTCAACAATCCCGGTGCAGATTCCATGGCCAAAACTCTTGCAACCTGGCGAGAACTTGGAAAGTGGCCCACGCATCCCGTTGGCATAAATCTCGGCAAATCAAAAATCACCCCGCTCAACAAGGCCCCAGAAGATTATGCCTTCTCTTTCCGTTTGCTACAAAGCCATGCTGACTTTTTTGTCATCAACGTCAGCTCACCTAACACACCCAATCTGCGGCAGTTGCAGGACAAGACTGCACTCAACGAAATTATCGTCGCTCTACGCGAGGTGAACACTGAGAAACCTCTGCTAGTGAAAGTTGCCCCTGATCTTACTGATGACGCTATCAACGATGTCATCGATTTAGTTGGTGCTCATCAGCTTTCCGGTGTTGTCGCCACCAATACGACCACCACACGACCTGAGACAAGCAACGCCGCTTGTAAACGTACATATAACGAAATTGGCGGGCTCAGCGGCGCACCTCTGCGTGCACGTAGCACTGAAGTAATCCGTCACATCCATAAACAAACGAAAGGCACATTACCGATAATCGGTGTAGGTGGAATTTCTAACACTACAGACGCTTGGGAAAAAATTACTGCTGGAGCAACTTTGCTACAGCTTTACACAGGTCTTGTTTACGAAGGCCCTGGCATAGCCAAGGCAATCGTGAGTGGTTTAAGCAAACGATTGGAAAAAGAAGGAATGAAATCACTCATGGAGGCTGTCGGCACTGCCAACAGTTAACCCTAAATATTCATCCGCCGCTCAACTTCTGCGATAATTCGACTACTTGTCTCCTCCGGAGTCTCACCAGAATTATTGATCATAACCGCTCCATCTGGAAAGACCAAAGGTGCTGCTTTACGGGTACTATCACGTCTATCGCGTTCTACCAAATCTTCTTTCACTCCATCAGCGGCACGCCTGGCCTGACGCTCCTCAGGCACTGCATCAAGATAGAACTTTAACTCCGATTCTGGAAAAATATTCGAACCAATATCACGCCCCTCCATCACTAAATTCCCAAATTGCACGCATTCCCGTTGCCGAGCCTTCATCCAATCACGCACAGCAGGTACCGCAGCAATGTGAGATACAATCGCACTTATCTCGGCTGTGCGAATTTCCGCTTCAGGGCAAACCCCATCCACCTGTAACCGCACATGGCCATTATCAAAAATCAAAGCCGTATTCCATTTTCGACAAAACTCACCAACGGCCGATTCATCCTGTGGATCGACATTCTTCTCTATACATTGCCACGCCAAAGTGCGGTACATTGCCCCTGTATCAACATATACATACCCAAGTCGTTTTGCGACAAGCTTTGCGTTCGTGCTTTTCCCGCTGGCACTTGCCCCATCGATGGTGATAACAATTGGCTTGTTCATTCAGCGAAAAGATCGTTGCGCTCCAGCACTGCTCCAGAAGCGTTGCGTATCTCAACCCCCACACCGTGCGGTGGAGCGGCAGCAAGTTTTTGAAAAAAATTTGGGAAAGTCTTTTTGACACACGCTGGGTTAAGTAATCGCATGCCAGACACCTTCAGTCCCAGCAATGCGAAGCACATCACAATACGGTGATCTTGATAGGTTTCAATTTCCGCACCGTGCAATTCACTAGGCTCAACACGCAACGTATCGCCTTTCTCAATTACACGTGCACCACATTTAGTTAATTCTTTGCGTAATGCCAGCACACGTTCGCACTCCTGCACACGAAGGCGACCGAGATCTGTAAAAGTCACTGTACGACCTGTCAATGGCGCAAGCACGATAGCCGTCATGATGCTATCACCGAGATCTGTCGAACGTGAAATCTCAGCAGGCATTGAGATGAACCGTGTAAACTGCGAATCAATCTGCCAACCTGTTACTGGCCAATTTACCACTGTCACAGTCTCACAGAACAAGTTAATCCCCCAGAAAAAACTCCCACTTGAGGCATCCGGCTCAATGGCAAATGTACCGCCTCCGTGAGGAAAAACTGCCATCATTTCCTGAGTCAGGCGAACGTACGGCGCGGTATCAAGATTCGCCCCAGCCAAATCCACAATCCACTGCCCTCGAGGTGCTACCTGCATCAACGCGGTAGCAAACTGCGAGCTCTCATTAAGACTCACCGTGCAACTGGCCTCGCACGGACCTGTCCCGTGAAATACCGCCGGCAGACGGTCGTTTGGCGAATCAACTTTATAGCCCAATCGACGCAACGCGCGAAACAGCTCCTCCTGCGGACGCTCGTGCATTCGCTCCACGCCGTGCAGTCGCACCGCTCCATTACCTATACACACCATAGCCGCCAAAAACCGTGCCGCTGTACCCGCGTTGCCCACAAAAATCTCCAGCGGAGCATCAGGCGTGCCCATTTTCGGGATGCGTCCACCAAGCCCTTGTACGCAAATGACACGATTACCTAATTCCTCCGTGTCTGCAGCAACGTCTATCTGAAATCCCAAGACCTGCAACGCCTCAACCATAATCTGTGTATCCTCACTCCAAAGTGCGCCGGTCAATTTAATCTTTCCATTCGCCAGAGCTGCCAGAATGAGCGCGCGATTGGTGATGCTTTTCGAGCCGGGAATCGTCACGCGCGCATCTATCGGCACATCTTTCAAAGGCATAATCTCGATTAAATTGGGAAGTGCCATATCACTCCATTCCGTTTAATAGGTCACCATGCAGCCTGCATCCTTCTTCAAAAAATTGTTCAAGTGCATACGCGTCTTTTGCTTTAAGCACCACACGCAACCTGTCCAGTTCTTTCTGCAATTCACCAACTGCTGAGTCGATTGCATCCGGATTAGCAAGTGCAATATCACGCCACATCGACGGCGACCCACCCGCTAGACGTGTCATGTCCCTAAAACCAGTCGAGCAAAATTTCGCCTCTTTATTCTCAGTATCACTAAGCACACAACGCGTCAGAGCTGTTGCTAGAACATGCGGCAAGTGACTCGTGCGTGCCACAATCGCATCGTGCATATCCGGAGATAATCGTGTTGTCTGTAAACCTAACGCCTGCCAAAATTTTTCCACTATCTCAATTACCGCTGTATCAGAATGCTTTGTCGGCGTCACAGGGCACAAGGCACCATCCAGCAAATCCGCCCGCGCATTCGACACGCCGGTTTTCTCCGAGCCGGCAAGTGGGTGACTACCAACAAATCGCGGTATGACCGGTTCAATCGCTGCCACCACCTCAACCTTTACACTGCCTATATCCGTAACAACAGCATCATTAGCAAGATATGATTTCAGCTGTTCTGAAAGTACACGCATCTGGCCAACCTGTGTGCACAGAATCACTAAACGGGCATCCTTGATCGCCTTGGAAATATCCAACGTAGCCTCATCAACTACGCCCGCTCTGACACACTCGGCGACACTCTCCTCACGTCTCACCAATCCACAGACATGCCCGGACAGGCCTCGCTGTTTTACAGCCATACCAATCGAACCGCCCAATAATCCTACACCTACGAGGGTTATTTTCGAAAATTCCACTAGCAAGATGATAAGGGGGAGAGAGAGCGGGTTCAATGTCCAATGAGCACAGCCATTAGGACTTATCCGTCATTTCACGAACAAGCTCAAGGATCACATCTGGCAATTTCGGCTCATTCCCAATAGCCCGAGAATACCAGATCAACTTACCGTTGCGTTCTGTTGGGTTACGCCAAGTAGGTTGTCCGGCACCATGGCGCTCCTTAACGCGCGCTTCAGGTTCACCGAGAAGAACAGGAATGTCCTCAACAGTATGGAGTCCATCTGCAATGAAGAATGGAACCATGACTATGTGTTTTAATTCAGCAACCGAATAACAATCAGCGATAAATGGGGCTTCCTCCATAAAGGCCGATCGGACGTCAGCATACTCGTCACGCGCGCGAATAAGGTCAACCTGAGCCTCAATAGCCTCGCGTGATTTTTTATTTTTGTTTGTACCATGCCCGGCGATGAACAACGCTATCTCAGCAGGTTTAGGTGCTTTGGGAAAGGGGTGTTCCGAAACCACACGACGCGCTCGTGAGAGGAGTATTTCAGTCATATTCGGATGCGTCCCAACCGGATGGCAATAAATGAGATGCCTGCCATCTCGTTCCTCGATACGAGGATAATTACAAACGCCCTTAGGGCAGTCACATTCGCCTTTTTTGCAGAGACCTAAACGAAAAGGAATTGTTTCCTCTGTGAAATGGCCTTGACTGATTGTGATTGGCACAATGAAAATTCTTTCCGCTTCAATAAACGGTACATGGTCAATTTTTGGCTCCTCCAAATTAAACGCAGTACTGACCATTGCGAAGATATTGCGCCCTGCAAGTTCATTCGCCAACTGCCGCACAGGCTCGCTCGACTGTTGATTAATGGTCGAGCCGTGGCCAACCAGCACCAAGGCATCTGCGCTGAAATTTTCGTCCGTCACTGAGGCTGATTGTCGCGCGAACGCGTCAGGAGGCAAAGGCTTTTTGATAGAGCTCTGTAAAATCCGCCACAGTAATGTCACGCGGATTGAAACTGGCAGTCCACTGGTGTGCAGCCTCTTCGGACATAATCCCAATTTTTGACTCATCCACACCACATGTATTCAAGTCGTGCGGCAAATCGGCAATATCCAACAACTGTCCCAGCTCATCGGCAAGTGTCTCCGCAGAAGCAACGCCATTAGCCGGCTCCAAAGGTGTTCCTCTAATAAGTGCCGCATAGCTCTCGGCACTTGCGTGGTCGGCAGCATTGAAGCGCACCACGTGAGGCAGCATCATGCCGACGGCCTGACCGTGGATGACATCGTAATGCGCTGTAAGTGGATTAGCCGCAGAATGCGCAGCTCCCAGCATACTGTGCTCTATGGCTGTTCCTGCAAGTGCAGCACCCAGCAACATTCGACCACGAGCCTCAACATCATCTGGCTCTTTGAGTGCACGCGAAAAACCTGCAATAAGGAGTCGAAAGGCTTCATGCGAGTATTTGAGGGACGCTTCGTTTCGTTTGCGAGTGACTGCCGTCTCGACCGCATGCGCGATTGCATCAATACCGGTGCACGCAGTTACACGCGATGGTTGTGATACGGTCAACATAGGATCAAGCAACGCCACCTTGGCCATCGCCTTAGGATCACCACAGGCCATTTTCTGGTGCGTCTCATCATCAGCGATGAGCGCAAAACTTTGACATTCACTTCCGGTCCCTGCAGTGGTGGGGATCATGATCGATGACAACATTGGCTGACTAGCCTTGCCGACACCCCAGTAGTCTTTCATCTCGCCGCCATTGGTGAGAATAAAATTTGCACCCTTTGCGGTATCCATCGAGCTACCACCTCCCAAGCCAATGATGAAATTAACTTTCGCTGCGAGCGCTACTTTTGCACACTCATCAACGCACGCAGTGGTGGGATTTTCCTTCGAACGATCGTAAACTATGACCGTCAGTCCTCCAGACTCAAGATGCCCCTGCACTACATCGACATGCCCCGCAGCAACAATCCCCGGGTCAGTCACCAGCAGGACCTGTTGCCCTCCAAATTTTTTTACTAATTCACCAACCTGCGACACAACACCTTCACCATACACCAATCGCAAATGCGGATGTGCATCGACAAGTGCAGGATTGATTTCATTGGGCAATGCCATGGAATTTGTCAGACGGGCAATTCTCCTCGATTCTTCAGCATTCTTCAGACCACAGCAGGAATGAGATTAATACACCCCTTCGACAATCTTTTTCTGCAGGGCTCCAAAAGGACGAACCTCTGCTACACCATCCCAGGGATACATTTCGATCGGCACACGACGGATAGCCTCGTCACGCTCAAGAAAGCGAGGCATGAAGAATTCCTTGGTCAGCGTGGTCAACTCCACTCGGCCCCATTCCTCGTAATCCACTGGTTCATTCGTATCAGGATTAACGACACGCATCATGGCGCGTGGCTGTGGGGCATAATATGTGATGGAATACTTGTCCTCGGCAGTCAACGGTTTGTGCTTCGCCAATCCCATCAGCGTATTGCCATAGGTGGGCACGAAACCAATCTTGTTCTCCAACAGTTCCTCACAGAGAAAGCGTGTATATTGCGGGGCCATAGTGGTGCCACCGCAAAACACACCGCGTACGCCACTGTCATACAAACTGCCACCTTCATTTTCACAACGCTCAGCGATGGACTCAAGCAGTTTGGGCGTTGTAAATAGCGCACTCACCTTCCGATGCTTCATAATAGTCGTAGCTTGATCAACCACATGGTCCATATAGGCTTTTGCCTGGTCGAACTGCTTCTCACTGATAAGCCGTTTAACCCAGCGCGGATCGAGATCGACGAAATAGCAGGAGCAACCGCGAACATTCGCCAAATGTTCAATAGCGAGACGTTGACGACGCGGCCCGGTGGGGCCGACCATCAGCCAGTAGTGGTTTCGTGGGAAAGCCTTGTCATCCAACGTATCGGAAAACTCGCTGTAATCGACCTTGTAATCGTCCCAACCAATACGCTGCTTTGGCATGCCAGTGGTTCCACCGGTTTCAAAAATATTAAACGGTTTACCTTTAAATTTATTAGGAACCCACACCTCGGGTTGCAAATCACGGAGCCATTCATCCTGAAAATTTGGGAATTTCGCGTGAACATCAGCAACACCTTTAATTTCCTCCCGTGGATCCCAATCCTGTTTGTCGACCCATTCAAGCCAGAACGGACAGCCTGTCTCAGGACTGAAATGCCACTGGATAATCTCGCGCACATGCGCATCCAGTGCCTCACTGGCCGCCTGAATCTGGGCGTCTAGGGCGGTTGGCTCTACGATTTCTGTTCCCATAATTTTGTCTCCTATCCGGATTGCCCCTTTGTTCTTGCGGTCTTCCGGATTGCTGTTTGTTGTTGTTCATTTGCCGATTATTCGAGGGAAAAAACTTGCGCAATGTTTCCTTGGTTGGTGGCGTGGTAAAAAGAGAAACAAGGATGAGCGCACTGACCGAAGCAAGCGTGAGCGGTGCTACGGGTTTTAAACCAGCCACCAGATAAGCTCGATTACCACCCCAATCTGATTGCGAAAACAGGTAAAGACCAAATATTACGGTAACCACGATGCACGCGTATGCGCCTGACAGAGTGACTCGTTTCCAATAGATCGCAGCAATAACCAAGGGCGTTAGGGCGGCAAAACCTGTAAAACACCAGATACCTAGGTCAAAAACGCTCTTGGAATGCCATAGCAGTGACAGCACATAGGCGGCCGCGACGACGACGAGTGTGAAACAGCGCGCGACCCAGACCTTCTGGCGGTCGGTGTAGTCGTGCTCGTCCACCAGCGGCAGAAAGATGTCGTTGGTGAACATGGTGCCGAGGCAGACGAATTGGGAATCGAGCGAGCTCATGATGGCCGCCAGGACACCCGCCATCAGCAGTCCGGTGAGCAGCGGATTATCGACCAGCACCTGCACCATGGTGCCAAGTACGGCGTTGGGGTTCTTCAGGCCGGCGAACGCCTCATTCAAGTCCGCGGGCAAGCCGTCGTTGAGCGCGGCCGCATGCAGTCCGGCTGCCCAAACACCGATGAGAATACAGGGTAGCCACACAATTGCGATGCAAATGGGATGCGCGATAATTGGCAAACGAAAAGACTTGGCCGACTTGGCCGTAAGCCAATGCTGAAAAACATGTGGGAACATCCCGACACTGATGGGGATGAATAGAAATGAAATAAACAGCAGATCGCTGAAGGTGGGCTTGGGCTCCTCTGGCGCAATGATCTTGGAGGAGACATCACCGAATTCGGGTTTGGGTGGGAGCAAGAGCGATTCGATGGCTTGGGAATTGAAATCATCGGGATTTGCCTTGGCTTCCTTAAGTGCGCTGGCGCGTAGAGAAGCAAAAGTGTCATTTAATGATTCGTGATCAGGCAAGTAGGTGGCAACCTGTTCGGCGGTTTCGCCGCCTGCCTTCAGCGCCTCGGTGATAACGACGGCGTAAGCCTTTTGGTCGGCAACAGACAGTGTTTTGAACTCTTCAGGCGATATTGCCAGATCGCCGTCCGTATCTTTCTCAGCAAGCTTTTCCAACTCGGCGTTGATGCCTTCGGTCCAAGTGGTTTTCATTGCCCGCCATTCGGCCCCGGGGTCTTTTTCGCCTTCCTGGATGAATTTAATGCGGTACTCGACGCTATCTTCCTCAAATTTTTTCTGGTCCTCCGAGTGCACACCGCGCACGAGTAGACGGCGAGCCTTAGGGCGGTCGTCGGTGAACTCGGTTGCGTAGCGGATGTTCTCAAATAAACCGGCGTCCTTATGGCCGGCGATGTCGTGGCTGATCTTGTGTGAGATCATGAAGAACGCGACGACGCCGGTAACCATGAAAACTAGCGTTTGAAATGTATTTGCCCACGCAGCACTACGAATGCCGCCAAGAAAAACATACGTAAGCACCACACCGCAGATAACCAGACCGGTAAGCCACGGAGGGATGCCGTCTCCCCAGCCATACATGCCCTTGGTACTTGCCGCAACAAATGAGCCAGCTGACAAAATCCCAATTAGCAAGTACGGGATAACAAGCAGAACGAGTATTATGAAGAGCACATAGCCAAAGGTCTGCGACTGGAAGCGATCGCGGAAGAACTGTACCTGCGTGACATAGCCGTTGCGCTTGCCGATGGCCCACAGGCGGATTCCAACAAGGAAGAAAATGGCTGAGTGAATTAAGCCGCTCCACGATGCCATGGCTCCATAGACGCCGATGCCTTTCAAAAACGACTGACCGGTTGAACCCACAAGGGCGAAGCCGGTCATCGTAGTGCCGAAGACACTCATCAACAGCAGGAATGAACCGATTGAACGGCTTGCCACGAAGTAGTCGCGACTGGTGCCTTTAAATAGTGTGCTGCTGTAGACACCCAAGCCAAGCAGCAGGACAAGATAGCCCAGCACCACCCAGATGGGCGTGGGTGAAACGACAGCGAGAAAATTCATCGGGACGGACGACGGGGGCGATTGCGCGAACGCGAGCGGCGGCGACCATCGTTGTCGGCCCAGCGTTCTAGTTCCTTCGGCCACGCCTGATAGACTGCCAATGCCCATGCTGCAGCGGTGGCGAAGGAAAAACCAACGTGATAACCAAGGCTCATGGGGATGCCAAAGGGAGCCAAGCTCTCCAAGTCACCCCACCACCAGTCATGGTGCAGCCATGCGAGCGACACCATGATCGCTACGACCAAGTATTTCATTCAAAGGTTGGTGTTTGCCACCAGTGAAATTACTTGGTTGATGCAGCCTTTTTTGAAGCCTGCACGGCATACAAATGAGTTTGTGTGCCTATATAGATAGTGCCATTAGCAACGATGGGCGTTGAGTAGATCGGGACCAACATATTGGTCTCGAAAAGGTATTTGTCCTTCTTGGGCTTAAAATCGGCCTTGGAGGGCAACACTGTTAGATCACCGTCCTCGTCACCGATGTACACTTTACCATCGGCCACCATCGGACTGGACCACATATGCGCCTTGGTGTCGTATACCCAGTTCTCCTTGCCGGTCTTGGCGTCAACACAATAAACATAGCCGGTATAGTCACTCGCAAAGAGCAGCCCATTGCTCTCATCTATGGCAACAGTGGAGATAGTACGTTGGATCTTGCGGTAATCCCACACCTTCTTGCCGGTATCTGCATTGATACACACAAGGTTTCCATTACCTTCTCCGTGTTCCGGATCCTGACCAATAGGGATGTAGACGTTCCCATTATAATATACCGGCGTAGCAATAATTTCGCTTGGACCCTCGGCAGCTGGGTATTTAATAACCTTGCCGTCCTTGTCTTTCTTATAAGAATCGGGCACGCAGTCATACTTCCAAAGGAGCTTCATGAGATTGAAAGTATCGGCACCGTCTTTTTCCTCCTCAAACTCGGTGGCTGAGAATGCATAAAGCACGCCATCGCCACCTCCAAAGAAAACGGCATCCTTGCCCTTTACCTTGCCGCCGCCCGGACTGGACCAATTGCAATGAAGAATACGGTTTCCTATACCTGCGGCCTCTTCGCCAGCCAACGTGCCGTCCTTCTTATTCAAGGCAATCAGACAGGGCGCGAGTGGGCTGGGGATGTTCAAGTGGCTCCAGTCTTGGCCGTTCGAAGTGGTACAGAAAAGCAGGTCGCCCATGATCAACACTGAGCTGCTGGCAATGTTATGCGGGAATACACCCAGTTCGTCACGCATGTCGAAGCGCCAGATGATATCCGCATCCTTCGCGCCAGGCTCGATCGGCGGCTTACCTTTGCCGGCCACGAACTTAGCCTCATCTTGGAAACCCTGATTCCCGTTCTTCATTCCCTCAACATCGAGACAAAGGATCGCACAGCGATTGCTGACAATGTATACGCGGTCGCCATCCACCGCCGGGCTGGAGCAAATGCCCAGATATTCCCAGTCGCTAACCTTGCCCGCGCCGAGTTTGGGCACAACCAACTGCCAGAGCAGCTCGCCCGTTTTCTCATCGAGACAATAAACAATCCCACGGTCACCAAGATGCCGCTTGTCTCGTGGGGTCTCATTGTTGGTGCCAATGAAAACTTTGCCACCAGTCACGGTTGTGTTTCCATAAGCTTGGCTACCCAACTTGGCTGCCCAGCGGACATTCTTCGTGGTGGCCATGTCAATCTCCTCAGTACCTTTCTTGAACTTGCCCGGGTCAAAACTCGCGGGCAGGCCCTTCTCGGGCGAATAGAGGTTGCGATTGCCATTTCGGCCCCAAACCGGCCAATCGGCAGCATTTGCCAAACTTGTACCCAGCAGGACAATGGCGAGTGTAATATATAATTTCATAAAGGTCTGTGATCTCCTTCCAGTCTTTAGACGCTTGTTCAGTTGTTTTTAATCGAGATGTTGTCGATAAACACGCGCTTTAGGCTCTGCGGCGAAAAGCCGATGATTCCAGGCGCGCCCTTCTTATGTGCATTCTTATGTTTGACTTCGATAGTCCAGTCAGCCGGCTCTACTTCGCCTTTGGGCCAAGCCTTGGCGCGAATGACTCCAGAGCCATCGGCAGCTATGTCTACACGGCTTTTCAGTCGATACCACTTTTTGGGTGACCAGCTGAAGGGAACGCTCTCCTTCACCCGCTCGTGATTGCTACTTACCTCGAGGATCTGCTGGTTGCCGATCAGCGTAATGTAGTAACGCTGATTAATGACGCCTATGTTGCCCTTGATGCGGCGGTTGCCATCGGTCATCACGTCCGCCCCGATTGTGTAGTTGCTCGACTCCGGATCACCAAAGATGGTGATTGCACGCTGGAAGAGCACACGATCGAGTGTCTTAGCGAAAACCTTGTTGCCATCCAGATCGCGTACTTCCCATTTCAAGCGCGCACCCGTCCATGCCAAAGGTGGATAGGCAAATTTAACCCCGTCTGCAGGATGATCGACTGTCAGTTTATAGCTCTCAAAATCTTGTTCATAAGGAATCTTTGGCAGGATTCTCCCACGTAACAGACCCGAAAGCCCATCCTTGCTAGTAGCTTTAAACGCACCCGCGCTTGCCACGTTCGTTTCGGCGGCTGTAATTGCATTGTCCGCCACGGTGGCGTTCATCTGCGTCTTCACCTTGGCAGTCGGTGGGATGTATTTCGCGAACGACGCCTTC
>CAYUXV010000273.1:0-5405 GCA_964448875.1 uncultured Verrucomicrobiota bacterium
CCGTTCAGTGACATTTACCGCCGATATTGATATTACTCAGTCAGAGCCAGACAAGGTAGTTGCCGGCTTACGTAAAATTGATATGCCAAAGATCCTTGCTTCCAATCCCGGAGTCATGGCTGACTTCAAGGGCTCTCGCGAGGAGCAAGAGCTGGCAATGGAAAGCCTAATCCAAGCTTATTTTGTGGCGATGGTGATGATCTATGGATTACTAGCCATCCCGTTCAAATCCTATTTACAGCCATTTATTGTAATGTGTGCAATTCCGTTTGGTCTCATAGGTGCAGTCCTTGGCCACCTTATTATGGGCATGGAATTGACCATCCTGTCCATGTTTGGCGTGGTTGCATTGACAGGCATTGTTGTCAATGACAGCCTCGTAATGGTGGATTTTGTGAACCGCAACCGTCCGAAGCATAAAAATTTGATAGATGCTGTTAGCATCAGTGGCGTTGCCCGTTTCAGAGCAATATGGCTTACCAGCCTTACGACCTTTGCAGGGCTTGCGCCATTGGTGTTTTTTGAAAAGAGTGTTCAGGCGCAGTTTCTTGTCCCGATGGCCATTTCTCTTGGCTTCGGTGTCATGTTCGCTACATCGGTAACATTGGTGATAGTCCCTTCCCTGTACATGATTCTTGAAGACATACGAGACTCTTGGTGTTGGCTTTACGGCAAGCAACAGTCAGATCCTGCGGCACCGACCAGCACGCTGGCGACAATGGGGCGCTGAATTTTTCCCTTAACCGGCCGTCGACTATTGGGCTAATGTCCGTCCTGCGCATGAGAAAGCCATCACTACTTGTCATTTTTTTGACCGTGTTTATTGACTTGGTGGGATTTGGCATTGTGTTGCCTGTCCTCCCTCTGTACGGCAAAGAATTTGGTGCATTGGGCTGGCAAGTCGGCCTAATCGTTGCGTCATACTCAGCCATGCAATTCCTATTTGCATCAGCTTGGGGACGCTTAAGTGATCGTATAGGAAGAAGGCCAGTATTGCTTGTCAGCACTGCTGGTGCAGCTATTTCATATCTAATATTTGCAATAGCTGCAGCGGAATTAAATCTTTGGCTGTTGGTCGTTTCTCGAATATTTGCTGGCATCTGTGGCGCGAATCTATCCGTTGCGAGTGCGTATATTGCCGATGTAACACCGCCAGAGGATCGCTCTAAGAAGATGGGCCTTATCGGCATGGCATTCGGCTTGGGATTTGTAATTGGACCCGCATTGGGTGCTATAAGTACAGATTGGTGGGGTGCATCTGGACCAGGCTGGACTGCATCTGCCATCTGTTCAGCCAATCTTGTTCTTGCATATTTTATCCTCGGAGAAAGCCGCAAGTCAGATTCTGAGCCATCAGCACCCGTACCACGACTTGAGCAATGGACTCGTGTGCTTCGGCGACCGCAGCTTGGTTTTTTAGTCGGGATCTTTTTTATGGCCACGTTCTGTTTTACGAGTTTTGAGTCAGCTTTTGTGTTGTTGTTTGTAGGGACCAAGGAGAAACCCGGAATGTTTGAATATGTTGAAAAAGTTAATTTTCCTAGCGCCACTGATATCGACTGGAAGGAGGGCGATGGCAAGGAAGTAAAGAAAGGTCAAATTATCGCGAATGTGACGATTAACGGGGTGGAGAAGGAAGTTTTAGCGCCGCGCTCAGGGCGTCTTGAACATGGAAACGGGGCAAACGATGCAATCGGAGGAATAAACTATACGAAGACGATCGCCTATTATCTATTCGCGTACTGTGGAGTTATTGGAGCGATTGTGCAGGGTGGCTTAATTGGGCGACTGGTGAAAATGTTTGGTGAAAAGAAAATGATTTTTGGTGGATTGGTTTTGGTAGGAGTAAGCTTGGCGATATTACCATTTTGCGACAGTAGCCGTGGGCTGGGTTGGTTGATGGGCGGGTTGGCATTGTTTGCCATAAGCTCGGGGGTTTATCGCGCTCCAACATTTGGACTGATATCACTAAATGCAAACGATGATGAACAGGGAGAGGTTATGGGAGTGACTCAGAGCGTGGGGAGCCTCGCACGTATCATTGGCCCGATTTTTGCGTTGAGCCTGTTCGACTTATGGCCCGCACTGCCATATCTCATTTGCGCGGGCTTAGCAGTTTTGGCGGGTTTGATCGCTTTGGTGAAACTAGTAGAGCCCAAACACGGGGAAGTGCCTAAATCCTCGGTCGATCCAGCAAAGTGAAATGGCAGAAATTCAGAATGTTATTTTCGATTGGTCTGGCACGTTAGTAGACGACTTGCCGGCGGTATGGCGTGCCACTAATTACACATTGTCAAAATCTGGCCGGCCAGAGTTATCGCTAGAGGAATTTCGTTCAGAATTCACCCTGCCATTCGATAAATTTTATGACCGGGTAACACCTGGTGTCCCATTGGAACAGTTGGAGGAATGGTACAAGGAGAGCTTTGCCGAGGAACAAAAGGAAATCAAGCTGCTGCCACATGCACGCAAATTTTTTAATTTCTGTCGCGAAAACGGTCTAAGAACATTCCTTTTGAGCACAATTCACCCTGACCATTACCGTGCTCAATCTGAACGTTTTTCATTTGATTTTGATCATACGTATATCCGTGTGATGGATAAACGAGCAAAAATCATCGATATCCTAAATGAAAATGACTTGAAGCCGGAATCAACAGTTTTCATTGGTGATATGCAGCATGATATTGAAACCGCGCACATTGGAGGCATTTCCTCATGCGCCGTGTTGACCGGCTACAACACCTTGAAGCAATTACGCCAAAGCAGGCCGAGTGTGGTCGTTGAGAATTTGTGTGAATTGAGGGAAATGCTTGAAAGTAACAGAATGGTCTTACCTAATCCCCGCACCGACAAAAAGATGCCAATTGCTACGGTTGGAGCCATTATTTATGATAGCACTAGCCGTATATTAGTTGTCCGCACGCAGAAGTGGTCTGGGAAATGGGGCATTCCCGGTGGTAAAATTAATTGGGGTGAAACAGCTGAGGCAGCTTTAGTGCGCGAATTAAATGAAGAAACAGGACTGGAAATTGGCAATATCAAATTCATTCTTGCACAAGACTGCATCAGCTCGAAGGAGTTTTACCGTGATGAACATTTTCTCTTGCTCAATTACACATGCCGTTGCATCGGCTCAACTGATGTTGCATTGAATGACGAGGCACAAGAGTTTTTGTGGGCAGAACCAAGGGACGCAATGGAAATGGATTTAAACAAACCAACACGAGTTTTGCTGGAGGCTTTACCAGGTGAGTAACGTGATCTGCATTAAGGATCTAGAGGTTTTTTATCGCGTAGGCGTTCCTCAAAGTGAACGAGCCGAGCCGCAGCGACTTTTAATTACAATCGAAATGGAAGTGGATTTTGAAGAAGCCACACTGTCGGACGACATCTCGATGACTGTCGATTATTTTGCCGTTACTCAGCGGCTGCTCATATTTGGAGAAGGCCGGGAGTGGAAATTGATTGAGAAACTAGCTGCTGATATTACAGATCTTTTACATGCTGATTTTGACACCCAAAAAGTCCGGGTTGAGGTGAAAAAATTTATCATCCCACAAGCCAAGTGGGTATCTGCGGCAACAAAACGCTGACGTGTCTATTTTATAGCCCTTACTGTCCTGATAGCTGTACCTACCTGTTGAGGTGTGCTACCAGTTTGTGAAGTCATGCCTGCAGCTACGCCTGAAAGGTATGCGCTGGAAGCCGAGGTCCCGGTGACATAAAAAGCGCTACTGTTATAGGGGATAACCATTGAGCCAGGCGCGGTCACATCTACAAAATCGCCATAGTTGGCATAGCTGGCAAGATTGCCGCGCCGGTCTACGGCTGTCACCGCCATGATTTCAGGATAGGCAGCGGGATATGTCGGTGTGGCAACCGGCTCATTACCTGCAGCTGCAAGGAACAGCACGCCAACATCATTGCTTTGCTTGATGACGTTGTGTAAAAATTTACTGTCGCCAGTGCCGCCCAAGCTGAGATTTATTATGTCTGCGCCGGCGTTAGACGCCTCAACAATACCACGGGCAACATCAAACGTGGTTGTTGTTGGTGAATTTCCATAAACATCTACTGGCAAAATTTGCACAGGTTGGTCTGAAGTGGCCATTTGTGTGTCAGACACACCCCTTAACATCGCTTCAGCCATTGACGTGCCATGAGTTGGCGAATCTCCAGCAGGTGAGGCTTCACCTACAACATTGATCGTAGGAAGCAGGAAGTCCGCGTGAGCCATGTTATTTCGCTGCACCGCGGTGTCAATCATGCCAATCACTATGCTATTTGCAGCATCCGACGGTGGTTTATTAAGTTTAAGGCCTGGCAGTGCTGCGTTTCCAAGATTTTCCGATGCAACCGGTCGTTCGATACCGTACACACTGTCTGTTTCGCCTTCCCCGCTTCCAGAAATTTGTGTATTAGCAAAGTCAGCAGTGTTCTGATCTTTAAAACGCAATCTATGTGCATTTAATTCATCAATCGAAGAGACGATTTCTGCATTGTATTTTCTGGCCAATGCCTTCGCATCCTCACCAGGTTTCAATACTACTACTAATTCTTTTGGAATCGGCTTGGCTTTGCGAGCTTGGGCGACAATCAACTTGGTGGCTTGATCCCTTTTATCTCGAAATACATAAAGTTTAGTTGGGCCTTTACGCCCTGGCACCATGGCATACCGAATATTCCCGAGAAGCAAATCCATAGCGTCTGTGGCATCCTTGTCCTTGAATGTGGCAGATATTTTCTGCTTCATTCCTGGATCCATATATACTTCCCATCCAGTTTGCGTGCGGATTGATTCCAAAATATTGGCAAGATCCAAGTTTTGAATCCGGGCATCAAATTTATCCGAACCTCGCTTCCAAACTATCCCCGCTGATTGCTGGATTTTTGGTTTATCGGCAGCAATGTTTGTCCACGTGATTACTTGAAGTGCTAAAAACGCAGCTATTAAGCGAAAAATCATGTGATGTAGTTGTAACCGTTTTGATTAGATATGACGAACACTTATTCGTAATATTACTATTAAATAAGGGTTTTTTTACTTGCGATCCTTGTGAAAAAGCTGTTAATAACCCAAATCCATGGCAGCTATCGGACGTTTTCAAAAAGGTGATCAAATTTTCCACGCAAAGGTAGTTGACGGGAAGCTCTACAAGCTAAAGGGAGATGTTTTTGGCTCTCCGTCATATGTAAAGAAACCAATTTCCCCAAAAGGAATAAAGACTCTTACGCCTGTTGAACCTACTAAGATTATTGCAGTAGGATTGAATTATGCCGATCACGCGCGAGAGGCAGGGCACCCTGTCCCCAAGCAGCCTCTTTTTTGGCTAAAAGCGCCTACGTCGCTAATACCTGATTATGCCAAAATCGATTTGCCTTTTCCAAGTCATCGAATTGAC
>CAYUXV010000274.1:0-5948 GCA_964448875.1 uncultured Verrucomicrobiota bacterium
TACAGCGGTTCTTCGGGTATCCGCGTCCGTGAAGCGTCGACCGGCAAGATGATGTGGCAGGCAGGCCATCTAAATGCGGGCTATCAAAATGCGATTCCGGTGGTGTGGGATGATTTATTGATCGCCAATGGCACCGACTGCCGCGCCTTTAACCTGAAAGACGGCAAGCCACAATGGACCGTGAAGTGTGCAACCGATGCAAAGCGTTTTCACAGATCGCGTCGTCAGGCCATGGCTGGAAGTTCTACGCCCATCATTGCCGGTGAACTTGCCTGGTTTGGCCATGATGACACCTCCCTTCGCGCAGTGAACAGGAAAGGGCAGGTGGTTTGGGAATACATACTGGGAACCCCTATCAAGACCTCACCGGTCATCACCGGTAATCTGCTGCTGGTGCATGATTTTGCCGGTAACCTCTGGTGCTTTGCCGGTGCGAACTTGAACTGACAAGGGAAGGAGGTAGGGTTGGCGCATGAGGCAGGCTGTTATCCTATTGATGATGATTTTCTCGTTTGTCATTGGGTGCGGGTCTGCCGATTCTCCTCCCTATCAGAATAAACCAACAAAAGAGAATCTGTCCGTGGAAAAAGAAAATCAAAAGCCCCTCCGTATTGTATTCTATGATTTTGACCAAACCCTTCCGGTAATTCATATCTTCCACGAGACCAAAGGGGCCGATGATGTATCAGAAAAAAACGACCAGTTTTTTATTGATGCGTTTGGAGGGGAAGAACGGATCGCGCGATTGAAGAAGCACTTTGAACGACTGGTCCAGGCAGAGGTTAAATGTTTAATTATCTCTTATGGTTACACTGCTGTGATAAAGGAATCACTTGCCCGAGTCGGTCTGGCCGATTTTTTTGCGAAGGATACCATCATTGGCAGGAATTCTGAAACACTCAAACGTTTCAAAGGACAGAAACACAAGGTTATCTCCGAGGAGATCGGTTCAAGGAGTATCAGCTACGAGGAAGCCATATTTGTTGATGACAGCAAGAAGAACATTGAAGAATGCGAGGAAGCAGGAATCTGTCGAATCCTGCATGTACATGAAAGGCGCGGGTTGAGCGAGAAGGATCTGGTGTTTCTGGAAAGCGAATTGATCAAGAAATAAGTCCGAGCTTCCACATGGAGAGAGGCGTTGCCAAAGGCATGGAGTCGAGGCACACTTTCGATTGTTCCTTATGAATACACGGTTCATCCTTTGGTTTACGGTATTTGCACTCGCCACGTTTGTTGATGCGGCGGTGCTTAAGATTCACTTCATTTCCGGTGCGCGGGAGTATAAGAGCGAGGAGTCGCTTAGAAAATTCATCCCTTGGCTGGAGAAGCACCATGATGTGAAGTGCACCGTTTCATGGGGGCATGATGGCATAAAAGAATTACCGCATCTTGATGCACTCAAAGATGCAGATGTGATGTTTGTTTTTGCCCGTCGCATGAAGTTGGTTGAGTCGCAGATGAAACTCATCCGCGCGCACTGGGAGAAAGGTAAACCCATCGTGGGTGTGCGCACAGCGAGTCATGCTTTTCAGAAGGCGGATAACGAGGTTTTCGATCGGCAGGTGATGGGAGGAAATTATCAGGGTCACTTTGGAGATGTGCCAGTGAAGGTGAACAATTTGAGCAAACATCCGGTGCTTAAGGGCGTAGGTAAAATCACTTCAGACAAGCTCTACAAAGCAGGACCTTTAGCCAAGGGCACGACTTTGTTGCAGCAGGGTGACATTGGGACAGACAGTCACGCTGTCAGTTGGGTGAATACTTGGAAAAGTGGCCGTACATTTTACACCTCGCTGGGTGTGTTCAAGGACTTTGAAAACGAAAACTTCAGACGCATGCTCGCCAACGCCATTTTCTGGACTGCCAAGCGCCATCCAGAGCCATGATGATTTAGGAACCCAAAACAATGAAAATTTTGCTAACCTCAATTCTGCTACTATTCCACTTTCTGTTGCCATCTTTGTTGTGTGCTGATAATTGGCCGCACTGGCGAGGGCTGAATCATAATGGAGTAAGCGCTGAAAAGGGACTGCCGGTGGAGTGGAGCGAAGAGAAAAATATCGCGTGGAAGCTTGAGCTTTCGGGTGGTAGTTCGGCGACGCCTGTGGTTTGGGGTGATAAGATTTTTTTAATGACACAGGATGAGCAGCAGATTTCGCTCTTGTGCGTGAGCACGGCTGGGAAACTGTTGTGGACATCAAAGGTGGCCGAGTCTCGGGGTAAGGCAAAGGGCGAAAAGTCGTTTGCCTCTCCTTCGCCGAGCACCGATGGGAAGTACGTATTCACCATGACTGGGTTGGGCGAGGTTGTGGCGTTTGATTTTAATGGCAAGGAAGTATGGCGTTTCAATGCGCAGGAGCGTTATGGGAAATTCCGTTACGGCTTTGGCTATCACACAACGCCACTCTTGCATGCGGGACGGTTTTATCTGCAGCTTATCCATTCCGGAGGCGCGTGGGTGGTGTCGATTGATACAGCAAATGGCAAGGAAATCTGGAAAGTAGAGCGACCGAGTGACGGTGTCGCGGAATGCGAACATTCGTACACTTCACCTTGCCTGTGGCAGGACGGTAAACAGGCGCGACTCATCACACACGGCAATGACTATGCCGTCGCGCATCGGCTCTCTGATGGCAAGGAGATTTGGCGCGTTGGCGATTTAAACCCCAAGGATCGGTACAATCGCACCTTGCGCTTCGTTGCCTCACCAGTGGCTGTGCCCGGGCTAATTGTTGTTCCGTCGGCAAAAGGGCGGGGTGTAGTGGGGGTGCGACCAAATGCCACTGGGCTTATTATGTCCGGCGCTAAAGGCGAGCAATGGCGTCTTACACGTGGCACGCCGGATGTCGTCTCGCCGCTGATTTATGGCAAGGAAGTTTATCTCAACCGCGAGAATGGCTCCATTCTCTGTCTTGATGCGGCAACCGGCGAGCAACACTATTCCGAACGTGCCCACGCGCAGACCTACCGTGGTTCCCCTGTTGCCGCTGATGGCAAAATCTATGTCACGGCTCGTGACGGCACAGTGTCGGTTATCAAGGCGGGCCCAAAATTCGAGGTTCTCTCCAAAAACAAGATCAAAGACCAACTCACCGCCTCGCCCGCGTTGGCTAATGGCCGCATTTATTTGCGGAGTTACGAGGCGCTGTATGCTATAGGAAAAAAATGAAACGATTCACCTCTCTATTTCTAATCTGTGTCGCTTTTACGGTAGATGCAGCCAAGCCGCTGGATCTACAGCAGTTTCTTATAGAGAAACCTACGCCACAGTGGTTCGGCGAGCGTATCAAATTGCCACCCAATTTCGCGCCAAAGATGGGACTTAAGGGCATTGAGGAAATTCTCTTTGCACCGGGCATGTTCAAGGCCACTGATAAGGATTTTTTCTCCTATGTGTTCCTCTTTGCCCTGCAGCCCAAACCGGAACTAACGGCGGATGTTCTTCGTAAGGAACTGCTAATCTACTATTCGGGTCTGTCAAAAAATGTGATGCGCAATCCCAATCTGGACACCAGTAAGTTTACGGTGAAGGTGGAGCCATTAAAGAAAGACGGCTCTGTTGCAAAGGCTTCCGTGGATGTGAAATCCTACCGGGCAGAGGTATATTGGCTGGAACCATTTGCTACCAAGAAGATGCAAACGCTGTATTTTGAACTTCAAACGTGGAAATACAAAGGCTCGCCCTACAATTACCTCTTCGTTTGCGCTTCACCGCAAAAGGTTGACGCTCCGATCTGGAAAACCATGCGTGGCATTCGAGCCACGGTAGCTCTCAAGGACTGACTGCGCTTTAGTATTGCCGTTACCTGATTTGCCGGTATCTTTTTTCGCGCTGGCAGAATTCTCACTTACGTCGTCTGTGGCTTGGTGTGCTTCTGCGTTGGGATATTCATGGAAATTACGGGTGCTACTTCCGTGCCATTTTATGCGCGGACCGACACGATCGGCGGGCTCAATAGTGGCCCTGCCGCCGTTGACAGCGAACGTCTGAATCGCGCCCAGCGCGCACCGGTTGCCACCAAGGCAAAGCACATGGCGTGGGCAAACTACTATTCCAAGCGCATGAACCGCGATGCCTCCGAGGTTCGAGGTCAATCCATGATTGAGAGCTATCCGGTGACTAAGAGTGCCTCGACCAACGCGCGCGGGCTGTCGGTGTTTTCACTGATGGGGCCCCGCTATAATCCCGGTCGCTTGTTCAACGCCTACGCGTGAATAAAAGTTCTACCTGAACGGTACCACTGCCCCTGGCTTGAGCGCATGCTTGGGCATGTCTTTGAGTGAAGCAAAATTATGCATCCTCTTCGGCTTCTCGATGGTGTTTTTACTTTCGTCATATACGCCGCTCTTTTTGTTGAGCACACCCTTGGGGTTTAGCCCGAGGTGCTTGACCATGAAGGGGTACATGGCCTGACGTTTGGATAGTTGATAGCCGTGTCCTTCCTTGGCGAAGTGCGCGTTCTCAACCTTTGTTTGCGCGTCATAGTACTTGTAGATGGACTTGATGAAGGGGTATTCGACTCTCGGATTATTCTTCGTCCAGTCGCCGCCTACGGAGATCAACTGCAGTGGGCGCGGCGCGGCCAGCGCGGCAAACTCGGCGTTGTTGGTTTCCAGCTTTGGCGTCTTGTGGATGGGCATGCCACTTTCGCAGTGGCAGCCGCCAAAGAAATGTGCGGAAACCATCACCACCGGCACACTCACCGCCACGCGATCATCCACCGCCGTCAACAAAAACGTCTGCGTGCCACCGCCCGAACAGCCGGTAACGCCGAGGCGTTTCTTGTCCACCTCAGGCAGAGTCTCCAGGAAATCCAGTGCCCGAATGCTGCTCCAAGTTTGCAGCGTGAGCGCCTGTTTATGTTTATGATTCCAGCCAAGGTGCAGTGAATCCCCAAAGCCTATCATGTCATAGGAAAACACCACCGCACCCATCCGCGCGAGCGTGGCGCACCGGTGTTGTTGGTCCGAGCGCAATCTGCCGCCCTCCGGGCCGCGAGCGTGGCCATGCGGGCAAAGGATTCCGGGCCGTGATCCCTTGTGCCCCAACGGCCGGTACAGGCTGCCATAGACAAAAAATCCAGGTCGCGCCTCAAAGGCTGCTGACTCAACGGTGTAACCGTTGTAGCTCCGCTTGTCCTTGATGATTGGGTTGAGCGGCGTGCGCTTGGAGGGGATTGAGATTGGCGCCGGTCAGAATCTGTTGCCGCACGGCGGCAGACCGCACTTTCCACTGTGCTAGATTTGAGTGGGTCTTTGAAAGGCGGGCGAGTTGCTTAACTGCATCTGCCTCGGAATGATATTTGCCGACGCATAACGTGGGTTTGCCAGCCTTTCGGGCTGTGGCGGAGAACGCTAAGAGCACGACGGAAACCAAGGAGAAAAGAGTGCGTTTCATCAGCCAAGGTTGGCAGATTGCATCGGCCCGCGCAACCTCCTTGAGGCGATTTATTTTCCGGCTTCAAGGAGGTGTTTTTTGAAGAATGCCTCCATTGCCGGGTATGTTTTTTTGGATGCCTGATGAAAAACACCGTGGCCTGCTCCATCCACGCGAATGTATTCCAGATGCTTGGCGCCGGCCTTCTTGAGCGCGGCATGAAACGTGTCACCGTGCTTCACGTTCACCGTGGTGTCCGCAGTGCCATGCACCAGCAGTATGGGTGGGGCATCAACAGACACATATGTGGCGGGCGATGTGGCGGTGGCGCGGGCAACTAGGGTTTCGGCCGGACCAGCCAGCATGGCCCCGGGTAGGCCGCGTCTTTTGATTCTGTCCTTGTCGAGCACGAAACTGGAGGGAGTGGCCGACGCGCACACCGCCTGAACCAGGCTGGATTGATCCTGATAAGGACCATCCCCCTCAAGCTTGGCCTCGGGTTTCGCCAGTCCAAGCATGCAGACCAAGTGCGCTCCTGCAGAGTTGCCATAGGCACCGATTCGTTTGG
>CAYUXV010000275.1:0-7982 GCA_964448875.1 uncultured Verrucomicrobiota bacterium
ACAAGCGGAGTGCCATCATTCGCCTTTTTATCACTCACTATCATAATGTGCGGACGCTTGCCGACCAAACAGGCAACCATGTCTCCGGCAAGGTAATCTCCTTTGTTTTTACTCACTGCCAATGAGCAACCCTCTCTCTCAAAATATCGACTTAGGTTGGGAACACGTCGGTGATCGATGTTGCGATCGGTTTTCTTCAATCCCCATATTTTGGGATATTTGGTGAAGGCCTTTTTCATATCCTCATGGACCAGCTTCTGCAAATCCAATCCGGCTCCCTTGCGTAATGCCCGAATGATGACATCCGTGCAAACTCCACGCTCAAGGGGCACATCCCCACCCGGATATTTCAACCCAACATAAGCCGGGTCATAAATCGTCGTCTGCCCAATTTGAGTTCGAGCCGCCTGAACTATGGGAGACGACGCTACAACAACCGACTTGCCGGCAGTCCGTTTGGCAACCTGATTTCCAGAGCCATCGGAAGCTGACTGCACTCGCTCACACCCCAGCCCAAAACCAAGGAATCCAGACACCAGTACACATAGGCACGACTTCCACCTCCTGCTCTTGGCGAAGTATCTCAAGTGCCTCACTTTTTCTCGTCTTTATTTTTCCCTGACCGTCGCTTGCCGGAGCCGGCGCTCCCACCGCTGGTATCCCTGCGAAAGTTCAGTTTGCTAAGTGAGGTCCTTACCGGAGCAGTGTGGCGTCCTTTCAGGCGTTCAGTGTTCTTGGCAATCTCGAACCATTTCTCGGCCATGGCCTTTACACGCTCGGGATGTTTTTTTGAGATATCATCTGTTTCCGTACGATCCTCTTCGATGTTATACAGTTCCCATCGGCCGAGCTTGGCTGATACAAGTTTCCATGGTCCTTGTCGCAAAGCACGATCGGTGCCGAAGTGGAAGTAAAGGTTTTCGTGCGGCTCACGTTCCTTCCCTTGCAGGATGGGAAGGAGGCTTTTGCCCATGAGAGGATCAATCGTGCGGCTGCCAATCTGCCCGGGGTACTTCGCTCCGGCCACATCTATAAGGGTCGCCATGAAATCAATGAGATGACCTGGCTGACGAGTAATGCTACCGGGCTTGGCCTTCAGCCCCTTTGGCCAATGCGCGATCAAAGGTGAGGAGATGCCCCCCTCATGCTGGTTTTGCTTATAGAGGCGAAACGGCGTGTTGCCCGCATGCGCCCAGCTGGCGTCATAGGTCCAGTAGGATTTAGGATCCCACGGCTTAAGGTAACGACCGCGCGTTCGCTCAAAAGGACACGCGCCATTATCCGCGCAAAAGAGAAAGAGTGTGTTTTCCCATACCCCCTTTGCTTTGAGCTTATCAACCAGGCGACCAATGTTCTGATCCATCACTTCAACCATCGCGGCAAAAACTTCCATGCGATCAGCTTCCCACTGCTTTTCTTTGGCACTTAGACTATCCCAAGCTGAAATATGATCTGGCCTTTTGCTCAACTTAAACTTCTGAGGAATCAACCCTATCTTAAGTTGTTTAGCATAACGCGTGATACGCAACTGATCCCAACCACCGTCATATCTCCCATCACATTTTTTGACGTCAGCCTCCGGCGCATGCAATGGATAATGTGGCGCATTGAAGGCAACATAGAGAAGAAATGGATCCTTCTTTGTTGTAGCTTCATCAAGAAATTTCAGCGCGAAATCACCCATCGCATGCGTGGTATAAAACGGCCGGCCATTGAGCATTTTGGGCACTTCATAGTTTTCGCCATTATATCTGAAAGTATCGTCACCAGTAAAAAAATTGCATGCACCCGAAAGATGCCCCCAATAACGTTGAAAGCCGAAATCAGTAGGCTGTTTACTTAGATGCCACTTACCCACCATGGAAGTGGAATAACCTGCCTTGCCCAGCACTTCGGCAATGGTTGTTCCCCGACTTAGGCTCGCTCTGCCGGCCTGGTCACAGTAGAGCCCGGTGAGCAGGCTCACACGGGAGGAATGACACTTGGCCGTATTGTAGAACTGCGAGAAACGCAGGCCTTTTGCCGCAAGTGCGTCAAGATTCGGTGTATGTATTTCAGAGCCATAACAACCAATATCTGCAAAGCCAAGATCGTCGGCCATGATCAGAACAATATTCGGTCGTGTTGCGTCCTTTGCTTGCAGCAAACAACTAACAACAATGAGAGCTAAAATATAGATTCTATTCATGGTGATTCTTTATTTTGAAAAAACGGAAATAGTTCCTTTAACTCCGCCTCAGTAGGTCGGCGACCGTATTCACAAATCTCGAATGCCTCAGCGGTTTTAATGGCTTTGCCTCCCTTCGGCCCGTACCACTTAACCAGTGAATCACGGAACCGATCAGCAATACGTCCATTGCGCCCAAACCAGCTCGCCTTGAGTATTTCCAGACGTGCCACGGGATCGTTGGCCTTGCGCTGTATAAGTGTAATGGCCGATCCATTGGCGCCACCCTCGTAAACCTGTGATTCCAAGGCATCAAGAGCTTTCACCTTTTTATCAAAAACATCTTCGATTGAGATGGCGATATCCGCCTTGAACGGTTAAGGACGCGTATATCGGTCGGGGAAATACATGAACACAGGGTTGCGCTTGGTCGGTGGCGTATCGGGCACATAAAACGGCACGCCAGACATAAACGCTGCGTCGCGAATGAGCAACCCGGCATTGCGATGATCGGGGTGATAATCGTGCGGGCGGTGGGTAAAGACCAAATCGGCCTGCCACGCACGTATAAGCCGCGCAATAACTTTGCGATTCTCCAAGGTTGGCATGATTTCCCCATCATGAATGTCCAGCACTAGTGATTCTACACCCATACGTTTGGCAGCTTCCTTGGATTCAGCGGTGCGCCGCTTGGCCAGTTGTCCACCCGCCATTTTCCAGTGACCGATGTCGCCATTGGTCACTGAGACCAACTTTACCTTGTGGCCAAGCTGCGCCCATTTGATGGCACAGCCACCCATTTGAAACTCGGCGTCATCGGGATGCGCGCCAAAGGCAATAATACGCAGCACACGCTCTGGTTTAGCCGCAGCGTTCGCGTATGAAACCAGCAGCATTGGACACAATAAGAAAATCAGGATGCGTTTCATTGTTGGGAAAGAATCTGCTAATCCCGTGCGAGAGGCAAGACGGTTTGGAGTTGACCCATCATTTATACCACGCGATTGTCTGCACTCACCACCATGAAAAATCACTGCATATTACTTTCCGTATTGGGCTTTTGCTTAATCTTTGGGGCCGGCTGCTGTTCGACTCCGAGCGAAAAGCTTCTGATGGGCGACTTCTTCACCGGCAATCTTGTGAGCTACGAAGACGGTAAAATGAAGGTTATAGCCAGCGGTTTCCGTGGAGCCGATGCCATCGAGCAGGACGGTAATATGATTTACGTGTCCAGTTGGCCTCTCGGCAAAGTGTGGTCATACAACATCGAATCGAAAGTACAAAAGGTTCTTTCTGCTGATTTCACCACCGCTGCTGATTTTTACCACGACCGCACCAACAACCAACTCATTGTCCCCGACATGCTGGAAAGCAAGCTTGTTTTCCTGAAACTGAACGACGATGGAAGTGCCACTGTGGCCAAAACATTGCCCACCCCCACCAAACCTGAGAGCGTTTGTCGTGGGTTTGATGGCAAGCTATATGTAACCATGATCAATGGCGACGAAGCTGGCGACGGCGGCATCAACGTGATTGACGGCCAAAAAGTAAAAGAATTTTGCCGTGGCATGAACTCACCCAAGGGCATCGCTTACGTTGGCGGCTATCTTGTAACAGCCGACGAAACAACCATTTGGAAAGTCAACGCTGAGGGCAAGGCCACTAAACTTGCCGATGCCAGCGCTTTCCCCGCAAAGATCGAGTTCTTGAACGACGTAGCAGCCAGCAGAGACGGGGCGAGCGTTTATGTTACCGAGATGAGCAAACCGAGCTGGATGTTTGACCCAGATGGCGAACGCAAGCTATGGCCCACAGACAGCGACAAGGTCGTGTCGCCCAAGACGGGTTGTGTGTACAAGGTCACTCTCGATGGAAAAGTATCCCTAGCCGTACCCGCCGGCGATGACCGCATGCTCGGCCCAAACGGTGTTTCTGTTGCTCCATAATTTAGACCCATGAATCTGGAGGAAGGGCAATCACTCCAAGCTCTCACCGTACTATTCGATAAGTTTAATTCCTGCGCAGAGTTATTGGCATCAGATATCGCAAACCATAGCGGCATGGCGTAGTGCAGCCGGTTTATCATCCCATGTGGGGATAAACTCCTGCGCAACAAACCCCTTGTAGCCGGTGGCAACGATGGCTCGCATCACGGCTGGATAATTGATTTCCTGTTTGTCATCTAGCTCGGCGCGCCCAGGGTTGCCTGCCGTATGGTAATGTCCGATTACATCCTTATACTGCTGAATGCGGCGAATTACATCGCCGTTCATAATTTGCACATGATACACGTCGAAAAGCAGTTTCATATTAGGTGAATCAACTTTGCGGATGAGCTCTGCACAATGGTCCACATCGTCGCCGAAGTAACCAGGATGACCTTTCATTGGGTGTGAGTCATCACGCGTATTGAGATGTTCGAGCACAAGGTGAACCTTTTTCTTCTCCGCATAACCCACTACAGATTTCCAAAGTTCTACACAGTTATGTTCGCCTTGTGAATCGGTTGTGCCTTTTTCTCGCATACCCGTAAAGGTGATGACGCTTGGGCAACCAACTTGAACAGCCAAATCGATTCCTGCCTTCAGCCGTTCAGCACAATGCCCATGGTTCGCCTTCGCAAATGGTCCCTTTTTGAAGCCGTGACTTCCGACCAAGGAAATTTTCAGACCTAGTGCCCGTACTGCCGGATAGTCCTTCGCGGATATCCCTTCCATCGCCTCAAGCCCAATGGCTTTACAATGCTTTGCCAGTTCAATCGCGGGCATGGGCTTGAAACACCATCCCATAACTGACTGCCTAATACGCCTCTTGGTAACCTTAAAATTTAAATTCGTTTGGTCCCTAGAGACCTGTCCCACGGCAGTGAGTGCAGCCAATCCTACTGTGGAACCAGTTGTCGCAATTAGAGTTCGTCGTGAAATTTTCATACTTAAAAGCCAGTCTCAATGATACACACGTAGAGGCAAGGCAGATTTCCGATTTTAATAATTTATTATTGCTTCTTCTACCCAAAATGCCAGCTTTGACCACCAATAACACTCTCAACAACAGGAGAAAATAAGATGAAAAAAGCTATTCTAGGAATGTCAGCAGCACTCGTCATAGGAACCGGCTGTGCGACGGACACTGGTACGGGCGCTCTCATAGGTGGAGCCTTGGGTGCAGGCCTTGGGCAGGCAGTTGGTGGCAACACCAAGTCTACGGTAATTGGAGGCGCCATTGGTGCAGCCGTTGGCGGCGCAGCCGGCAATCAGCGTGACGCGCAGAAAAAGAGTAATCCGTAATTATTAAATCTCTTAGATCAAACGATGGCTGCCTTCGGGCGGCCTTTTTTTGTTCTGACTTGCATAACCGACTGGTCAAAACATACGAATTACGCCACAGTTTCCCTTAACACTCCGGATTAAATGATAAAAGAAATTGTCATCGAATATTGCGCCGCTTGAAACTATGAGCCTCAAGCCGCCAGTTTGGCGGATCGGTTTATGAAGTTGAAGCAGCGCTTGGGCGCACTGAAATTAGTGCCTTCCGACGGTGGCGTGTTCGAAGTGACTGCGGATGGTAAAGTTATCCATTCAAAACGGGCAACGGGAGAGTTCCCCGATCCCGATGCTGTGCTGCGCGCCGTACAGGCGTTGCGGTAATGGTCTTGGTGTTGACAATTCAAATCATTCATCATCTCGGAGAGTGAAGGGTGCCTGGTGGTCCCCGCGGTCTTCAAAACCGTTGTCGGTTCGTGATCCGGGCCGAGGTAGGTTCGATTCCTACCCTCTCCGCCAATTTCGTTTACCTCGATCCAATTATGAATGATCCAATCCGCCTAACCCAATATAGCCACGGCGCAGGTTGCGGCTGTAAAATCTCGCCAAAGGTACTTGAAGAAATACTTTCGTTTGCCGGCAAGGCCGAGGCCAGCGACCGTCTTCTGGTGGGCAATGATTCCAAGGACGATGCCGCTGTATACGATCTCGGCAACGGCCAGGCTGTCATTAGCACCACCGATTTTTTTATGCCCATCGTTGATGATCCGTTTGATTTCGGCCAAATCGCCTCTGTCAATGCAATCAGTGATATTTACGCGATGGGGGGCACGCCTCTCATGGCCATTGCTATACTTGGTTGGCCGCTGGAAAAACTACCCTCATCTGTAGCAGGTCGTGTGCTGGAGGGAAGCCGCACTGCTTGTGGTCGGGCTGGCATTCCCCTGGCCGGCGGTCATAGCATCGATGCGCCGGAGCCGATCTTTGGATTGGCCGTCACCGGTCAAGTGGCCGTCAGCAACTTGAAGCGCAATGATAAAGCGGAAATCGGGTGCGAACTGTTTCTCACAAAGCCTTTAGGGGTAGGCCTAGTGACTACCGCGCAGAAACGTGGGATTGCCGATGAAGCCGATGTGCAACAAGCAATTGATCAAATGACCACACTCAACAAGATTGGCAGCAAACTAAGTGTACTATCTGGCGTGAAGGCAATGACCGATGTGACAGGCTTCGGCCTGCTTGGTCATCTTATCGAAATGTGTGAAGGCAGCGGCGTAAGCGCTATCATCAACGGCGCCAAGGTACCACGACTTGGTCGGGTTGATCATTACATTGCTGAAGATTGTCCTCCCGGCGGCACCGATCGTAAATATGAAAGTTACGGGAAAAAGATCGGCTCACTTACCGATGCCCAACGCGCCCTGCTTTGCGACCCTCAAACCAGCGGAGGCTTGCTCGTTGCTGTGCCGCCAGAAGGCCTTGACGATTTCAAAGAAAGCACGGTCGAACTCGACCTCGAATCCTTCGGTGAAATCACCGAATCCATTGAGCCACTTATCACAGTAATCTAATGGCCAAAGTAAAAAACAATCTGAGAGCGATTCCCGGTGTTGATACCCTACTTGACAAGATCGATGACTGCGATCTCCCTAGGCCATTAATTGTTGCCGCTATTCGGGCCGAGTTAGGGTCTCTTCGCAAAGACAAAAAGATTCCGAGCCAAGCCGAAATCCTTAACATCATTCGTCGCCGCCTCGAGAATTTGACACTGTCCAGACTACAACCTGTGATCAATGGCAGTGGGGAAGTCATTCACACTAACCTCGGTCGTGCGCCATTGCCTGTTGCGTCTGTAGCCAGCGGAACCGGGCATACTAATCTTGAGATTGATCTCGCCACCGGGCGACGCGGCAAACGCGCTGCATATCTCGAGCAATGCCTTGCTGAGCTCTCTGGTGCTGAAGCCGCACTGGTAGTCAACAATTGTGCAGCCGCACTTGTGCTCATCCTTCGTCATTTCACAATAGAGAAAAAAGAGGTGGTTATCTCGCGCGGCGAACTGGTGCAGATTGGTGGAGGCTTCCGTATTCCAGATATTTTGGAGACTAGCGATGCGCGACTGCGTGAGGTCGGCACCACCAATCGCACCACCATCAACGACTACGCAAAAGCCACAAACAAAGATACGGGACTTCTGCTGAAAGTTCATCGTAGTAATTTTTTTATGGATGGATTTGTCGGAGCACCAGAACGACGTGAACTCGCACAACTCGCGAAAAAAAAGCGTGTGCCCTTCGTTGAAGATCTGGGCAGTGGAGTACTGCAACCTACTGAAATATGGGCACACGGCCATGATGAACCCACCCCCAAGGAAGTTCTTAAAGGTGGCGCCGATCTCGTTTGCTTTAGTGGCGATAAACTTATGGGCGGCCCACAGGCAGGGATTATTGTCGGCAGGACAAAATATATTCAGGCATTGAAAAAGCACCCCTTCTTTCGGGCCTTACGCTGTGACTAACTCATTCTCGCCGCATTGCAGTATACCGCCGAGG
>CAYUXV010000276.1:0-5167 GCA_964448875.1 uncultured Verrucomicrobiota bacterium
TATAGATGTTCATGACTGAGTCGAGCGGCGAACGCAATTTGCGACCATACAGGCGAACACCATAACGCTGGCCCTTCTTGGCGGTGAAATGAAACCAATCCTCATCACCCGGCTTCTCTATGATTCCATTGAGCGCCAAGGGCATCGGTGTCTCGATCAACTTGGCCTCTCCCCGGGAGTTGTTTGGCTCCACTTCCAATGCGTTCGGAAATTCTGAAATACGCAAGCGATTCCAGGAGGGTGCACGGACACCATCGCGTAAGGCAAAGACGCCAAAATCATTGTTGTTAGGCTGGTCCATTCGGCCGTCAGTCACATTGTAGCTAACCGGCTTCGGTACTTTCAGTGACTGCACAAAGTCACCAGTTGCCTGATCGATAAAATTCACCTTCAATTCCTGCCCAACCTGACCACCTCCTGGATACACTCCAGTTGGCCTCGCAAATGTGCCCACATGCATCCTGTACAAACCAACGGCACCATAACTCGTCTCGCGCACCTTAATGGTGTATGTGCCGTTCTCAGGCACGATGGCCGAAGCGTAGCAGTCCTGGATGAACAGCTTGGTGTCGTCTGAACGTGAGAGGATGAAGCCCTTGGTATCAAGAATCTCAATATAGGGGTCGTAAAAGCCACGCCCGAGGCGCATGCTTTCGATTTCCGCGGACAATCGCTGCCCCTTTTTGGCATCGACCGTGAAGATTTCCTGGGACTCATTGGGAACCGAACTGGCGATTGTGCTATTGAGTGGAAGCTTCTGTGGCGGTTCATCGCCCTTGGGCTTCACGCGGTCGACCACAGGAAACGGCCCCACATAAAACGTCTTCAACTCCGTGATGCCGCCTGCCGTTCGTACACGGACCGGGTGTTCACCAAGCGGGCATTCGGCGGAGACCTTGACCTTAACCCGGACAAAGCCTGCCGTTTTCTCCTCAATCTTCAAAACTTGGAAGCCTTTCTTATAGAAAAGAATCTCCTGCGCGTCATCAAGGCGGCTGCCATTGAAGCGCAATTCCACCTCAGTGCCTGCCTGCACACCGGGCGGCGACACCGAGCTAAGCCGAGGGTCTATGGCCATGGCGCTTGTAATAAGCCCAGCCAATCCAAGAAAAATTAGAGTTCGTTTCATATCTACCAGTCTTTCCTTATAGCAAGCCGGGGCAACCTCCCTTCGGAAATTGCCCCGGTGTAATTCTTAAAATGCGATCCGTCGCGTCCCCCGGGTACGTAGCTTAAGCCAACGCATCCTTGAGAATATTACCATCATAATTAATTGGCATCGGACGGTTGCCCGGGCCCAAAAGACGACGATGTGGATCAATACCAATAAGCGAGTAAACCGTGGCCGCCCAATCCGGAACGCTCACAGGATCCTCATCCGGCTCCGAACCTGTCGGATCCGATGCGCCATGGATATAACCGCGCTTCATTCCGCCACCGGCCATCACAACGCTGAGCACCTTCGGCCAGTGATCACGACCTGCGCTACGATTAATCTTCGGAGTACGGCTAAATTCACTGGTGATCATCACTAGTGTCTCATCCAACAGCCCTCGCTCATCAAGATCGCTGATTAAAGCTGCAAATGCCTGATCCAGTGCCGGCACCGTATTCTTAATGCTGCCTGCAATATTACTATGCATGTCCCAGCCACCATAGGTGGTAGTCACCATGCGCACACCAGATTCAACCAAACGACGAGCCAGCAAAAGGCGCCCACCCGCAGTATTACGGCCATAACGATCACGCACCTTGGCCGGTTCCTTATTGATTTCAAAGGCTGCCCGCGCCTCGGGTGAGCTGATCATCGAGTAAGCACGCTGATAAAACGTATCCATACCCTCCAGCGTGTCGGCCTTCTCCAGTGAACTAAAGTGAGCGTCCACAATAGAACGCATACTCCTCCGTTTCGCGAAGCGCTTCTGGTCTATGCCTCCAGGCAACGCCAAGTCGCGCACCTTGAAGCTGCTGCTGCCCGGGTCTGCTCCGAGGCTGAACGGACCATATGCACTTCCGAGGTAGCCTGTACCCCCATAACCCGACTGACTTGGAATAGCCACGTACGGAGGCAGGTTTTTTCTAGGACCAAACTCATGGCTGACAATCGAGCCGATGCTCGGAAACACAGTCGCCGGACTTGGGCGCACTCCAGTCATCATATTGTGCGTGCCACGCTCGTGCGCAGCCTCACTGTGTGTAAGCGAACGGACAATCGTCATTTTATCCGCAATCTTAGCAGACTTGACGAGGTATTGCGAAAACCGCTCGCCTGGAATGGTTGTCTTCACTGAGCCAAGCGGCCCACGATATTCCTGCGGCGCGAGATACTTCGGATCCCAAGTTTCCTGGTGAGCCGAGCCACCAGGCAAATAAATCTGGATGACATTCTTTGCCTTGCCAGGCTTACTAGCATTCGCTACGTCCACCCAATCTTCACCAGCTGCCTTCGCTTCGTTTGTCAACAAGTCACCCAGCGTAATGCCAAGTCCCATGCCACCCAAGGCACCAGTAAACAGGAAATCACGTCGATTTGGATTACAGCTGTGGTCTGCACCACCGCACCACTGATAGCCACGTTTATTGCTCATAAAATCTCTTTCTTACGCCGAATTTTCGGTTGAATGTTTCGACTGGGAATTTTTTAGCACTATTCAGAAAAAAGCAAACTTTTTGGGGAAAAAAATAGTGTCTTCTAACCCAATATTCCCTCAGAATGTCAATCTCAATGGACATGAGAAATTTTACCCTGCTTTTTTGCATCTACAGTGCAGTTTCAGCTGAGGAGCCATTGCCCAAGTTTGGCTTCGCAGACCAGCTTATTGCGCCCGTGCGTATCCACCTTATGGCAACCAAAGGCGAACTCAATCTCACCACTACTTTGACCGAGAAGGACATCCAACGCATCCTTGGCAAAGTCAACAATATCTGGGCTCAAGCCGGTGTGCATTTCGCGCTGGAGAGCATTGTTCACGAGCCTGCAGAAAATCCCAATGCATACCGCCAAAACTATCAATCACGCCAGCTACGATGGCTTCTAGCATTGCGACCCAAGAACAGCCTAAGCAAGGACTGTTTTCATATCTATTATATAAAACGATTCGGCGTAAACGGAGTCTTCCTTTCTTCGGACGGCATGTTTGTTAAGGACCTCGCTCGTCTGCGTACAGTCAAAGGTGGCCTAGACGAACCTATACCACGCGTTACCGCCCACGAACTTGGCCACGCCCTCTCTCTACGACACCGCCAGCACGTCACTAATCTTCTCGCAAGTGGCACTACCGGATGGAGTCTAAACATCGCTGAGGTCAAGCAAGCACGCAAAGCCTCAGGAAATTACAATTGGATTTACGGAGCACCCGTTCTCCTCAAGGTCGCCGACGACTATTATGTAAAGGGAGAAAAAAAGAAGGCTGCTACAATTTATGCTCAATTGGCTTCAATCCCGCTGGATTGCCCTGAAGTAAAAAAGGCAAAGAAGCGACTCAATCCGAAATAGCTAATCGGCTAGAAAAACACCTCACACTTGGGCACCGCCTGCTCAATCATAACGATATCCTCACTATGTAGTGGGTTGCCGTAAAGCCAAAGCTGTTTCAGGGACTTGATTGCGCATAACGGCCTAGGATCGCTGATGGAGTTTTTTTCCAGAAAGAGATAACGCAGCCCCGATAATTCCGACAGCGGTCCCACGTCACTGATCTTGTTGTGTGAGAGAGAAAGCATCTTTAATTTTGGGAAACGCTTCAATTCTATAACTACGGGCGCCAAGTCTACCACGCCTGCATCCTCGCGCTTGAGCGCTTCCACCTTCGCATAATCCAAATCCCCCTCGGGCTGATGCAGTGCCTCACGCACAACGTCCTCTACCCAATCCATCAGTTCACCAGACTCTTCCACCTTATCTATCAGTGCGACCTCCGGGGGGGCACCGCAATGCGGACACATCACTGCGCTGGTGCTGATCGACTTTCCGCACTCCGCACATTCGGTCATGGCCATGCCACAGCCTGACCTACCGACCTCATTGACACAAGTCCCTCGCAGCATACAATCAACCCATGCGCACACTTCTGGCTTTGCTCACGCTTGCTCTTGCACTCAACACTCAGGCCCAAAAACGTCCCCCAAACATCGTAGTGATCTTCATGGACGACATGGGCTATGCCGACATCGGCCCTTTTGGCGCGAAAGCTTACCCAACACCACACCTCACCCGCATGGCAAAAGAAGGCCGAAAATTCACCGATTTTTACGTAACCCAAGCCGTCTGCAGCGCCTCACGCGCGGGGTTACTTACCGGTTGTTACAATGTACGGGTAGGAATTCTCGGAGCACTCGGCCCGAAGTCAACACACGGCATCAATACCAATGAGATAACCCTAGCTGAAATCTGCAAGCAGAAAGGCTATGCCACCGCCTGCTACGGCAAATGGCATCTAGGGCATCATAAAAAGTTTCTGCCGATGCAGCATGGTTTCGATGACTACTTCGGTCTGCCTTACTCCAATGATATGTGGCCCTACCATCCGGGGGTAATGCATCTACCGATGGCAGAACGCCTTAAAAAATGGACGCATCTGCCTCTCATCGATGGCAATAGCGTCATCAACCCCAAGGTCACTGGCGCCGACCAAGAACAACTAACCACGCAGTATACCGAGCGCGCCGTTCAGTTCATTGAGAAGAACAAAGACAATCCGTTCCTAGTGTACCTGCCTCATTCAATGGTTCATGTGCCACTTTATGTTTCCAATAAATTCAAAGGTAAAAGCAAGGCTGGGCTTTTCGGAGACGTGATGATGGAAGTAGATTGGAGCGTGGGCCAAATCCTCGACACTCTCCGCAAGCACAAGCTGGACAAAAACACTCTAGTCATTTTCACCAGTGATAACGGCCCTTGGTTTAGCTATGGGGACCACGCAGGCTCCGCCACGCCATTACGCGAAGGCAAGGGCACCATGTTCGATGGAGGTTGCCGCGAAAGCACGTTGATGTGGTGGCCCGGCACTATTCCCGCTGGCAGCATATGTAAAACACCAGCGATGACCATTGATATCCTACCGACTGTCGCCGAGCTAATCGAAGCCAAGCTCCCCAAGAACAAGATTGATGGTAAAAGTATCGCGAAACTCATCAAGGGTGCCAGCAATGAGAGTCCACATGAAGC
>CAYUXV010000277.1:0-12702 GCA_964448875.1 uncultured Verrucomicrobiota bacterium
TACTGCCTTCAGAACTTTGTTCGGACTCCGAGTTCATCCGCCGTATACATCTTGATCTCACGGGGTTACCACCATCGGCAGAAGCGGTCAAAAAATTCATCACCGCCACGCGCGATACACGCACGAAACGTAATGAGGGCATTGACCAACTTATCGGCAGCGAAGACTACATTGATCGCTGGGCAAACAAGTGGGCGGATCTATTACAAGTAAATCGTAAGTTCCTGGGACCAGAAGGTTCCAAAATGTTTCGAGATTGGATCAGGAATGAGGTTAAGACCAATACCCCTTACGACGAATTTGCTCGAAAGGTGCTGACCGCATCTGGTTCAAACAAGGAAAATCCTCCGGCAAGCTATTATAAAATTTTGCGTAAACCAGATGAGACAATGGAAAACACCACTCACCTCTGGCTGGCTACGCGCTTCAACTGCAACAAATGTCATGATCACCCTTTCGAGCGATGGACGCAGGACCAGTATTATGAAATGACGGCGTTTTTCGCCCAAGTGGGCCTGAAAAATGATGCCAAGGCGAGCGGCAAAAAGACCGTCGGAGGAACGGCGGTTGAAGGCAAAAAACCGCTGTATGAGATTGTATTCGATAAAAAAGATGGCGAAACAAAACACCAACGAACAGGCGCGATATCACCCCCGACTTTTCCCTTTAAAGCGAAGTTTGAGGCCAAAAAAGACGCTACACGACGTGAGCAGCTTTCAGCTTGGATAACTTCACCGGACAACCGTTACTTCGCCAAGAGCTATGTGAACCGTATCTGGGGGTACCTGCTGGGAGTGGGAATCATTGAACCAATCGACGACATTCGCGCTGGCAATCCGCCTTCCAACGAAAAACTTCTCGACTGGCTCACTCAGGATTTCATTTCAAATAAATTTAATGTACAGCATCTTATCCGAACCGTCTGTCAAAGCCGCACCTATCAGCTTTCTATCAAGACACACAAATGGAACACTGACGATAACATCAACTACTCGCACGCCATCGCGCGTCGATTGCCGGCTGAAGTCTTGTACGATGCGATCTATTTTGCAACCGGCACGCAGTCTAAATTTCCAGGAGTACCACCAGGCACTCGTGCCGCCGCACTGCCTGATGCAGGTGTCAAGCTGGCTGACGATTTTCTGGGCAACCTTGGCCGCCCTCCGCGCGAGAGTGCCTGCGAATGCGAACGAATAAACGGTTTACAACTCGGCCCTGTGATGTCTCTTATCACCGGCCCCACTGTAGACACAGCTATTAGTGATCCTAACAATGCCATCGCTAAACTGGTAAAGGAACAAAAGGATGATGACAAATTAATCAATGAACTTTATCTGCGAATACTTAACCGTCATGCACGCAAAACTGAAATTCAGAAAGCTGTCAGTCTGCTTAATTCAATAGAGCCGGAACACAAGGCGCTTCTGAAGGAGTTAGCAGACTACCAGAAGGCATTACAGCCAGTGATTGCCAAGAGGGAAGCCGCACGACAAGCGGGAATAAAGGAAGCACAGGCAAAACTTGACTCATACAAAAAAGAAATAGCACCTCGCGAAAAGAAACTTGATGATGAACGTAATGCTCGAATTAGTAAGGCTGAGAAAACTTTAAAAGACTATGAAGCCAAACTAGATGAAAAATATACTGCGTGGTTATCCAACCCAACGGGCAAGACCCTATGGAATACACTGGAACCGACCAAACTGGAGTCTAAAATTGGGACAACCCTCACTAAGGAAAAAGACGGGATAATTTTCTCAAGCGGCAAAAACGGAAAGGACATTTTTGCCATTACCACCGAAACCTCACTCAACAAAATTACTGGCATTCGCCTTGAAGCCCTTACCGACAAGCGCCTTCCGAAAAACGGACCCGGAAGGGCACCTGGTGACGGCAATTTCGTATTGACTGAACTCGAAGTCTTTTGGGCCACTAAAGACAAACCTGATGAGGGCAAGAAACTTAAGTTGGCGAATGCCAAGGCGGACTTCAGTCAGGGAAATTATGCCGTAGCCACTGCTATTGACGGCAAATTGGCTCCGAACAACAACGGTTGGGCCGTTGCCCCACAATTAGGCAAACCGCACACCGCTTCCTTTGAAATAGCTCAAGCACCAAAACATAAGGGGCCCATTCTGCTGGTCTTTGTCATGAAGCAGGAATTTTCAGGAAATAACTGGCAACTGGGCAAATTCCGCTGGTCTGTGACTGATAGCACAAAACCGCTTAACTTTGGACACCCGGGCAATATTAGCAGTCTTCTTGCTATCGCCCCGGATAAACGTAACGACAAGCAAAAAAAGGAGTTAAAGGATTACTTCCGAAAACAAGACAGTGAATTACAAAAATATAACAAGGCATTGGCCGAGACGAAAAAACCGCGACCGGCAGACCCGAAACTCAAAGAACATGAAGCAGCGATTTCTCGTGCAAATGCCCCATTAAAAGAAGACCCCAAACTTACAGCTCTAAAACGGGCAGCCGATCTAAGCACCAAACAATTAAACAATAAACGACTCTATGGTGCGCAGGACATCGCTTGGGCACTCATCAATAACCCGGCGTTTTTGTTCAATCACTGAGCTGGACTTTTGAGCACATAAACGTAGAATTATCAGAACAGGAGTAAATTATGATACGGATACCAGGTGAACTCGGAAAGGATTTGTGCGACAGCCACCTCGGCATGAGCCGGCGCGACCTGTTGCGAGTGGGTGGTTCCGGCCTGCTGGGACTCAGTCTTGGTGGCATGTTTGAGCTTCAAGCACGCGCAAAGGAAGGCAAACACACAGGCGGCCCCGGCTGGGGCAAGGCTAAGAGTGTCATCCTCTGCTATTTACAGGGTGGCCCGTCACACTTGGACTTGTGGGATCCTAAGCCCGACACCACCGACAAGGTACGGAGCGTTTTCAAACCCATCAAGACCAAGCTTCCAGGTGTTAACTTCACTGAGATAATGCCGAATCTGGCGAAGGTGAACGATAAGTTTACCATGATCAGGTCAATGAGCTACACGCCCAACGGACTCTTCAACCACACGGCAGCCATTTATCAGATGATGACCGGCTACACGACCGACAAAGTAAGCCCATCCGGTCAATTGGAACCGCCAAGCCCAAAGGATTTCCCAAATTTTGGATCCAATATTTCGCGCCTAAAACCTCAGGAAGAGCCAATGCTCCCGTTCGTGATGCTCCCGCGACCACTGCAGGAGAGTAACGTGGTTGGCAAGGGTGGCACCGCCGGATTCCTCGGCAAGGCATACGACCCTTACTACCTTTACCCGCCAGGTGGAGATATGGATATGGGGAAAATGGACAAGATCAAGGTCGACGACCTCAAGATGCGCCCCGAGGTCTTCAGTCATCGACTCCGTCGACGCGCGCGCCTGCGCGACTCTATCAACGAGGCCGCACCGGAGATCGACGAGGCTGTAGCAAAATTCAACCTGAACGAATATTATGACCAAGCACTAAACCTCATCGTCAGTGGCCGTGCCCGTAACGCCTTTGACATCGCACAGGAAAAAGACAAAACACGCGATCTTTATGGCAGAAATACATTTGGCCAAAGCTGCCTTCTCGCCCGTCGCCTAGTGGAGGCCGGCACGCGGGTAGTAGAGATTGTCTGGCCCAAGGTCGCAAATAGTGACAATCATTCATGGGACGTTCACCAGGGCCTTGAGAAGCGAATGAAGACTCAATCCGCCCCGATGCTCGACAAGGGCCTCTCCGGCTTGTTCACAGACCTCGATGAGCGGGGCATGCTGGACAGCACGATGGTAGTGTGTGTCGGTGAATTTGGCCGTAGCCCTCAGAAGGGCCTTTAAACAAGCGGTAACAACAACGACGCCAACGGTCGCGACCATTGGCCCTACTGCTACACTGCAGTGGTTGGCGGCGCGGGTATCAAGCGTGGTCAGGTTTACGGCAAGTCCGATAAGACTGCCAGCGCACCGGACGAGAACCCGGTACATCCGACCCAGTTGCTGGCCACAATCTATCACAGTTTTGGAATCGCCTCCGACACCATCGTATACAACCATCTCAACCAACCACGAGAACTGGTTAAGGCTGAGCCGGTGAACGCCCTGTTCGCCTAGAAAGCAATCCATAGCAACTATAGACCCGGCGTAAACCGGGTCTATTTTTTGTAACGTTAGTGGTTGTGCCGAGGGATACATTCACTGACACAGTGATAATTCGTTGCCAATTCCAGACAGCCCCCTGTTGCAAGTTGGCCGACATGCTCTCTATAAATCTCCTGCCATGGCGTCTGGTGTTGAATGTCGTCAGGTTTATAAGCTTCGCGGCGCTGATTTAGTTCTTCATTTGAAATCAGCAAATCCACACGACTTTTATTCAAATCCACTCGTATTTCATCGCCTGTTTCAAGAAGCGCCAAATTCCCACCCACAGCTGCTTCAGGCGACACATTCAAAATACTAGGACTTGCTGCCGTGCCGCTCTGTCTGCCATCACCCATGCTGGGAAGAGTACGGATACCATCCTTAATAAGCCTCGCCGGCGGCTGCATGTTCACAACCTCAGCCGAACCGGGATAACCCACCGGACCACAACCACGCACCACCAACAGGCAACGCTCGTCAATTCTAAGCGCCGGATCATCGATGCGTTTATGATAATCCTCCGGCCCCTCGAATACCACCGCGCGTGCCGTGAAGCAATTCTCCCCGCCTGGCTCTGATAAGTATCGATCTCGAAAATTATCACTGATTACACACGTCTTGATGAGTGCTCCATCAAACAGGTTGCCTGACAGCACAAGAAATCCAGCTTGCTCCTGCAACGGTATACCGTATGCGTATATGACCTTCCGATCAGCCTCAGGCACGTTCTCGTGATTTTCTGCGATGGTTTTACCAGACACGGTCATCGCTTCCCCGTTTATCCGCCCTGCCCCAATTAATTCGCGTACCACTCCCGGCACTCCACCCGCTCGATGAAACGCCTCCCCGAGATATTTCCCTGCCGGCTGACAATTAACCAGTAGAGGAACCTCATAGCCGATCTCCTGCCAGTCCTTTAATTCTAATTCCACACCTACATGTCGAGCGATGGCATTCAAGTGTATCGGGCAATTCGTAGAGCCACCTATTGCAGTATTCACCACAATCGCATTCTCAAAAGCCTCACGGGTCAGAACTGCTGATGGCCGTAAATCCTCGCGCACCATATCCACAATCCGTCGGCCAGTAACATAGGCCATCTGCATCCGTTCACGATAAGCTGCTGGGATTGAGGCGCATCCTGGCAAAGACATCCCCAGCGCTTCGGCCAACGAGTTCATCGAGAGCGCCGTACCCATCGTATTGCAATGCCCAACGCTCGGGGTCGAAGCTGCCACCTGTTCCATAAATTCATCATAAGTGATAGTCCCTTCCGCGCATTTCTTACGCCCTTCCCAAACCATCGTCCCAGAACCCGCCAGTTCGCCATTGTGCCATCCGTCCAACATCGGCCCACCGCTCAAAACAATTGCCGGCAAATCCACCGTGGCTCCAGCCATCAACAATGCAGGCGTTGTTTTATCACAGGCAGTCGTAAGCACTACGCCGTCAAATGGGTAGCCGTGTAAAATCTCCACCAAGCCTAGGTATGCTAGATTACGGTCCAATGCCGCTGTGGGGCGCCGACAGCTTTCCTGAATTGGATGCACTGGAAAAACCAACGGCACGCCTCCTGCATCACGTATGCCTGCCGCAGCTCGTTCTGCCGTCTCCAAATGAACGCGATTACAAGGAGCAAGATCGCTCCCTGTTTGCGCGATACCAATAACTGGGCGACCTGATTGTAATTCCTCTAACGTCAGCCCAAAGTTTAGGTATCTCTCCGCATAAATGGCGGTCATCCCGGGATTATCCAAATTGTTGAACCAGTTTTCGCTGCGAAGTTTCTTGTGTGATTCAGCCATGTTGAAGTGGCCTCAGATTAGCGAAGCTGTAAACTAATGTCACCCTGAATGAAACTTGCCTCATGCGCCAAGCTCCCGCAAAGTTGGCGCCATGTTTTCCATGAAAGGCAAACACTCCATTGTCACAGGTGGAGGCAGCGGCATTGGGCAGGCCATTGCTAGAGCGCTCGCCGAACAGGACGCGGTGGTAGACATCCTCGAGGTAGACATGGATGGTGCCGCAGAAACTGTCTCTACCATTGAAGCCGAAGGCGGCACAGCAGCCGCACATAAATGCGATGTCACCGACCAAGCCGAAACGTTGGCGATTTTTGAAAATATTGTAGGCACCCGAGGAACATTGCACTGCCTAATTAACAATGCTGGCATCGCACATGTCGGCAATGTGTTGACCACATCAGAAGAGGATTACGACCGCGTGATGAACGTCAACTCAAAGGGTGTCTATAACTGTCTCAAGGCCGGCGTAACACATATGCAGGCGACCGGCGGCGCAATTGTCAACATCGCCTCGACCGTCAGCGTTATGGCCATTAATGACCGATTCACCTATTCGACAAGCAAGGGTGCGGTGCTGGCGATGACATATTCCGTGGCCAAGGATTTCCTGGAGCAAAACATCCGCTGTAATGCCATTCTTCCCGGGCGCATTCACACACCATTTGTGGATGGCTTCATCGCCAAAAACTATCCAGGCCGCGAGAAGGAAATGTTCAAGGAGCTCTCTGAATATCAGCCCTGTGGGCGTATGGGAAAACCGGAAGAAATCGCAGCAATGGCCGTTTTTCTTTGCAGCAATGAAGCATCATTCATAACAGGCGTCGGCTATCCAGTTGATGGCGGCACCATCAGCATTCGTTGAAGGTTATGGAGCATCTAAAATTACACATCCCCGGCCCTGTCGAGGTTAACGAAAAAATATTTCGTGCAATGTGCACGCCGATGGTGGGTCATCGAGGACAAGATTTTAAGAATCTTTTCGCCAAGGTACAGACACAGCTTCAAAAACTGCTCAACACTGAGCGACTAGTATTTCTCAGCACCTCGTCCGCCTGGGGCATTATGGAAGGTGCCATTCGTAATCTCTGCGATCGTAAGCTTCTTTGCTGCATGAACGGAGCGTTTTCCGACAAATGGCAAGATGTAGCACTACGCAGCGGTCTCTCAGTCGACTCACTGCAGGTTGAGTGGGGCTCACCGATCACTTCCCAATCTATAGATCAACATTTGTCCACCGGTGACTATGATGCGTTGACGATCGTCCACAATGAGACATCCACCGGCACCATGAGTCCACTCGAAGAGATCGCAACACTAAAAGACAAGTATCCGGAGGTAATGTTCATTGTAGACACTGTCAGCTCGATGTCAGCCGTTCCGCTGGCTTTTGATGAACTGGGCATTGACGTTATGATCGCTGGAACACAAAAGGCATTCGCACTGCCCCCCGGGCTTGCTGTTTTTGTTTGTTCTGAAGCTTCCCTGATTAAAGCAGCTCATCAAAAAAACCGCGGTTTCTATTTTGATTTGTTGGAATTCCAAAGTAACGCTGAGAAAAACATGACGCCTAGCACGCCAACCATCCCACATTTGAATGGGTTATCAGCACAACTTGATGCATTTTTTGAGGAAGGGCTTGAGAATCGATATGCCCGACATGCTAAACTGGCGAAAATGACTCATGATTGGGCAAAAGGGCATGGTTTTATTCTTTTTCCGGAAGAGAATTTTGAATCCGTCACACTCACATGTATTAATAATGGTGCAAAAGATGGCGGACGCATTGTCGATATAACGCGACTTCAGGAGATGGTCATTGAAAAGGGAATCCTCATCGATGGCGGCTACGGAAAAATTAAAGGGACAACTTTTCGTTTGTCTAACATGGGTGACGAAACGGAGTCTACAATGGATAAGTTGTACTCAGCACTCGACTGGGCACTTAAAAAACTTTAGCCCTGTGCTATGGAGATACAGAAAGTTTTTCATCACTGTATTCGCCTGACATCATCACGCCAAATTCCTTATAAGGCTTTAAAATAAAGTGAGTAGCCGTGGAAATAACCCCAGACATGGTCGCAAGTTTTTCCGAAACAAATGTGGAAACAGCGCGAAGATCACTCCCTTCGACAATAACTAGCAAATCATATCCCCCGCTCATCAGATAGCACGATTGAACCTCATTAAATTTTGATATTCGAAGAGCAAACCGATCAAATCCACCTTCTCGTTCTGGAGTAATCTTCACCTCAATCACTGCTCGCACAATTTCCACATTAAGCTTTTCCTCATTCAACACCGTGCGGTAGCCAAGGATAACTTCGTCCTTTTCATAACCAGCAATCTTGTCACTAATTTCTTGCTCTGATGTATTGAGCATGCCGGATAATTGCGAGTAGTTCAGGGAGGCATTGTCACGGAGCAGTTTGAGAAGATCATCCATGGGCAAATTGTATCTTTTGATAAAATTTAAAGCAAGACGGTCTGGGACCAGCCAAGCTGCCCAAAACGTTCGTGATATTTTATACGTAGTTTTTCAGCAGTAACACGATCAGGCACTAAGGCAAACATCGTTGCGCCACTACCACTCATCATTGAAACAATAGCTCCATTCTCATGTAAAAATCTTTTTATGATGGGAAGTATAACATGTTTGGCAAAAACAGGTGCTTCTAATGAATTATGAAATAGACCTGAAGCAGCATTCAAGTTGTTGTTTAATAATAGGTCAGCCAGTTCCTTGGTGCGCCCGATAGGAATTCTAAATGTATTTCGGTATTTACTATATTCCCGATAGGCCCATGGAGTACTAATACCAAATCCAGGATTTACCAATAGTAGTGATGTGCCTTTTAATCCCAATAATGGTTCACATGTGTGTATCTGCTCCCCTCGGCCTGTTGCTTCTGCAGGCTTATCCTGTAGAAAAAATGGGACATCTGAACCCAAAGCAGTAGCCAATTTAACTAATTTTTCTTGGGACAACGGAAAACCCCAAAGCTCATTTAACCCACGCAATGTGAACGCAGCATTTGCGCTTCCTCCACCAATACCGGCAGCAATAGGGAGATTCTTTTGAAGATGAATGCTCACCCCTTTCCCTGTATCAACAGCTCTAAAAAATACAGTCGCTGCACGATGCACAAGATTTGTTTCGTCAATTTCCAGACGAGGATCACTACAGGTAAATTGAATTCCTTTTTTAAAATGTTTGAGACGTAATTCGTCGTATATGGGCACTGGATATATAAGTGTTTCAATCTCATGAAACCCGTCGCAGCGGCGATCAAGGACATTCAAAAAAAGGTTAACCTTGCAGGGAGAGTGAAGCGTTAGGGTATCGTCACCCATAGATCAACCGTCCTCAGATTCGAGACGTTCAGCCTGTTTGCGCCAGCGGCGGGCAATGATGATACTAATCTCATACAGCACCTGCAACGGACCTGCCACTAGGCACATGGTGAAAGGATCACCAGTAGGAGTGATAACCGCAGCGACAACCAAATTGATAACAACAGAATAAACTCGCAAATCACCAAGACGGCGATCATCAACAAGGCCAATCTTTACTAATGTGAGAATTACCATCGGCATTTGGAATGCCAATCCCATGCCGATAATAAATTTGGCCACAAAACTTATGTACTCTTCTGCCCTCCATTCATCAGCGCCAAAACCAAGCATATGTGAAAACCCGACGGAAATCCAAAGTGTCACCCAAAGAATAAGCAGATAACAAAATGCGGCTCCAATAAAGAAAAGAACACTACCAAAACCAGCCACACGGTATATCCACTTCTTCTCATTAACTTTTAAAGCCGGCAGTATAAACTGGCCTATAAAAAATAAAACAAAAGGGAAGGAAATGGCGATCCCGCCGTAAAGAGCGATCTTTAAGGCAACAATAAAAGAGTTGACCGGTCCATAATTCTTTATCTCCACTGTCCAAGGACTGCGAGAATTAACATTGCGGTCTACCGACAAGGCAAGTGGGTAGTGGGCAGGTTGGTTGGTGCTAGCTATGTTGTCCTGAGGGCCGGGGACAAGTCTTAAAGCAGTTATCGAGTCGAATGATTTCCTAATACCATTGATCTTCTTCCTAAGTGCTTCTTCCCTGGCCTTAAAACCTTCACTTGATTCGTTCAGACTTTCTTTAATGGTGGCAATACTGTTACTAAGGCCCTCCATCCTTAATTTTGTATCATCACTGGGTTCTAATTTATCTAGCTCAACTTGATACTCGATTATTTGTTTTATTTTATCTAATTCTGTTTGGTGTGATTCCAGTCGTTTCCGATCTTCTGGAAATAGTTCATAAAGCGCGCTTACTCCCTTGATCGTGGTGAATTGCTTAGGGCCTAGCATTATAGGAACAAATCGATTCTCGCCTGATTGCCCCATTAGATTTTGGTGTTGTGCTTGTTCGAGCGGCCATGTGAGGAAAGCAACAATCCACTTCGCTCCGGCAAGTGCGATTACCATGCCAACAAGCACGGAAGCGAAAATCTTAACAAGCATCCAGCGGAAATCTTCAAGGTGATCAAGAAACGGCTTAACTGGACCGCCATATTCCTCTTCATTATCGTCATCATCATCAATACCTGACCCAACACCTCCATACTCACCTTCAGATTCACGATGTTCATCATGGTAAGAATCCTGTCCTTCCTCGTGATACTCATTATGGTATTGATCATCATGATATCCGTAGTGATCATCTGAATATTCATCTAAATGGTGTTCATCATATTCCGTTTCTGAATGTGAATCTTTCGACTCATCTTGTTCAAAAGGATCAGATTCAATACCATCAGCATCCGAATTTGGATCATTTAACCTATCCCCTTCCCCTTCACCGGTATTATATGATGTACCAGTTTTAGCATCATTCTCCGGGATTTTAGTCGAATTCGTGTTGGGATCAGGCATGCCCAAAGGTAATTCACCTTGTTGCGAAGTTTCATCACCGGGTTCGACAGTACGCTCACCTTTCGGGGTTTTATCCCCATCACTAGGCGGCATTCCCTCACCCGGATCGGGCGTACCTACGGGCTCCTTGGCCATTAGGAAAATATTTCCGTTCGGCGAATCAGGCCTTGGATGAATCAGAATCGGTACTCGACTCTATCGTCACCGATTTCTCTATATCTTGTTTACTTGGCTTTCTGGGTTTTTCGCGTTCCTCATCTTCATGAACTTGCCTGCGATGCTCGTCGTATTCAGCTTCATCCCAGTTCCTCTGCATTTCTCCCTGCACATCCGTAGATGCTTTCTTGAATTCACGAATACCTTTGCCCAAACCCTTAGCCAATTCTGGCAGTTTCTTGGCTCCAAACAAAATCAAAACAACCGCCAAGATAGCGATCGTTTCCCACATTCCGATAAAAGCTAGCATCATGTTCTCCATTCCTGAATCTCCCAAATTCCCATTTTATGTACAAGACAAAGCAACCAAGTTAAACGAGCGGTTCAATACGCCCACCAACATTGAACTTTACTGTCAAAAACGGGATTAACCAGAGTACTCACTATTATCTGCTAGTAAAGCCAAAAAGCGCAGGTTCTAGCCTGCGCTCAAAGGTAACTAGTCACTAAGATGAATTAACGCTGTGGCACCATCAACACAAATTCGCCTCGACGGTTTTGTGCATATGCATCCTGTGTGCTCGAGTCCACCATGGGGACTTCCTCACCCAGTGAGAGTGTCCGAATACGGTTGGGGCTGATCCCAAGCCGTATAATCTGCTCGGTTACCGCTAGTGCCCGACGCTCACCCAGCGAAAGGTTATACTGCTCAGTGCCTCGTTCATCACAATGACCCTCAACCTGTAATAGAAACTTCGGGTTTTGCAGCAAATGCCTCGCAACTTCTGTAATTTTTGGCATATCAGCCGGCCGGATAGAAGCACTGTCATAATCGAAGTTTACCATCAAGTCGAATAGAGCATCGCGATCTGCGATTGTGTTCTCAAAGGTCGACGGAAAATCAAAGTTCATTGGGTCCGTCGGCCCAGGATTAACTACAACCGGCCCTGTTGGCCCAACCGGTGTTGTTGTGGGAGGGGTTGTGGGAGGGAGCGTCGTTCCTGGAGGTGGATTTACGGGAGTAACAGGTCCTACAGGTCCCGTTGGACTTGGATTTTGAACAACCGTCTTTACTCCGGGAATGGTTGTCAGCTTCGTTGGCTTTTGAGACTTGCAACCTGAAACGCCAACTGCAAACAGAGCCAGTACAGCAAACGTTATATTCAATTTATCATATTTCATTTTAACCTCCTTAATTTTCGCCTCATGGAAGCACTGGTTGTGCCTGTCCGGGCTTAACTACTACAAATTCTCCACGCCGATTTTCCTTGAATGACTTGTCATCACTTCCGGTCACCACAGGGTGTTCCTCGCCATAGCTAATCCAGCGAACCCTCGAAGCATCAATGCCGTGCCGAACCAGTTCATCCCGAATCATCAACGCCCGCTGTTCGCCTAGAGAAATATTATACTGCTCTGTGCCACGCTCATCACAATGACCTTCTACAACAATGATATGAAAAGGTTGTGCCGTAAGGTACTGGGCTACTGCCTGTACTTTTGGCATGTCCATCGGCCGCAAGGCAGCACTGTCATAGTCAAAATGCACCGTTTGTGGTGAGAGAGTAACCCGGTCAATCACTGGTTGGCCACTGTTGCCACCGCCAGGATTATCTGGGGGGGGGGCGGGGGGCGGAGGGGGGGGGGGGGAGGGACCGACGAGGGGGAGGGAGGGGAGAAGGG
>CAYUXV010000278.1:0-4630 GCA_964448875.1 uncultured Verrucomicrobiota bacterium
TATCGGTCGGTGTACGTCGTGTCAATGTACAAATAGCTCTATGCCTTCTCTTGCAAGAGCGGGTCCTAGCTCTGGGAATTTAAAACGGGATGTCGTGTGGCCTCTTCCCCCGCCATCGGTTCTGATGGCACGGTTTACGTCGGGTCATTGGACCACAAGCTCTATGCCATCAAGACCGACTCCAAAGGCCAAGCCAAAAGTCCATGGCCCATGCGTGGCCAAAACCCACAACACACCGCCCTTGCTCCAGCCACAAAATGACTGAAGCCAATCGACATCATCTTTCTCAATCGACTCATTGACGGGAAAGCTTGTCCATGGCAGAAGTAGCCCAACCCAATCAATGGTCCGTGACCTGTAGAGTTAAATCGTTATGAATCGTAGACAATTTCTAACAGGAACCGCCGCTTTGCCCTTGACCGGTTGTATCACCTCGACTCTCGCGCAAGCTGTCAAACCGCGTGTCAAGTTGGCCATCGCATCCTATTCCTACTGGCATTTTGATCCGATCAAATACCCGATCAAGAAAGTCATTGACCATGCTGCCGAGATGGGTGTTGAAGGTGTCGATGTATTGAAGGTACAGATGCCCAGCGTATCACCGGCGTACCTGCGAGGTTTGAAAAGACATGCGTTGGTAAACGGCGTAGACCTTGTCTGCCTCTCGGTGCATCAGGACTTTGTCGATCCTGACCGTGCCAAGCGCACACAACAAATTGGAGAGACGCTACGCTATATCGATATTGCCCATGAACTGGGTATTCCGTGCATCCGCCTGAATACCGGTCGCTGGGGCACCAGTCGCAACTTCGATGAACTGATGGCTAATCGCGGCATTGAGCCAGTGTTGCCCGGGCACACTGAAGATGAAGGCTTTAAGTGGTGCATTGAGTCCATCGAGAAATGCCTTGATCACGCGGAGAAGAAAGGCGTGGTGCTTGCGCTGGAAAATCACTGGGGTTTGTCGCGCACGCCAGAAGGGCTGCTGCGTATTGTCAACGCCATCAAGTCACCATGGCTGGGTGTGCTGATGGACACTGGCAATTTTCTTGAGGATCCCTATCCTAAGCTCGAGCAAATTGCGCCACAGACTATTTTTGTACAGGCCAAGACCTATTACGGAGGCGGCAAGTGGTATACACTCGATCTAGACTATAAGCGCATCGCTAAAATTCTGCGCAAGGTCAAATATCGCGGTTACATCTCACTGGAATTCGAGGGGAATGAAGATGCAAAAACCGCCGTCCCCAAGAGCTTGGAGATGTTGCGCAAGGCATTTGGTTGATGGCACGCGTCGTGCTATGCAAAGCCGATGCGAGAATTTACCGTTACCAAGACCCGCAAACGCAGGACCCCCTACCGCCGCCACTCCAAGCACAAGACCGCCAGCGCACTGGAAAATCTTGAGCCGGAAATCCAGAAAGCCCTTGAGGAACTCCCTGCTTGGCTTGCACGCCACGGCCATCGCGCCAATCTGCACTGAGCCTTACCGCCATACGTCAAACAAACTGGCATAATTGTCCGTCCACAGAGACAGACCGGTATTCGTAACCGGCTTTGCTTCAAGTACGTTTGCCGTTTCGTTGTCACCTGTTAATAGGATCCAGCGTGAATTGCGTTCGCCTTTTATTTTTGTTTGATTTTCGATAGTTCGGGAAAACCATTTCATTTGATACGCAGCAGCGTTGACGACTGCGGCGAGGTTGAGGCGGCGATTAGAGATGTTCACTGCAAGTACTCCATTGCGTTTCAGATGGCGCTGGTATTCCTCGAATGCCTCAAGCGTGAGCAAGTGCACGGGCACGGTTCCGCCCAGGAAAGCGTCCATAACTAGCAGGTCGTATTTACGCGCCTTCTCTGCGGCTAGTACGAGACGGGCATCACCGGGAATGACGGGATGGTCGTTTAAATAATGGAAATGTGTGCGCGCCATCGCGGTGACAGCAGGGTTGATCTCGTAAAATCGGAGAGTGTCACCCACGCGCGCGTGCGCAGTCATGGTGCCAGTACCTAAGCCCACCACTCCGATATGTAACGGGCCGGTCGGGCGTAAGGCTACCAGTGCCTGGGCAACCCCGCTGCCATGGCCATGATAGCCCAGAGCTGGGGCATCGTCGATTTCTAGCCCATGCACGGTCGCTCCATGGAGCATCAGTCGCTCACGTTGGCCATCGACACTCCGTTCCACCACTGTAAGTACACCAAAGAAATTCCGTTCGCGCGCGATCACCTCGCCCATCAGTGGTCGATGGCGTTGTAGGTGCGTGAACGCCACTGCCGTCCAAATCAGCGCAAGCATCAGAAGTGCCACTACCCAACGTCGTGCCAACTGTCGGGCGTCACCCATAAAACACGTCCAGCCAAATAGTGTACCCGCTGCCACGTGCACCAGTAGGTTTTCCCAAAAACGTTCGAAGATCAGCGGTGCAATTACCGCTACCGCTAGCCCCCCAATGACGCCACCTGCTGCCAGGCCAGTGTAAAAGGAGGTCAACCTCACCGCCACAGGCCGTAGTTGGTGTAACTCAGCGTGACAGATCCAGCCGGTGATGAAGAGTACTGACAGCTGCGCCGCGAGGTGCACCGCGATAGGTTGCTCGTCACCGGGCAATGCGAGCCAGAAGATGACCGTCCACCCTACCAGCAATAGCCCGGCCATAACGGGTCGCGAGTACCAGTTTGGACGGCCGAAGCTAAGTATAAACGTTAGCAAATAAACCGCCAATGGGGCCACCCATGTAAAGGGTCCAGGCGCGATTTCTTGGCTGAGGTTGCGGCTTGTTATCATCAATATCGCCACCGCCACTGCCGGCCATAACATCCAACTCACTTGCATGGGAGGGGCATTTTTCTCCTCCGTTAATTCTTCTACCTCGTACCAACTAATTATAAAAGCCAACAAGATCGACAGGACGGCAAAGCCACCAAAGCCCCAACCCCATGCCTGAATCAGCACTGTCCGCGGGGCTAGTGGCTCGAGTATGAAAGGGAACAGAACAAGCGCCAGCAGCGAGCCTGCGTTTGACCACGCAAAGAGACCGTAAGGTGCGTCTGTATATCGACTCATCCAGCTTTGTGTCAGTGGACTCACCATCGCCAACACCAGTGCCGGCAGTCCCACGCCGAGGGCGAGAGCAACCAGTACGGATACCGCCGGCGGTCCGTCAACGACGTTCATCCGCGGCACAACCGGCAATACTGTAAGCGCTGCGATCAGCAGCATCCCCCAAATACCAATTTGTAATCGCCGATCTAAACGAGTCAATCCCTGTGCGGCAACGTAGCCTACCAATACCCATACCTGAAAGAACAGTAGACATGCCGTCCACATACCCGATCCACCTCCTAATGATGGCAGCAGGTATTGCCCTGCCAGGGGTTGCACAGCAAAGAGGAGAAACGCCGCCCAGCCCACGCACAACCTTGCCAACCAGGTTGGCAAGGTGGGTTCATCAGCTGTCACGCCAAGAGCTTGGCTGGTTTGTGCCGCCTATGCGAGCCCCAGTGCTTGCCAGCGACCGTCCGAATCGTTACAAGAGCGCCATGCAAAAGCTCCCCCTGATTGCGTTGTGCGGCCTGATGGCGTTTGTTGCCGACGCGGCCGAGAAGAAACCGGAAGATCCTGCCAGCCACAAGGTCAAGGCTGCGCCGTTTAAGATCGAGGTAAATCTAAACGGCGTGTTTGCCGCGGAAAATGTGCACGAGATTCAGCTGAAGACGAAATCGTGGGCCGACCTGAAGGTGCTAGAGGCCGTGCCGCACGGAGCGATGGTTAACAAAGGCGACCAGCTCGTGCAACTGGACCCTGAAAAGCTCGACAAAAGAATCCACGACAGTGGTATTGACCTCGAGTTGAGCAGGCTGGATCTCGAGCTGGCAAAGACAGACCTAAAATACTCCGAAGCGACCATCCCGCTGGACCTCGCCGGTGTGGAGCGCGCATATCACCAGGTGAAGGAGGATCTCGACCGTTATTTAAATGTGCAAAAGCCTTACAACGTTAAAACGGCCAAGCGAACCGCCACCAGCTCGGCAATTTATCTGGCCTAAGCAGAGGAAGAACTAAAGCAACTCAATAATATGTACGAGGCAGACGACGTATCCGAGGAGACAGAGGAGATAATCCTTCGACGTGCACAGGATGGCGTGGATCGAGCACGCCACTCCTTAGCGGGCGCGAAGATTCGAAGTGAGACATCTTTGAAAATCACCATCCCGCGCGAGGACGTGACCAAGAAGGAAGGAGAACTACGCAAACGCCTTGAGGTTGTAAAGGCACGCAGCACGTCAGAAGCAGACTTGAAAAAGAAGCAATTGAACATGGAGAAACAAAAGATTGCACATGACAAGGCACTTGAGGCACATGGCAAGCTGCAAGCCGACCGTAAACTACTGACGGTGAAGGCACCGACAGATGGCGTGGTGTTTTATGGATCTTTCAACAAAGGCACTTGGAGCGGGCAGAAGCTCATTGCCCCTAAGCTAAAAAAGGAGGGAAAGCTATTGCCGAACAGCGTGTTCATGACGGTAGTCGAGCCGCGCCCGCTACGTATATATGCACTTCTTGACGAGAAGGATTTGCTCCACGTGAAGGCCGGCGCAACAGGCAATGCCAAGGCGAAGGCAGATC
>CAYUXV010000279.1:0-6612 GCA_964448875.1 uncultured Verrucomicrobiota bacterium
TGAGTGGGACGAATGGAGCGCTGGAGTGGTTCCTGCGGTTCATTCATTTCAGGAGCTCTTATTTTTGCAGGCACCGAGACTTTTTAGCTCCTCGCAACTTCCTGTGATTTTAAGCTGTTGCGTTTTTACCTCGAAGCCCAGCTCATGGCTGATTTTGTTTTCTAGTTTGTCGAGTTTGTCGCTCTCAAACTCAACTATCTTATCACAGTCCTCACAAATAATGTGGTTGTGATTCGGGTGGTCCGCGTAGTTGGGGTCGTAAATTTTATAGTCTTTGCCGAAATCCATCTCATGTACGAGGCCACTTTCCGTGAGTAGCGGAAGGGTGCGGTACACAGTGGCACGTGAAACACTTGGGTCTCGCTGTCGAGCCATCTCAAGTAATTGCTCGGCAGTAAAATGTTCATCTGTGCCAAAGACGGCATCGACGATTGCACGTCGTGGGCCTGTTACGCGCAGATTTTTTTTGTCCAGAAACTGTAGAAATCTCTGTTTTGCATCAGCGTTACCCTCTGTGCCCACATGCGGCATAAGGGAAGTATAGATGTGGGGTGCGGCAAGTCAACGCGGGGTTATTCCTCTCCCGCTTGCCCTGATGCGGAAAAATTGTCACCGTTGCGTATGCGCATTGAGCTGATAAACACTGGTAGCGAGTTGCTTCTAGGTCGAGTACTCAACACCCATCAGCAATGGATTTGCCGTGAGTTGAGCGATCATGGCTGGGAAGTTTCTCGGCAAGTTACTGTTGCTGATACCGGTCCTGAAATTGAGGCTGCCGTAAGGGCAGGGCTATCTCGTGCAGATCTTGTCATTACCACCGGCGGCCTTGGGCCCACCGCCGATGATATTACCCGAGATCGTATCGCCGCGTTGCTTGGTTGTGAACTGTGTGAGGATGCTTCTGTTCGTGACCATATCAGGAGCTTGTTCAAACGTGTTAAGCGGCCAATGCCCGACAGTGTTTTTTTGCAAGCTTTAGTGCCAGATGGCGCAAGAATTCTTCAGAATACTCATGGAACTGCGCCGGGCCTGTTTTTTGAATTACACCCCAATCCATTTAGGAATGACTCTACTCCAGGCTGGTTGCTCATGCTTCCAGGTCCACCACGCGAGTTGCGTCCGATGTTCACAGAACGAGTTTTACCTTTGCTTCTAGAAAAATGCCCTCCGCAGAAAATTATTAAAACGCGAGTGTTAAAAGTCGCTGGCATTGGAGAATCATCGGTGGAACGATCCATTGCCGATCCCTTACGGTCTCTTGTTGATGCTGGCCTTGAAGTAGGATTCTGCGCGCGAAGCGGTGAGGTGGATATCCGTTTGCGTGTCGCTGATTCGAATATTATTGAGCAAGCCGAGAGCGTTATTCGTGACACCATTGGTCAGCATATTTTTGGTGTCGATGACGAGAAACTTGAGCAGAATATTGTACGTCTTTTGCAAAAGCGCAAAGAAACTCTTGTAGTTGCCGAGTCTTGTACAGGTGGTTATGTGGCTAATCGCTTGACGAATGTTCCGGGTGCATCAGCTGTTTTTCTCGCTGGCCTAGTCACATATGACAATGAAGCCAAAAAAACTGCTCTTGGCGTCAAGGCCGGAAGCTTAGTGACTCACGGTGCGGTCAGCGAGGCCATAGCTTGTGAAATGGCTGAGGGTGCTCGCAACCGCCATGATGCAACCTACGCACTTTCAGCTACTGGCATCGCGGGCCCTGGAGGAGGAACACTTGATAAGCCAGTTGGCACTGTTCATATAGCGTTGGCCACCTCCGAAATCACTCGTTCGACAACTCACCATAATTTTTTTGAACGGGAAACGTTTAAGTTTATCACAAGCCAACAAGCGCTGGAATTGTTGCGTTGTGAGTTATTGAAATAAAAATCTTGTCAGGAAGCGCGTGGTGAGGAAAGGGGTCATGGCATTAGCCGTCTTCACCGATGGCCTCCACCGGGCAGCCTTCCATAGCCTCCACGCACAAAGCCGCTTCATCATCGTTTTCAGGCTGTTTATAGACATAGGAGTAACCACCATCATCGTCGCGCCTAAAATTGTCAGGTGCCGTTTCACGGCATAGGTCACAGTCGATACATTGGGTGTCGCAATAGTATTTACCGTCTATGTTATTTTCGTATTTGTCTGCTTTATCTGCCATTAGCTAGAACCTCGCCGGGACGTTGCCGTTTTGCCGTGCGCAAATCAAGTAATTTCAGTATGTTGCCGCAGTGGAACACCTTCGTCAGACGAAAATTATTGCCACTCTCGGCCCAGCTTCGGATACCCGCGAGGCAGTCAAAGAGCTCATAGATGCCGGTACAGATATTTTTCGAATAAACATGTCACACGCCAAGCACGATTGGGCTAAGCGTGTGGAGGGTTACATCCGCGAAGCTGCTGTCGTCAGTGGCAAGACCATTGCTGTATTGGCCGACTTACAAGGTCCTGCCATAAGGACAGGCACAGTCAGTGAGCCGTTTCAATTGCAGGAAGGCCAGCCTTTTACTTTTACAACTGACGATTCGGAACCCAGCTCAGATTCCGTAAGCGTCAACTATCCCGGGTTGGCTGATGATGTTTCTCCTGGCGATACAATTCTCATCGACAACGGGCTTATCCGTATGAAGGTGATTGCTGAGAAATCTGGTGTCATTGAGTGTGAGGTAGTTATTGGTGGCGAGATGGGCAGTCGCCGTCATATCAACTTGCCTGGTGTTAAAGTAAATCTACCCGCACTCACAGGAAAGGATCGCGTTGATGTTGCTTTTGCCTTGGAAATTGGCGTTGACTTTATCGCCCTATCCTTTGTGCGTGAAGCCAAGGATATTGTTGAACTTCGTGATACTATTGCAGGTGTAACACGTCCGCCTAGCCTTATCGCGAAGATCGAGGATCAGCACGCTGTCAAGAACCTTGATTCCATTATTGCCGCCGCCGATGCCATCATGATAGCGCGTGGCGACTTGGGAATCGAGTGTCCTTACGAGGAGTTGCCTATCATACAGCGTCGTATCGCCAAGCTTTGTCAACAATGTGGACGGCCTGTTGTAGTTGCTACGCAAATGCTAGAGAGCATGATCGAAAAGCCTCATCCCACACGTGCTGAAGTAACTGATGTTGCCAACGCAGTTTACGAGCAAGTTGATGCCATAATGCTTAGCGGAGAAATTTCGATCGGCAAATATCCAAAAACCTGTGTTGAAGTCGCCAATCGTATTGCTTGCCGAATTGAGCGAAGCGGCGGCGCTAACTTTCAAAAGACGGCCCAACTCGAAGATCCACGTGAAAAGCTCGCGCGCGCTGCGGTGCGCATGGCTAATGATTTGCAGGCTCAGGCCATTGTTGTTTTCACAAAGAAAGGCCGCATGGTCGACCTTGCTGCTTGGATGCGCCCGCGTCAGGCCCTCATATACGCTATTTGTCCCGATGAAATAACAGCAGGTTCACAGGCAATTTTTCGTGCTGTATGTCCCATTGTGCTGCCGCTGGATTACAGTAACCCTAGCCAGTCTATGGATGAAGCTCTACTCCATTTGGTGAATAATGGATGTTTGGTAAAGGATGACCGTGTTGTTTTGATCAGCTCCGTTGCTGCGGTTGAGGATATTTCTGACTCGGTGCAGATGCGGGTGATCGATTGATCAGTTAAACACACCAACGGCTTGACGTGCCCACTCCAAAACCGGGCTTGGGAAGATGCCAATTCCTACGATTGCGATGGCGCAGGCCAACAAAGAAACGCGTGCCGTCCAGGGTAGTTCAAAGGGTAACTTTTCTTCGAGGTTGTCGTCCGGACGGTCTGTGGACCAGAAAATTTCCCTGATAATGCCAAAGTAGTAGTAGAGTGAGACTACTACACCAACTAGTGCAACGGCGATAAGTGCGACATAGGGAGCACCCATGCCTGCTCCCGCAATAACAGATTTCAGCAGAAGGAATTTCCCAAAGAATCCGGCCAAAGGCGGAATGCCCGCCAGCGACACGACTGCTAGCGTTAGCACGGTTGCCATTAAAGGAGAGCGTCGATGTAGACCTGCCAGCACTTTGAGGTCTTCACCTTCCTCTTCACTTGACACCTGACAAATAACCACAAACGCTGCGATAATAGCAAACAGGTAACCCACCAGATAGTATAGGATAGCGTGGTAACCATCAGTTGTAAGATTTTCGCCATCAGTGCGGAGCGCAACGATTCCTAGCAGCAGATAGCCCGCACTGGCGATGGAAGCATAGGCGAGTAAGCGCTTGAGGTTTTGTTGGCGGATTGCACACAGGCTGCCGTATACGATGGTAGCAGCAGACAACCATGGCAGCAATGGCCAGAGGAGGTTTGCGTGTGCCGTTCCGGCACTGTGTACGATGCGGAGCAGTAGTGCCACGCCGGCAGCCTTGGAACCAATGGAGAGAAAGGCAGTTACAGGCGCGGGCGCTCCTTCATAAACATCAGGCGCCCAAATCTGGAAAGGGAATGCTGCAATCTTGAAGCCAAGGCCAGCAAGGAGCATCAGCAGGCCGAGGCTGAGAATCTGAAGTTGGCCGCCGGTATAGGTTTCGGTGGGCTGGGACAGTACGGTGAATTCCATTGAGCCAGTGGTTCCGTAAATTAATGCTATGCCATAGACCATCATGGCCGATGCGGCTGCGCCAAGGATGAGGTATTTCACGCCAGCCTCCAGAGAGCGCTCGCGGTGTTGCTGGAAACTGGTGAGCACGTAAAATGTGATAGTGATCAATTCGATGGCCACGAATAACATGACAAAGGTGGTGGTCGACGCAGCGCACATCATGCCAGCAAGTGCGAATAGAACGAGTGAGGAAAATTCAGATATGCCTGTGCGCAATCGCTTGGCAAAGTCCTCTGCCATTAATAACACAAAGTTGGCAGAAGCGAGGAATAAATGTTTAAAGAATCGCGCCAAGGGATCGAGCGTGTAGCCCGGTATGCTGGCGAGATCGGTGCCTTGCGCAGCAGGAAAGTACAAACTTTGTACCAACAACAGCAATAAGCCAAGCGCGGCGAATTGACCAAGCACACGCTTGTCCTTTCGAGGTGTCCATAGGTCTATCAATAACACTAACAGTCCCATGGCGACCACGGCAATTTCCAGGCTGATGAGTTGCAGGTTCATCTTTGGGCGGTATGTGATGACTGGATTGGGACAATTTTCTCAGCACTTGCGCTGATCTTGTCGGTGAGCAACCGTGGCCAAAAGCCGAAGAGTAGCAACGCGATTAAGAGCAGGACGTATGGAAGTTTGCCGCTGAATCCGCTGTCATCTTTCAGCGTTTCTTCTGCTTCATCTGCGGGTCCGTGATGTACGTTACGGGCTGCACGCAGCATTTACTCCTCACCAATGATTAGTTCTCCCCATATGGCCAGTGCCACGGCGGTATGGTGCCCTGCCTGCCATGCGCCGAAAAATACTGTGAGTTCGCCCACAAAGTTTGCAAATCCAGGTAAGCCGCAGCCGGCTAGGAGTGCCATTAAAAGCGCTCCGCCGATGAAAGGCATTTGCCTGAGCAATCCACCAAGCCGATCGGTTTCGAGCGTGTTGGTCTGGCTATGAATATGACCGGTGAGGCCGAACGCCAATGCAGCGAGCAGGCCGTGGGCGATCATCACGGTGATCGCGCCAGTTATACCGATGAGGTTCATGCTGGCAATGCCAATGAAAACGAAGCCCATGTGTGCTACCGACGAGTTGGCAATGATCCAGTTCAGATTCTTCTGTCGCAGTGCAACGAGGCCACAGAAAAGAATATTACCAATAGCCAGCCAGAGCATCAGCTCAAGCCACCAGGCTGCTTCGGGGAAATGTTCGTTTAACGGCAGTACGATGCGGATGAGGCCGTACAGGCCAAATTTTTTGATGACACCGGCATGCATCATTGCTGTGGCCGTGGGCGCGGAGCCGTAGCCCAGCGGTGCCCAAGTGTGGAACGGCCAGAGGCTCACAAGAATGCCAAAGCCAAGTATGAGCACCGGCAACACGAGCGGCAGCACGCCGTTGGCGAGATTAGCGCCGTGGGTGTCGATGGACTGGTACAGATCGAGCAGGTCGAAACTGCGCAGCGCGGCGTTGCCGGGCACAAGGTACAGGCCCAGTAACCCGGCCAGCACCAGTAGTGCGCCGAGACTGAGGTAGAGCGTGATTTTAAAGGTTGCGTAATTTCGATTGTCACCGCGGCCCCACAACCCGATCATGATGAATGTGGGAACCAGCGCGAACTCGTGCAGGATATACATCGAGAAAAGGTCGAGTGATACGAACGATCCCATGATCCCGCCGCTCATCAGCAACAGCAGAATGTAAAATTCCTTTTCACGGTGCTGGATGTCTCGCGCGCAGCAGGTGGCGGCGAAGGCGACAAGCGCAGCCATCAGCATCAGGCCGACGTTGATGCCGTCAACCCCCACGTGGTAGCTGATGCCAAGCGAGGGGATCCACTCTGCTTGCTGAGTGAATTTGAAGCCATAATCCAATTCGAGCGGGTTGGCACCTTCGACCGGGACATTGAGCGGATTATCCTCAGGTGAGCCGAGATCAATCATCGTGCCCGGTCCGAGGGGTGCGGTATCAAACGCACTGAATACGCCCACTGCCAGCAGCAACGAGATCG
>CAYUXV010000280.1:0-3399 GCA_964448875.1 uncultured Verrucomicrobiota bacterium
CACCCTCGGGCTGATCCAGTTCATCGTGCGTGGTGATCATGTCTCGCCACCAGGCAATCTTGATATTGCGCTTAAGCTCCACGCCCAGCGGACCGTAATCACACAGGCCATTTAGGCCGCCGTAGATCTCGGGCGAATGAAAAACAAAACCGCGTCGTTTACACAACGACACGATGGCATCCATGAGTGTGGAATCTTTGGCCATGAGGGAGGGGGTGTATCGGGGAATCGACGAAAAATGTCAAGAAAACCACCTGTTCGCGCCATGCCCGTTACGTCACCGATCAGCTCGAGTGCCCGTCTATTTTTTTTTTGGACGTAGGCTGTTGTGAATACCGCCAAACCAAGTCGCCTTCATCAAGATCCAACCCGCCGTTATCCCTAAAGACTACCCTCCCACCATCGTTCTTCTGATTCCACCCGACCCCATATAGCTGATATCGCCCCTTTGGATTCGGTTTGTAGACATACGGCTTCCCGGTGTAGGGATCGTGTGGCAGAGGCATTTTGAGTTCAGTTAATTTTGCGGGGTATTTTTTGTGCTTCAGCTTGTGTAACTCCAAGTGACAGGCAATGCGCGCGTGATCCACGGCGGCTTGACCCGAACCAATTTTTCTCGCCACTTTATCGAGTGCTGGGAGCAGGATACTGCTGAGAATATCATAGATGGGCAATTTGTGTTTTTTTCGTGCATCGAGTTCCTTGTTGAACGCCACCGCGATATCAGGATAGATGCGCCGAGCCTTGGGGGAAACAATGGTTTGAAGAAATTTGACATGCATCTCGTTGAACCGCCTCTGGTTGTGGTAAAACCATCCATCAGGCATAAATATCAAGGCTGGGTCATCGTCTTCAATCATTCTTCCCAACAATTTTGGATCATCACGCATTTGGTCAATCGCCAGATTGGCAAGATCGCGTTCGGCCAGAATAGATATTCGGTATCCTTCCAGTAAATCAATTGTAGCAAGGTGCTTCTCGATGACGGCCAATTGCTCGGCATTCCATTTTTCGTCCTTCAATCCCTCCCACACAGGGCCAAGGGCTATTTGCAGGCAGGCAATGCGTACAAGCTGGGAGATAAGCATGGGTTCGTTTCTGATGGTTTCGGCCAGAAACAGGGACATCCGCACGTCGGTCAATGCGGATTGGGGATTGTCATTGCCCAGATGCGCCAGTGCCCTGAGGGCAAAGCTCTTGACGAAATTCCTTAGCGGCGCCAGGTGTGGCAGCAACGCACTAAAGTGGGCCTCATACTGGATATCGTATCGGCACAGCGGCCGCTCCTTGGCCGCTTTAGTAAGCTCAGCCATTGTGGGTTCAAATTTCTCGAGTGCCTGCAAGACATCGACTGCGGGTTTGCCTGGTTTCTCCGGATGCGGCCAGCCATTATTTTCCCGGAAAAATGTCTGCCATGCCTTCAGATCACCCGGCTGACTTTTTAGCCGGTTACTTATTCTGGGGATCGAATCTCCTTCAATCCTCAACAGACCTTGTGTCTGATCAAATTTTTTTTGATCGATGGGGTTCGCATCACTCAGGTTCTTGTTCCACTTGTATTCATGCAACGGCTTGAGTAGCGGGATGTGCGCAAAATTCTTATCTGAAGGAATTGACTTGGGAACGATCTGCTTGTAGCCGAACACCTCACCTTTGGCTTCCCATTTCTTCTTGAAGTTTTCCCAAGAAACTTTGCCACGGATATTTTCAACCCAAAAAAATATTAGTCCAATCACAATTCCGATTGCTGCGATAAAGCCCAAGGGTTTCATTAGTCAGTTTGAGTTCACCAATAAAATAGCCAGTTCTTGAACAGTTGCAAGCCAAGGAGGCAAAGTTAAGCACCATATGATTTGGCTTCATCAACAGCGAAGTGCAGTAGGCGTGGATTTCGACTCGCGGCCTAAATATGCTCGTTGGTTTGTACAAACTTCGCGCAACGCTTGGCGTAGGCAAGGGCATCGTCGACCGTTTCAATGCCTTCAGCCTGATGGATGGTAAAGTGGCCGGGCCAGCCGATTTCCCACAATCCATCGAATACTGCTGTCGTGTCTATTCCTCCGGTTTCCCAAATAGGCAGATGGTGAAAGTGCACTTCACCATGACAATATGTGGGCAACGAAACGGGCCCATCTGGATCAAGGCGATGATTCTGAATGTAAACGTTCATGATATGCGGTGCGAGGCGGGTGAGGGTAGCTGAGACATAATCCTCACCGCAGAGCATAAGGTTGGCGGGTTCGTAGATAACGCCGAAGTTGGATTGTCCTATGGCGTCGAGGTTCGTTAGGATTTGATCGACCTGCTCGAAAATGGACGTGGTGTGGCACTGATGGGCCAGGCGAATGCCGCGATCGGCAGCTTGCTTTGCAGCCTCGCGTGCGTATGGGATATCGTCGTCGTTTTTCAGGCACACGCGGATAAGGTTGCAGCCAAGTGCCCCAGCAACATCAAGGCTGGGGCCAATGTCGCGCAGACTTTTGGGGCCGTTGGCGTTGTTTAACGGCACATCAAAGTCGGCGGTGACCATGGAAATATGCAGGTCCTTGGACTCAACGATTTCGCGCATGCGTTTCAGTTCATCAAGCGAAGTCTGCACCCCACCGGCACTGGCGCGCATACACACCGCGTCATAGCCCGTGTCGGCCGCGATGGACACAAGATCCGCAAACGGCACATTGAGTTTCTTTTTACAAGCCGCCTCGACAATGCGAACGGAAAGGGACAGCTGCATAGCCATGTTTACAAGTGAACTACGTCGCCCCTCCCTTTACACGCAAAATGATTCCCAGTACCTTCACTGCATGGCATGGCTTCGACATCTGGCACTGCGTTGCCGCGATATGGAACATTCGCGGGAATTCTACACTCAGGTGATTGGGCTGAAGTTTCTCGATTACCGCCCGCAACGCGACAGCATGGACCTGACTGACGGCACAAATAATATTACGCTGCTTCAACATCCGGCCGATGCTGTGCGCCCACCGCAGGTGGAGGGCAATGAGTATATTCACTTTGGCATTATTGTGCCCGACCTTGCCGCCGTTTGGAATCGCGCCAAGGAATGGGGTGCAGAGATCAGTAAGGGCGATGTCAAGGATCGCACCGAAGTGGAGGACCTAAACACAGTGCCCGAGCACTCATTTAAGATTCTTGATCCTGACGGCAACGTGATTGACATCACATCCAATCGTGAGGAATGGAACTGCGTGACGAATCTTCCGGATGCTTAGTCTTTGATTTCCCCTTCCACTCCTTTGGGCATCAGCAGGATACCAATGGCTCCAAGCAAGTAGATAAAGCTGGTGATGCTAATAATGGCTCCATAGTCGCTATTAAAATACTCCAACATAACGGCTGTGGTGAGCACCGCGCCAGCTGTCAACAGTCGGCCGAAGT
>CAYUXV010000281.1:0-2692 GCA_964448875.1 uncultured Verrucomicrobiota bacterium
ACTCGTCGATGCGGCACAGGAGAACGCAACCACGCCAGAGGACCAGATCCGCTTCTGGAAACAATTCCTCAAGGTGCTCTCTGCCGCCAAGGGCAAACCCGGATGCCCAACCGAAGGGCTTTATAACACGACGGTGAGGGATCGGATATTCAAACGAATCGCCAGGATGCCCGTGCCCAGGGACCCGGCAACCGCCAGAGAGGTGCTGGCTTTTCTGGAGAACGCAAAGTGCAAGGATCAAAAGGTTTTGGAAGCGTATCGAAAGGCGTCGTAAGGCTTTACCCGGGAAAGAACTGGAGAAGCTCACGAAGTTAGAGGGGCTGTATCTCGGTGGCAATCAACTGACCAATGTGAAGTGGCTGGAGAACCTAACGCAGTTACAAGAGCTGGATCTCGATGGTAATCAACTGACCAACACAAAAGGACTGGAGAAGCTCACGAAGTTAACGTATCTGACTCTCGATGGTAATCAACTGACCTCCATAAAGGGTCTGGAAAAGCTTCCGAAATTGGAGAGGCTGTTTCTCGGTGGCAATCAACTGACCGAGGTAAAGGGACTGGAGATGCTTACGCAGTTAACGCAGCTGAATCTCAATAAAAATAAACTGACCTCCGTGAAGGGCCTGGAGAAGTTTACGCAGTTACGGAATCTGTATCTCGGCGACAATCAACTGACCTCTGTGAGTTGTCAAAAGGGCGTGTGCGCTGGCTCACCATTGGTACGTTCTCTGCCCCAGAATTGACGCCAGATTTGAGGCGCCAGTGTCTTTACAGGGAGGCAAAGATGCGTAGACTCTGCGGTGATGTCTTTCGACCCAAATGCATTCGGGCACGCAGCCAATTTTAAAGCACAACAACGTACAAGGCGTGAACTGGAAAAGCAAAATAAGCTGATCCGTGACTCAAAGCCAAAAGCCAAAAAGGGAGTTTCGGGGCCATGTGTTTCATGCGACCAGATAATCAGCTTCAAAGCTCAAACCTGCATTCATTGTGGCGAACCCGATGCAGGAGAAGCTGCAAAGATCAGAGCCGAGGAGAGTAAACGGGAAAAACAAAGAGAAGCTGAAGAGAGAAAAGAGCGACTGGCAGCATACGCAATAGAATCAAAAGAAGATTTCCGTCAGAATATATTAATTGCGGTGGGGTGTGTCGCGATGGTATTGGTGATGTATTATATAATTTATCCTTATATTTTTAAACCACTGTGGGGTTATGCAGCTTCTCTGGTTTCTGGGGACAGTGAGGAAAGGCAGGAGCAAGTTGTTGAGCAAGAAGGAGAATCTTTACGCGGCGGCGCCGAGGAACGACTGCGTCAACTAGGAATTGAGAGAAATGAAAGAAAGGCTGAGCAAGATGCCGAGAATTTGAGAAACCAACTAAGAATCGATCAGGAAAATTTTGAACGTTCTCTCCCTAAGTGCAGTCGGTGCGGAAAGAAGATAGCCGGTTGGGACAGTCTAAGCCAGCGAATTGGTCGCCATTACTTAGGTTGCCCAGAGAACCCTCCGCCACCTGCGCCACCGCCATCGCCCCCAGAAACGCCGAGCATCTGGGTCTCTGGCATTAAGTCGATTGGCAATAAATTAGAAGCGCACATAAAAGTAGACAGACATGATGTGATAACTGTTAAAGAGTCGGATAGTATTTGGGGTTTTAAGGTAGTAAGCATTAATCCAGACCGGGGTTATGTATTGTTGGAATTTCAAGGAACTGAAAGAAGATATTATATAGATAACCCCTAACGCCCCTCCTGCTGCACCACCATTGACGCCAGCCTTGGCGTGGGTATCCTTTCCCGTGATGAAAGCTGCCACCTACTACGCCGCATTACTCGCTTTGGTGCTTGGGGTGGGGTGTGGGAAGAAAGATGTGGAGAAGGCGGCGAGTAAAGAGCCTGAGCTGCGTTCTGAAAAGGTGGTCACGCCTGATGAGGCGGCTAATGAACTCTTCGTTGAAGCTGTTGAGGTAGTCAGTGAAGCGCAATCTAAGGATGCCACCGACATCAATGCATCCGTTAAAGGTTATGAGGCGGCACTGGTTAAGGTTCGGGAAATCACCAACAAACACAAGAAGTCCGGCTTGGCTGTTAAGTTGGTGTCAGATGAGGTGTTGTTAAAGGGCAAGTCGATAGCGCAGATCGAGGAGAGGGTAGATGAGTTACAGCGTAGATTTGAGTTCAAGCCCAAAGCCATGGTCATCAAAATCAAGGAAGTCCCCATCGTCAAGCCGCGCAACAACGCCATTGGCCCCGTCCCTCCCATTGAGGAAATCCTGAAAAACATGCGTGAGGAGGTGATGCATCGTTATCTAGTCGACGCTGTGATTCGTGAAGCTGCCAATAAACCCACAGGCGAACTCACCAAGGCGGACTTGGAGAAGGTGACGAGGCTGGATCTCGGTGGCAAAAAGCTGACAGAGTTACCGAAGGAGCTAGAGAACCTCACGCAGTTAATGGAGCTGTATTTCCATAACAATCAACTGACCTCCGTGAAAGGCTTGGAGAATCTCACGCAGTTAAAGGATCTGTTTCTTGAGGATAATAAACTGTCCGATGTGAAGGGACTGGAGAACCTCACGCAGTTAACGCATCTGTATCTCGAAAACAACCCCGACCTCACCTTGGCTCAGATTGCTGATCTACAAAAAGCTCTGCCGAAGTGCGACATCTTCAGCAACCCCACCAAGTAACCCC
>CAYUXV010000282.1:0-3471 GCA_964448875.1 uncultured Verrucomicrobiota bacterium
ACGTGCAGCACAGTTGATTGTTGAAACGGCTGGAGGCCAGCTTTCAAAGGGGGCGGTAGCTGCTTTTACTTATCCGCCTCACCAAACCGAAATCACCGTGCGTCACCAAAAAGTTGGGGAGCTACTAGGGATCTCGCTCACTTCGAAAGAAAACGTTGGCTATTTGACCGGCTTGGAATTGGAGGCAATTCAAATTTCGGAAGAAGCTGCAACCTTTCGTATCCCAACCTGGCGTGTTGATTTAAAGCGAGAAACTGACCTTATTGAAGAAGTTTGCCGACTTCATGGTGTCGACAAGATTCCGGCCACGCAGCCACGTGGTGTGGTGGGGGAAAACGCGTTTGATCCTGTCCACGATGACCTAGCCGAAGCTCGCTCAATTCTCACAGGCTTGGGTTTAAATGAGGCACAGGGACAAACTCTAATAGATGGCGAGACAGCCAAGCTTGTGACAGAGAATGCCATCTCGCTGGAACATCCTCTTTCTAGTGAAATGGATATGTTGCGCCCGAGTCTGTTGCCGGGGTTGCTGGATTCGGTCCGCAACAATCTCACGCGTCGGAATGAAGATTTGGGATTGTTTGAAATCGGTCGCACCTTTGCGCCCGATCAGTTGGAAATGTGTAGGCTTGCCGTTGTTCTCACCGGCGCGCAGCAGTCAATGTTTTGGGGTGACAGCGAGGGAGTTCTAACATCTGTTGCTGACCTTAAAGGGGTCTTAGAAGACTTCTTTGATCGCTTCGGTGTGTTTGGTGTCGGCTTCGAACGGCGCGAGGAAAGTGCGGCATTGTATCTTGAGTCAGCTGAGTTGAGCTTGGGCAAACAGGTTGTTGGCGAAATAGGGCAACTTGAGCCTGTGTTGGGCAGAGGCTACGAATGTAGAAGCCCCGTTTTTCTTGCTGAACTGGATCTTGGTGTGCTGTTGCAGCGACGTACACGTGTCAAGTCGTTCAAGGCACTACCGCAGTTTCCTGCTATCATGCGCGACGTCGCCATGCTCGTACCTGAATCAATCAAACACGATGACGTGATGGCTTTGGTGAAACAAGTGAAACCAGAAAGCCTGACCCACGCCAAACTCTTCGACGTGTTTCGTGGCATGAATGTGCCAGCAGGACAAAAGAGCGTCGCATACGCTTTTACTTACCGGCATGCCGATCGCACGCTAACAGACGATGAGGTGAATGCTGCCCATGGCGAGCTCGTTGCTGCTCTTTGCGATCAGCTTACTGCAACCATTCGCGATACATAAAAACCGCCCGCCGGGTTTTATCCGACGGGCGGCACCTCATTTTACCTTGTCTTATCCATTTGCACGTTGAGGCCCATGCCAAGGAAATACTAATGGCCGCCAGTCATTTCTGGCAGGTAAGTCCCGTCCGTGCCCTTTTCAGGGTAGATCGCATGCACAGCAAGTACGACAGTGACCCGTCAGGCGGTTAAAAAAACCTAAATACTTTTCGTAAAACACCTTTTTGCTTTTAACTCCTGCGTGAAATGTTTCAATCAAAATCAGGAAAACTTATCAACAATCAAAGTAAAATATTAAACATTAAAAGTGGCGTCTTGCCTGAATTGGGGAACTCGGTAGAATGCATTTTTAAACAATGAGAAAAGTTATTTTCATGTTTTTAGTTGTTGCACTCCATGGTGTCTTAGTGAGGCAGGAAATAAGGGGCGAGTTCCAGTTTTCGGAAGATTGGGCGAAGGTCTTGTCATGGCGATCGATCGGACCCGCTTCCATGGGGGGGAGGATTGTGGACCTGGAAGTTGTGGAAAGTGATCCTATCATCTTTTACGTGGCAACCGCCTCTGGAGGATTGTTCAAGACGGAGAATGCGGGTACGACTTTTGTGCCAGCGTTCGATCGGGAAGCAACTGTTTCAATTGGGGATGTAGAGATTTCAAAATCCAATCCAAACGTGGTTTGGGTGGGCACCGGAGAACATAATGGGCGTAACTCTGTAAGCTGGGGTGATGGAGTATACAAGAGTACCGATGCTGGAAAGACTTGGAAGAACATGGGCTTGAAGAAGTCGTTCTCCATTGGACGAATTGCGATTCATCCGCAAAATCCAAATATTGTTTATGTGGGGGCTGTGGGCCGCTTGTGGGGAACAAACGAGGAGCGTGGGTTGTTTAAGACAGTCGATGGCGGAAAGACTTGGGGAAAGATCTTATACGTTGATGAAAAAACCGGTTGTGTGGAGGTGCAAATGCATCCGACGCAATCTGACACGTTGTTGGTAGCGATGTACGAACGGCAGCGTGATGAATTCGATGGAGGCGATCCGGCTAAGCGCTGGGGACCCGGAAGCGGGCTATACAAGACAACCGATGGCGGCAAGTCGTTCGAAAAGATGACAAAAGGACTTCCGACACGGCCGATGGGGCGCATTGGGGTGTCGTGGTTCAAGAAGAATCCAGATGTCGTTTATAGCATTATAGAGACGGACAAGAACGGCGTGGGGCCCGCTGTTGCTTTTATGGGTATTAGCGGCGGCAATAAGGTTCAGGAAGCTGTAATTCAAAACGTGACGGAAAAAGGTCCGTCGGAAAAGGCGGGCATCAAAAAGGGCGATATTGTAGTGCAGTTAGATGGAAAAAAGATAGAAAGCTATAATAACCTGATTGTTTCCATTCGCGCGCATAAGCCGAATGACAAGGTGAAAGTGAAGGTGAAACGTGGTGAAGAGGAGAAGGAGCTTGAGTTGACATTTGGGCGTCGCGGCGGCAGCGCAGGACGGCCATACACTGCCTATCTCGGCGGCCAGCGCGCTAATGCCCAGAAGGAACAGGGGGAGAATGGTTTTGAAACCGGCGGCGTTTTCCGCAGTGATGATGGCGGCGCGACTTGGAAGCGCGTGAACAGCCTCAATCCCCGGCCGTTTTATTACAGTCAGATTCGAGTGGATCCGGGCGACGCGAACAACGTTTACGTAATGGGCATCCAGTTTCACGTTTCCACCGATGGGGGTAAGACTTTTAAAAACGGGGGGAGTCGTGTGCATCCGGATCATCACGCGCTGTGGATTGATCCGCGCGACGGACGTCATCTGCGCCTTGGCTGCGATGGAGGGCTATACATCAGCCGCGATCGAGGGCGGACATGGAATTTTCACAACATCATGGCCATTGGCCAGTTTTATGACGTGGGCGTGGACACACGCCTGCCGTACCGGGTCTATGGTGGTCTGCAGGACAACGGAAGTTGGGGCGGTCCAAGTCGCAAGCGTGGTAGCTTGGGGCCACTTAACAGTGACTGGCTGCGCATTGGGGGCGGCGATGGGTTCATTTGTCGCGCAGATCCGAACGATCCGGATGTTGTTTATGCAGAGATGCAGTACGGGCGTTTCTGGCGAGTTAATGTCGCCACTGGCGCGCGCGCCACGCTAAAGACACCTGCACCACACGGCAAGAAGCTGCGATTCAACTGGAAGGCACCGTTCCTCCTTTCCCATCACAACTCGA
>CAYUXV010000283.1:0-16911 GCA_964448875.1 uncultured Verrucomicrobiota bacterium
GTGGCGGGGTTAATTCCGGCTTGGCATGCCTCGCGATTACAACCGGCAGAGGCTTTGCGACATGAGTATGCCGGGTACAGGTACATTGCTGACGGTGAGTGGAGTGAAGAAGACATTCCACCTCGGGAGCAAACCAGTAAAAGTGTTGAACGGTGTCGACTTGTCGGTTGAATCAGGGGAATTCGTCGCGTTATGTGGGGCGTCAGGTTCTGGAAAGACCACGTTGCTGCATCTGCTCGGGGGGCTGGATGTGGTAGATGAAGGATCTATTCAGTGTGGGAATAGTGATCTTTCTGAGATGTCGCGCCCGGCTGTTACACGTTTTCGAAATCAGGAGATTGGATTCGTGTTCCAGGCGTATCATCTACTGCCGGAATTAGACGCGCTGGAAAATGTGATTGTGCCCGCGCGAATGGCCCGCAAACCGGCGATAGAAGCTGAGGAGCGTGCAAAGCAATTACTTGCACGTGTGGGACTGGCGGAACGTATAGACCACAGACCCAACCAGTTATCGGGGGGGGAACAGCAGCGTGTAGCGATTGCGCGTGCGTTGATGAATCAGCCACGCGTGATTCTTGCTGATGAACCTACGGGTAATCTGGATTCTGCAACTGGCGAAGAAATAATATCTTTGTTGGCAGATTTACACAAAGAGGATGGCGCAACATTGCTTATCGCAACGCATGACGAAAAGGTTGCGGGGTATTCGGAGCGGGTTTTGAAACTTGAGGATGGCCTTATAGTGGATTGATGGGTTGCTTACGCGTTCGGCTTATGGTTGGCTTCGCGTTTTCATAAATGAAAGTTTACATCGACGGCAAATTTTTTGACGAAAAGAATGCGAAGATATCCGTGTTTGATCACGGTTTGCTGTATGGCGATGGAGTGTTTGAAGGCGTGCGTGTTTACAATGGGCGCGTCTTTAAACTGAAGGAACATGTTGATCGGTTGTTCTATTCTGCGAAGGCGATTTTGCTGAAGATTCCAATGTCGCATACGGCAATTTGCGGTGCGGTTTTGGAAACCTGTCGCCGTAATAAAATTCGTGATGGGTATATCAGGCTGGTTGTCACACGTGGGGTAGGCACGCTGGGGCTGGATCCAGATCGATGCAAGAAAGGCTCTGTAATCGTCATTGCCGGCAAAATTCAACTTTATCCAAAGGAGCTTTATGATAAAGGGATGGCCTTAATCACGGTGCCAACGACCCGTAATTTTGCCAATGCACTAAATCCGGCAATTAAATCCCTGAATTACCTGAATAATATCTTGGCTAAAATTGAGGCAAAGATTGGGGGGTGTGAGGAGGCAATTATGCTGAATCCAGAAGGTAACGTTGCGGAGTGTACTGGAGATAATGTTTTTGTTGTAAGTGATGAACTTGTCCTGACCCCGCCAACTTCAGCAGGGGCACTGAGAGGAATTACGCGTGGCGTAGTAATAGATTTGGCTCGTGAGGAAGGGTATGTGGTGAATGAGCCGAATCTGGCGCGTTATGATTTGTACAATGCGATTGAGTGTTTTATTACAGGTACAGCAGCAGAGATTGTGCCGGTAGTGAAGATTGATGGTCGGGTTATTGGAAATGGTCGGCCAGGCAAAGTTACGCGAAAGCTTATTGCGAATTATCGCGCCTTGACGCAAGTGTCGGGCGAGGCGATATAGAGAGCGGGGAGGATAAATGAAGTGTTGCGAACCAGATTGTGAGAGCGAAGCGACGGTGCATTTGACCGAAATAGTTGACGGTCAAATGAAAAAGGTAGACCTCTGTGAGAAGTGTGCTGAAGAGAAGGGTGTGACTGACTCGGAATCATTCGGGCTGGCTGATATGTTGTTGGGGCTGGGGGCTTCGAAGGAACTCGATGTTGCGGCAAGTGGCGGGAACTTGGTCTGCGATACCTGTGGCTTTTCGCATTCGGATTTCAAAAAGAGTGGTAGGCTCGGTTGTCCTGATTGTTACGCAACCTTTGCTGAACCTTTGGAAAGCATGATCAAACAAATGCACAAAGGGACGGAACACGTTGGTAAATTCCCGAAAGCGTTACGGCAAGCTCGGGTGGTGACGATACAACGAGAGAAGCTACAAGAGCGCTTGGCTACAGCGATCAAAGAGGAAAACTATGAGACGGCGGCACAGTTGCGAGATGAATTGAAGGAAATGGAAAAGGAATCAGTAGGTGGCTCAGCGAAGTGACGATGAATCTGCATGAATTTCTAAGTGGCTCGGAAGAAATGGCAGCTCGCAGCGGGCCGAGTGATCACGTCGTAATGTCCAGTCGCGTGCGATTGGCTCGAAACATATGTGGCAGAGCGTTTCCTGGTCGGTCAAAAAAAGCCGATCGAGTTGAGGTTTTCGAAATCATTCATCCAGTGGTTGGTGGGCTTACTGCTATGCGAGGTGGTTACGATGAGTCGATGGCAAATCTAAAGGCGCAGGAAAAACAAATTCTGGTGGAAAGGCATCATATCAGCCGTGAGCATGCTGCAAAAAGTACGGGAAGTGGGTTGGTGTTGAACAAGGATGAATCTGCCTGCGTAATGATTAACGAGGAAGATCATTTGAGGATGCAGGCACTCTTGCCGGGGTTCCAGCTTAAGCAGGCATGGCAGAAAATTGATCGTATAGATACTAGTCTGGAAAAAAAATTAAATTTCGCTTTCGACGAAAAGCTGGGGTATCTGACGGCTTGCCCAACGAATCTCGGAACTGGAATTCGTGTAAGTGCTATGTTGCATTTACCGGGGTTGGTGTTGCAGGAGCAAGTAAACCAAATAATACAAGCTGTGACGAAGCTTGGGCTCGCGGTGCGTGGACTGTATGGCGAAGGCACGGAAGCGTTGGGGCATATTTTTCAGGTGTCAAATCAGATGACTCTTGGAGAATCCGAGGGTGAGATTGTTGAGCGTATTAGCAAGGTGTTGATGCAGATTCTTGAGAACGAGGAAAATGCAAGAGAGACGATACGGAAAAACAAGCCCAATGAGTTGTTTAATAACATAGGGCGTGCCTACGGCTTGCTCTCAAATGCCTATATCGTTAGTAGCAAGGAGGCAATGAATCAGTTGTCATTGATGCGGTTGGGTGCATGCATGGGGGTTTTGCCTGGACTGGAAGTGGCCGTCATCGATGAATTATTTCTGCTGTCACAGCCGGCACATTTGCAGAAATTTGTGGGGGAAAAACTTTCCGGAGAGGAGCGGGACGTCCACCGTGCTGACTTATTGCGCTCGCGGTTGAATGGAGTGGATGGAATCAAACACTCGGATTAGCTGATGTTTTTCGGATATCTCGCCTCTGCAACTAATATTTTTCCTTATATGAGCATAACTTGGTATGGGTCATGCTGGACAAAGTAGCATTTTAATAGCAGATTAACTGAACAATGAGCGACGAGGGGATGAGCAACTTCACGCCAAGAGCACAGCAGGTGCTTGCGTTGGCGCGTAAAGAGGCCGATCGGTTTAATCATAACTTTGTGGGGACCGAACATCTGTTGCTGGGCCTGATAAAGCTTGGACAAGGTGTTGCGGTAAATGTACTACAAAAAATGGGCTTGGATCTTGAAACTGTACGCTTAGAGGTGGAAAAGCAAGTTGGCACTGGTCCTGATCAGAAACAGGTTGGTAATATTCCTTATACCCCGCGTGTTAAAAAAGTGCTGAATCTAGCCTCTAAGGAAGCCAAAGCCTTGGCTCATACTTACGTGGGTACCGAGCATATTCTTCTTGGTTTACTTCGTGAAGGTGAAGGGGTGGCTGCTCGTGTATTGAAGAATCTTGATGTGGATATAGAGCAAACCCGTCAGGAAATTTTGAAGGAACTGGATCCGAACTTTGTTGGTGGTGATGACGAACTTGAGGAGGATGATGAGGGTGCGCCTGCTAAAGGGAAAAAAGGTTCAAAAACCCCAGCTCTTCGCGCTTTTGGTCGAGACCTTACGGAGGTAGCCAACAAAGGAGAGAAGGATCCTGTTATCGGTCGTGTGGACGAAATAGAGCGCGTGATACAAGTGCTTTGTCGTCGCACCAAAAACAATCCTGTATTACTTGGCGAGGCAGGTGTTGGTAAGACCGCAATAGTCGAGGGGTTGGCACAGGAAATCGCCAAGGGAAACGTGCCTGAAATTTTACGCGAACGTAAGGTTGTAACACTTGATTTGGCATTGATGGTGGCGGGTACAAAATACCGTGGCCAGTTCGAGGAGCGTATCAAGGCGGTAATGGATGAAATTCGTCGTGCAAAAAACATAATTCTTTTCATTGACGAGTTGCACACCATTGTTGGCGCTGGTTCTGCTGAGGGCACAATGGATGCTAGCAATATTATTAAGCCTGCATTAAGTCGTGGCGAGATGCAGTGTGTTGGTGCTACAACACTCAACGAATATCGCAAGTATATTGAAAAAGATGCCGCTTTAGAACGTCGTTTTCAAACCGTCAAGGTTGAGGCGCCTACGAATGAGGAGGCAGTTGAAATCTTGAAGGGGCTGCGCTTGAAATATGAAGAACATCATAAGGCTAAATTTACTGATGAAGCACTTGAGACGGCTGTAGAACTTTCCGATCGCTATATTACTACCCGCTTCCTTCCCGATAAAGCAATCGATGTGATGGATGAGGCAGGTAGTCGAGCACGGATTAAAGCTATGACACGCCCACCCGAGGTAAAGGGCCTTGAGGAGGAAATTGAGGAGATAAAGGAGAAGAAAGAAACAGCTATTAAGGAACAAGATTTTGAAGGTGCTGCTTCAATGCGTGACTCGGAAAAACAGGCCAAGGAGCGCCTGGAAGTGATGATGGCTGACTGGAAGGCTTCTAACGAGGACCAGAAGGTGGAAATCGACGGGGAGGATATGATGCATGTTGTCGCAAAATGGACGGGCATCCCGCTCAAGCGGATGGAGAAGGACGAAATCAAGAAGTTGCTTGAGATGGAGGAACAATTGTCACACACCATCATTGGGCAAGGGGAAGCTGTTAGTGCACTGTGTAAGGCACTACGTCGAAGTCGGGCTGACCTTAAGGATCCAGACCGTCCTATTGGGACTTTTGCCCTGTTAGGGCCTACGGGAGTAGGCAAGACTCTTTTGGCTAAAACAATAGCTGCAGAGATGTTTGGGGACCCGAAGGCACTTATACAAATCGATATGAGCGAGTATATGGAAAAGTTTGCTAGCTCACGGTTAGTTGGTTCACCTCCGGGATATGTAGGTTTTGAGGAAGGAGGGCAACTGACAGAGCAAGTGCGTCGCAAGCCGTATTCTGTCGTATTATTCGATGAGATCGAGAAGGCTCACCCGGATGTGATGAATATGCTGTTGCAGATCATGGAGGAAGGCAAGTTGACCGACAGCCAAGGGCGCACAGTAGATTTTCGAAATACAATCGTCCTGCTGACCTCGAATCTTGGAGCTGATAAGGCCAAGCCCGGCGCCACAATAGGATTTACCACCTCTCCAGATGAAATCGATTACGAAAAAATGCGGGGTCAAATTATGGATGAAGCCAAGCGTGTCTTTCGGCCAGAATTTTTGAATCGGCTTGATGATGTTATCGTGTTTCGTTCGCTTTCGCGTCCAGACCTCATGGAGATTCTTGATCTCGAAATGGAGAAGATACTTAATCGGCTTAAGAATAAGAATATCGTGCTCAAACTTGATAAAAGAGCTCGCGAATTTCTTTTGGAGAAAGGTTTTGACCCCGAATACGGTGCACGTCCCATGCGTCGAGCAGTAGAACACCATCTTGAGGATCCTTTAGCTGAAGAGATTCTGAGAGGCACAGTGCGTGACGGAGAACCGATACAAGTCTCTGCTGGCAAAAAAGGGCTGACCTTCAAGCAAAAAGAGTCAGCGGGGTCTACCGGGACTGAAGTTGCCCCATCAAACCAATAGCGCAAATGGCGCAATGTTCGTTTTATTGCTGGAGCGGATAAGAGTATTTCACAGATGAACCATACCTCGGGGATCCTGTCACGATTCATTATCGAACTGGGATGCTTGACGATGCTTGTGGGAGAGTCCCTTCGTTCTTTTTTTACCGTTCGTCCCCGTGTGCGTGAAGTGTTTAAGCAAATGCACTTTATCGGGGTAAAATCACAGTCGGTTGTTCTGATTACGGGTGCCTTTGCTGGTATGGTTTTGTGTGTTCAGACTTTTTATCAATTTCAAAAGATTAAGATGGGAGCAAGTAGCCTTGGGGTTGTGAGTGTTGCGATGACCAGCGAACTCGGACCTGTACTTGCTGGGTTGATGGTTGCCGGGCGAGTTGGAGCGGCTATCACTGCTCAACTAGGTACAATGAGAGTTACTGAGCAAATTGACGCGTTGCGTACAATGGCTACACATCCGGTTGACTATCTCGTTGTTCCGCGAGTCATTGCTGCTATGGTGGTTATGCCGATGCTTACTGTCCTCGCAGTAGCCGTTAGCATTTTTTCTGCTTATTACATGGGTGTTAATTTACTCGGGATGGACGGAGCGTATGCATGGAAGCACATGGTGTTTTATACGGAGCCAGTAGATCTGATTCTGGGTGTTATCAAGTCGGTTATTTTTGGAGGTATTATTGCTATGGTTGGTTGCTACAAGGGGCTCACCTGTGGCGGTGGAGCGGAAGGTGTCGGAAAAGCGACTAATGAGGCAGTTGTTCAAGCCTGTGTTATTATTCTTATTTCAAACTTGTTTATCACTTTGGTGCTTAGAAGTTTCTTTCAGTCAATTGGGTGGTGGTGATGATTGAAGTCCGCGATATGGTGAAGCGCTTTGGTGATCAGCTTGTGCTGGACAAGGTTAGTTTTTCAATCAAGGCAGGGGAGTCTGTTGCCATTATTGGACGCAGTGGAGCGGGCAAAAGTGTACTCTTGAAGCATATTGTTGGTCTGCTGAGCCCTGACGAGGGGGAAGTGTTGATTGATGGCCAGAACCTTGCGATTATGAGTGAGCGGGCGTTGTTGCCAGTGCGAAGCCGTTTCGGGATGCTTTTTCAGGCGGCAGCACTCTTTGACTCACTGACGGTCGCTGAGAATATAGCTTTTGCCTTACGGGGAAATACTTCAATTACCAGAGATGAATTAGCCGAACGTATAGCTGAAGTGCTTAGACTTGTCGAGTTACCCGGCGTTGAGAGCAAAATGCCTTCTGAACTTTCAGGTGGGATGCAAAAGAGAGTAGGTCTGGCGCGAGCTATTGTGCACCATCCGGAGATAATGCTTTATGATGAGCCCACCACCGGTCTTGACCCAATGTCATCTGACGTCATCGATCAACTTATGATGCGTGTGAATGAGCGATACAATGCTACCACCATTGTTGTCACCCATGATATGCGCACCGCGCGTCGATTGGGAGACCGGATACTTTATGTTCATGGTGGACGGATTTATCTCGACGATTCAGCAGAAAAAGTATTTACGTCTTCTGACTCGGTTGTAAGCCGTTTTATCAATGGAGAGGCAAATTTGAAGGAGGTTGGATTCGCATGAGTGCCGGACGTTTGGAGCTAAAAGTAGGCCTATTTATGTTCGCCTGTTTGGTGCTTGCAGTTTGGCTTTCGATTTCATTCAGCGAAACTAAAATGGGATTCAAGAACACCTACACGGTAAAAATGGAGATTGATAATGCAGGTACGCTAGTGCCTAAGGCTAGGGTGGTAATGGCTGGAGTACAAATTGGTTATGTCGACTCCATCGAGCTTTCTCCAAACGGTAAGAATGCTGTGATTGTTCTTCATATTTTTGAGGAAAATAAACTGTATAAGAACGACCACTTTAATATTAACACCGTGGGTTTTATGGGAGATCAATTCGTAGCAGTAACTGCAAACGAAACTGATAAACGCGGAGATCCATTGAAATCAGGAAGTCAAATTCAGGGGATTAAGCCGTTCGAATTATTCGAAGCCGCTGAAAAATTTTCAAAAGCTGCTGAGACTATAGAAGGTTTTGCGATTGAGGCAAATACCACAATGGTCAAGATTGGGAGGACCGCTGAGGACCTGCTGCTATTATCGACCGTTACTCGGAAGGAAATAGAGAGTGCTGAAGGCGTTGGCGCAAAACTTGAGCAAACCGTTTCCAAGTTGCACACTTTTGTGGATAAAACAGATTTTGCCAAAATCAACAAAACTATTGATGACATACAAAAATGGACTGGGGATGTTGGAGGAATTACCGAGAAACTAAGTAAGGCTTCGGGGAATATTGAAATCATTGCTGAAGAGGTAAAAAACACTACACGGAATATTAGCGGTTTCGTATCTACAAATAGTTTGGCTTTTGGTGCCATCGTTACAAACGTCAAGGATACGACTGTAGCAGTTAATATGGCGGTAGGCGATTTGCAAAGAATGGTTGCCAACACTCAATCCGATGTTACCAATACGTTTGCAAACATCAAAAAACTGTCTGGCACATTAAATGACACTGCTAATCGGCTTGAAAAGATGATGGCAGAAAATGATCCGGTTGTTGGGGAAATGTTGGTCAATGCGAAACAGGTGTCAAAAAATTTAGATGAAATTTCAGAAGGGCTTAAGAAAACGATTCTAGCAAACCAAAAAAACCTTGATGATACATTTAAAAATATTCGTGATGTGAGTGAAGATCTTAAATCAGCTATGTCTAAGATTGACAACGTTTTGACAGTGGTTGACTCCGGGAAAGGCATTGCGGGTGGTGTTTTAAAAAATGAGAAAATGGGTAAGGACTTTATTGAAATGGTGGCAGGGTTTAAGGACACCATAAAACAATTCGAGGCAGTGGCAGCGGACTACCGAACAGTGGCTTCAAATATCAATGTGGTTGCCACCAATATTAATAAACATGGCATTCTCTGGTGGCGCGGGGAACGCAAGCCTATTACCAATAGATTAACGAGAGGTAGTGTGGGTAAACCCAAGTAGAAGAAACGGGTGATGGAACCGGTGGCCGTTTTAAGAACGGGAGATTCTGTCGAGGCGCATTTGGTCTGTTCTAGACTCCTTGCGGCAGGTTTTTTGGCAATTGTGAACCACGAATTCAGTGCTTTTAATACACCCTTTAGTTCTGGAGATATACTTGTGGAAGTTCCAGCATCCCAAGCTGAAGCTGCTCGTCTGCTGATTTCTGAAAATGGCTGATAACTTCGCCAAACTCGGCAGATTGCAGCGACGTCTACCTAAAGGCGTGCTGAAACTGGATAAAGAAATACGAAAAGCACACACGGGAGATAAGTGGTTTGCTTCAGAATTACCAGATGCAGTGGCCTTCCCCAAAACAGTGAAGGCTGTCTCTGAAATATTGAGATTTGCTTCGAAAAACAAAATTCCTGTTACTGCCCGTGGTGCGGGCTTTGGATATGTAGGTGGCTGTGTTCCCCTTAACAAGGGCATTTCACTTTCTTTAGCCCGAATGAATCGAATTTGTGATATTAATGCTGAAGACTTTGTTGCAGTTGTTCAGCCTGGAGTTGTAACGGCTGATTTGCAGGAACGTGTCGAGAAATTCGGTCTCTATTATCCGCCAGATCCAGCCAGCCGTTCCGATTGCAGTATCGGAGGCAATATTGCTACCAATGCCGGAGGGCCAAGGAGTGTTAAATATGGTGTGACTTGTGATTATATTCTTGGCCTAGAGGCTGTGTTAGCGGATGGCCGTGTGGCTCGTTTTGGTGGTAGAACACATAAGAACAAAACCGGTTTCGATTTTACGCGGTTTATGGTAGGTTCCGAAGGGCTTTTAGCGGTCATTACAGAAGCAACGCTTAAACTTCTCCCAATGCCGCCATATCGCGCTAATTTCTCAGTTGGTTTTTCGACTATGAAAAAAGCAGTTCGTGCCGTGCAAGCCATATTTGGGAATGGATTCCTCCCATGTGCTGTAGAATTGGCTGATCAGTTTACATTGTTAGCAGTACGAAACCGTACCGGCAGTAATATGTTTGATGGTTGCCGTGCACACTTGATTGTTGAACTTGACGGACAGGCAACTGCGGTGCGCGCCGAATTAAGATTATTGGAGAGAATTATCCGGGAGCATAAGCCAATTTTTCTGCAATTGGCCTATGGTAAAAGAGCCTGCGAGCGTATTTGGAAAATACGACGTGAATTTTCATATTCGCTTCGTGACACCGGTCTTACCAAGATCAATCAGGATGTTGTAGTTCCCAGAGGCAGGGTAGAGGAACTTTTTAACCTGACCGCTCGGCTCAAAAAGAAACATGGTATGCCTATTGCGTGCTTTGGGCACGCAGGTGATGGAAATATTCATGTGAACCTAATGTTGGATGAATCACGCAATGGATTTATGAAGCACTGTAATGCGGCGCTGGATGACTTATTTAAAGGGGTGCTTGAACTTGGAGGCTCAATTACCGGAGAACATGGGATAGGTGTTGCAAAAAAACCATGGTGGCCGCTTGCCACTTCACCTGCAGTACGTCACGCTCATCGGGCGGTGAAGTCGGCGCTGGATCCGGCTGGAATTTTGAATCCGGGGAAATTTGTTTGATTAGTCGTCGTAAGGACGAGCGATAACTATTCTCAGGTTGCGCCCTTGAAATTCTTTTCCACCTAGTTGCTCCACCGCACTGACGGCATCATTGTTTGATTGCATGTCAATAAAAGCAAAACCTCGATTGCGTCCTTTTTGTCGTTCGGTCAGTCTATCGACCCTCGATATTCTGCCCGCTGTTGAAAAATGTTCGTAAAGTTCTTCACTGGTGGCGTTGTACGGGATGTTTCCGACGTATAGTTTCGTCTTCATATAAACAGCGGCGAATTACAGCGGTTACATAGTTAAGAGGCAAGGCTGAATTCTTTTTCTATGATGTGGCAGGAACATCTTCTATGCGAGGTTCTCCCAATAGCACAACGAATTCACCTTTAGGCTTTTTTTTCTCGAATTTGACCGCGATTTCAGAAATTTTTCCAGTTAGTTGTTCTTCAAATTTTTTGGTCAACTCTCTGCCAATAAAAGTGGGACACTCAGGCCATAGAGCGGCGATTTCAGCAAGGAACTTCGCAATTCTATGGGGTGATTCATAAAACACCAGTGTGCCGGGTATCGAGGCAACAGATTCGAGCATCCTTCGCCGCGCGCCGGACTTTCTCGGTGGAAACCCGATAAAATGAAATTGATCAGTGGGCATTCCGCTTGTGGATAAAGCAGTTATTAAAGCGCATGGACCTGGGGCTGATTCAACTTTGTGCCCTGCCGCGCGCGCCTCCATTGTTAATCGTTGCCCGGGGTCGCTAATGCCGGGAGTGCCAGCGTCACTAATAAGTGCAATTATATCACCATTATCCAATTTTTTCAGCAGTTGGTTGGAACGCTGTGCCTCATTAAACTTATGATAGCTTACCAGTGGTTTTTTGATATCGAAATGCCTTAGTAATCGTCCTGCACGACGCGTGTCCTCTGCAGCAATTACACTGCATTCGCGCAGTATTCTCAATGCACGTAGCGTAATATCCTCAAGGTTGCCAATAGGTGTTGCCACAAGATAAAGCGTTCCCGGACGCAGTTCTGGTGGTGGGGTCGTCATGAGAGATATATTGTCACAGGCAGACAGTGCAGGCGATTTGTTTTGCTATTATAAATAGCTTCAATTAGTTCACTTGCCGATGCCAGAAGAAGAAGAGCCAATTAAAGATGAAGTGCGTAGATATATTTGGCCTCTATATATGTTGGCGTTCTTGGGGCTGGGGGGGGCCATTACGTGCATTTGGATGGCTGGTATGGCTTGGCCGAAATATGAACAGGAGTTCTTTACGGCAGGATTAATTGTATTATTAGTTTGGGTGATTGGAGCGAACATCGTTGTAAAACGTAAGTTTAATGAATATAGGTTAAAAACAAGAGGTGGCGAACATAGCAAGAAACAATAACTTGGCTGGTGGCACGCGGTCAGGTAAAGTGACTCAAATCCCTATATGCAGAAAAATAAAAGTCGATTGTTTGTTGCCCTGGCCATGATCTTGGCGGGTTGTGTGTTTGCTGCTGCTCCTTCGAAAAGACCATTTTCTATCAGTGGCATGGTCTGGGTTCCTGCAGGTGTATTTATGATGGGTACGAATATCTCAGAAGAAGATCAACGCCCAGTTCATAAGGTGACACTTGACGGTTTCTGGATGGACAAGTTTGAAGTGACCAACAAAAAATTTGACGAGTTTGTTAAGGCCACAAAATATGTCACCTTTGCAGAAAGACTTCCAACGGCTCAGAACCTTGGCTTAACCAAAGAGGAGTTTGCGAGAATTGATCCTGCGAATATTAAAGCCGGCTCAATTGTTTTTACGCCACCGGCTCAATTAATTCCGCTTGAGAAACTGCGGAGCCCAAGAACTTTTTACGTTTGGTGGCGTTATGTGGCAGGTGCAAACTGGCGTCACCCGCATGGGCCAAAATCTACTATAGTGGGGAAGGAAAATCACCCTGTGGTTCACATTTGCTGGCATGATGCCGTAGCGTATACGAAATGGGCGAAGAAAAAGCTACCCACTGAGGCTCAGTGGGAGTATGCGGCACGAGGTGGACTGAAAGGTAAAGAGTTTATCTGGGGCGATAAGCAGAAACCTGCTGGCAAGCCAATGGCGAACATTTGGCATGGGAGATTTCCAACTCAAAATACCTTGGAAGATAAATACAGGTACACTGCTCCAGCAGGGCAGTTTTCTCCCAACGGTTACGGGCTTTATGATATGGCGGGTAATGTCTGGGAATGGTGCCAGGACTGGTATATGCCGGATTATTATAAAAATTCTCCAGAGAAAAACCCTCCTGGTCCAGATAGTAGTTTTGACCCTAATGAACCTGGTACATGGAAAAGGATTCAGCGTGGGGGCTCTTTCTTATGCACCGACCTATATTGTGGTGCGTTTAGGCCTGCCCATCGCATGAAGACCACCCCAGACTCTGGCCTTTCACACTCTGGGTTTCGATGCGTTGCGTTAGGGTATCCTCCCGCAACAGAGGATTTGAAGCAGCTCAAGGCAAAAAAAAACGCTCCATAGCCAAAAGCTCGAAGCGTTTTGTTAGATTAATTGTTTGGCCTCAACGTTGAGCTTTTTCCTTTTTTGGCATTACGATGGGCCAGTGCAGAGATTTTGTCCTAGCTGTACGCAGGAGGTTTTCCAGCTTAATAATCACTGTTGGGTTTGCTGCTGCCACATTCTTTTGTTCGCCGACATCCTTGGATAGATCGTATAGCTCTAGAGCTTTTCCGGGAGCCGGGCGCATGGCTTTCCATTTACCCATTCTAGCCGCCTGCTTTGAGCCGTTCTCGTGGAATTCCCAGTAAAGAAATTCATGCTTCTGAGCTTGAGGTAGGCCTTGAAGGGTTGGGAGGAAAGAAACCCCATCACCATCACGCGGAGGGGCTACGCGTGCTACTTGGCAAAGTGTTGGCATGAAATCCCAATGAGCAACCTGCAAATCTGATGATGTGCCTGGTTTTGTTTTGCCTGTCCAACGAACGATCAAAGGCACGCGCAAACCACCTTCATACATGCTCCGCTTGATACCACGAAACGGACCTGAACTGCGAAAAAATGCGGGGTCATTTCCTCCCTCGGCATGAGGTCCATTATCGCTGGTAAAAATCAAAATCGTGTCGTTCTCCATCTTAAACTCATGAAGTTTTGCCATGATTTTACCAACGTCTGTATCCAATTTTGATATCATGGCTGCTTTGTTTTTTTCTGGCATTGGCCAACGGAATCGGTCATAGGGGCGATTGTCCGGGATTTCCATTCCGTTTCCGGTCTTGCGGTATAGATCAGCGTTGGCATGTGGAGTCGTGTACGAAAGATAGATGAAAAAGGGGCGGTATTTATTGTCGAAAGCCGGTCTGTGTATCCGAATGGCATTGATGGTAGCTCTCGTGAAAAGGTCCTGTGAATACTCCAACCGTCTGCCATCACGGTTGCGATGTATCTTTACTGGTCCATTCCATGCATTGACGCCCTTAATTCCAGGCTCAAAGCGCCAAAGAAATTGCGGGAAATAATTATCTGCATGTACCTGATCAAGGAAGCCGACCCAGTGCTCAAACCCTTTCCGATATGGCTCTCCCGCCATGTTCTCATAACCAAGCCCCCACTTGCCGATTGCGAGTGTCTTGTAGCCACTTTTTCGGAGCATCATGGGTAAGGTGATGTCCTTGGCACGCAATGAAATATCTTTGTTCCCGCGAATGTAGCTATGTCCCGTGTGGTAGCCGGTCATTAATGCAGCTCTTGATGCACATCCGATCGGTGAGCCGGCATAAGCATCGGTGAAACGCAATCCTTCAGCTGCCAGTCGATCTAGGTTTGGTGTTTTGATTAATTTTTGGCCGTAGGATCCCAAATCGCCATAGCCAAGATCATCAGCCACAATCATAATAATATTGGGGCGCAACGGTCCCTTGGGTTTCTTGCTGGGCCGCGGAAACCGCGCTTGGCCATATGCATTTGGAAGCATCATGGCCGTGATAAAAAACACTGCTAAAGAATACGGAATACGGATGTAAAACGACTTTATCATGTTTGAACCTCCTTAAAATAAGCCAGCCGGCTTGATTATTTCTACTTCAATGGTCGTTGTCGGTGAAGCCAAGGTTATTCACAACGTCCATTCAAATAAGGGATTGTGAGCGGACCCTGAGGCAACACAGCGACTGTTGTTTCCGGCCCCATTCTCTCTGTGAGAGTGGTAGAAATATCGGCACTTGGAGAAAGGTGGGCAGCTTTCACGGTGTCTGCATCTAGAGAACTGTATACCAGTACTTCAGCACGTCTTTGCACCAGAGATTGAATTTGTGCCTGCCACTGTTCTGGACGCACAAAGCCTGGCGTGGCCAACATCGTCAAAATTTCTTCCGGACTGTCGGCCTCACGCAACAGCACATCCATCGGGCTGTTTGTCGGCACGCCTTCACGACATTCACAGGCAAGGATCAATGTTCCGCCTTCCTTTACTACCCGAGAGCCCGCGCTCATGCCCTTGACACCCTGGTACAAGTTCATATCTAGCGGGTAGCCACTATTGGTAGTTACGACGATATCAAATGGCTTAGCAAAAGGTTGCATGGCCGATTTTTTCACATACTCGCAACCGGCCGTGTGTGCTTTAACAAGGTCTCCGGCAAAAACATTTGTGATATCCCGTTTTTCATTGAGGGTGACATTCAGGATAAAGTTCGGGCCAGTTCGCTGGGCAATCTCCAGGATCTCATCCCAAATTGGGTTGCCGTGAGTTATGCCGAAGGTCGCATTTGGATCACCAATGTTCGTGGCTCCGTGATTGCTCATCACTGTCTCCAATCCGGCCACCCCCGGCATCAATCCCTTAGGCCCACCGCTAAATCCGGCAAATAAATGCGGCTCAATGAAGCCTGTTACAATTCGTAAATCAGCCTCCACTGCGTGTTTGTTCAAAAGCGCAGGTGCTCCATCGCGTGTTTCACCGAGTTGCACAAGGTCATCACTTTCTTCGCAGCAATGATTCAGCACCCGATAATTATTCATCACCTCCGGTGTCAGCATTTTCTGCAGTTCAGACTCTGTGTTTGGTCTGTGCGTGCCGGTTTGGTTCAAGAGCGTAATATTGTCTCGAGGCACATGATCCAAATGCTCCAGCAACCAGGGAATGATACGTTCGTTTGGAGTTGCGCGGGTAATATCTGTAAACAGTATACAGATACGCATGTCCGGCTTCGCCACCTGTTTCAATGGCTGAGCTCCGATGGGCGAATTGAGTGCATCCAGCACCGCGGCCTTTTCGTCATGTAAACCGGGAAGGCCGGTCGGTTCGATAACCGTCACTCGATCTTCCGGGCATGTGATGCTCAAGCGCCCTTCGCCGTATGCAAGGTTGATCTCCATCTCCTTCCTCGAAGCATGTCATTGGGTCTTCCTTGAGCCAAGCGTGAATGGCTTGAAATTACGCACTATTTCTGGTTAATTGAATTCATGTTAGCAGGGAGAACATCACGGTTGTTGGTCTTGGGTGTGGCCTTATTATTTTCAGCCTGTGCCGTAGTTCCCGAAAGTGGCCGAACACAATTGATGCTTATTTCGCCGGGGCAGGAACTGAGCATGGGCCGACAGGCATTTGCCGAGGTTCGTTCCGGCGCTACTCTCAGTACCGACAAAAATGCTACTGCAATGGTGCAACGCGTCGGAAAAAACATTGCCTCAGTTGCCGATCTGCCGCGTGCAGAATGGGAGTTCGTCTTGTTTCAAAACAGTGAACCCAACGCCTTTTGTTTGCCGGGAGGCAAGGTGGGCATCTATACCGGCATGTTGCCAATTGCCAAGACAGAGGCCGGATTGGCAACAGTAATTGCACACGAGGTCGCTCACGCGGTGGCGCGACATGGAGCGGAGCAAATGAGCGAACAACTCGGAGGTCAGCTCTTTGCCATTACCCTCATAAACAGCCTTTCTGAAATGGACGAAGGCACGCGGGCACTCGTGTTTGCAGCCTATGGACTGGGCATGACTTTTGGGCGTACACTTCCTCATAGCCGTCTGCAGGAAACCGAGGCCGATGCGATAGGGCTCATGTACATGGCACGCGCTGGGTACGACCCAGAGGAAGCAATCAAATTTTGGGAACGTTTTTCTGAATACAAAATTGAAAAGGGCGGGGGACAAAAACCGCTGTTTCTCAGCACCCATCCTCTCGACAGACAGCGCATTGAAGATCTCAAAAGGATCATGCCGCGCGCCAAGTTACAATACCGCCCAAGGTAACCGCGCTTGAAATGGCTTGCGCGTGAAAACTCGCTGCGCCAACATGCGCGCCCCATTGGAGGACGGTAGCTCAATGGTAGAGCAGCGGCCTTTTAAGCCGTTGGTTGGGGGTTCGAGTCCCCCCCGTCCTACCATTTTTTGATGGTTTTTGAAGCCGCTTGGAAGTGTGACCATTATTGACCATCTTTGTTTCCG
>CAYUXV010000284.1:0-2937 GCA_964448875.1 uncultured Verrucomicrobiota bacterium
AAGACCATTCGAGCTTCTTTTCACCCCGAATTACCTTAGCCAAATCAACAAATTCGGCGACATAACTACGCCCGCTTTTCAGCTGCACAGCTTGAGTCCCTTTTTTATACCCTTTACGTGCCCGGTCAAGATTCAGAACAAATTTACCCGACTCCATGGGCTGTATTTCCATGCCGCCCTTCGTCCCTGCAATGTTAAATCGACGACGCGGAAATCCGAATGGATCATTATGGTTACAACGCATACACGCCGTCGCTTTTTTGTACTCGAGCACCCCTAACTGATTATCGGCAAACGTGTCACCATCTTCTGAACGGGTACGTCGGTTAATTCCAAAAACCTTTTTGGGTTTGCCCAGAATGAACACTGCTGAGTCAAGTATATGGCAGGCCAATTCAAAAAATCCACCACCGGAGAAACCAGCCAAATCCGTGCGCATTCCATCCCCCGCCATTTTGCCCATCATGGCATCTATCTCCATAATATCACCAAACCAACCTTCACGGGCGGCTCGGAACATGAACTGAAATGCCGGATTATATCTCAGCATATATCCCATTTGGATCGCCAAATTTTGCCGTTTAGCAACGGCAACCAAAGTCTTGAAATCCGTCATTGATGGTCCAGCTGGCTTATCCAAATGAATATGCCGTCTAGTTGCCAACACTCGGGATGCTGTTGGAACCAAATCGCGAACATGAGTTTCTACTGCGACTACCTGAAGTCCCCTCGTGTTTAATAATTCCTCCTCCGAGATAAACTTGACACCCTTCACACCCGCTCGCCGATTAACATCCGGTTCGACTACACCAATAAAATCATACTCATCCCCCAAAGATCTAATCGCCCCCAATTTCCCACGAGAATGTGCATGCACCAGACCGATCTGCCCAACCTTGATCTTTGCAGGTTTAGCACCTTTCAGAACAAAAGGCATGGCAACTGTCCCCACACCAACATCTTTGATGAAATTTCTCCTCTTCATAATTCTTTTTTTAATGCAGACACTCCTGATTTATTCATGGTGAATCCCCAATTTATGCTATAGGAGCATTAGAGGCTACGTCAAACTAGACATCAGGAGGCCCTCCCTCAAAAAGAAATTAACGCGAACCCAGAATATGCCCAGGCACATTACAACGGGGCGAACCGCCTTCAACCCCTACACGATATTCACCCTTGGCAGGACACGCTAACCGATAAGTAAAATTACCCTCCTCAAACACCCTCTCATCGCCACCATTAAACCGGACGACAACTTTACCGTCAGAAGCAATCCTCCCATTTTCGTCCATCAACGGATGTATCACTTCTCCTTGACCGAATTCATTCACCTCTACCCAGCAACCTTCCACTGCATCGTTGCCTGTATTCTTCTCAGCAAAGAGAATAACTTGATTCATTAATTCTTTAAGGCCATCAGCTTCAGCTTGAGGATTCACGACCCGCAACATCTCCTGAGCTTTTCGCAATGCGCGCAGATTTTTCCGCACACATCGATCCTCTTGAAACACTACACGGTCATGCGTTCGGATATGAAACACCTCAAGAAGAACTAGACAGACAAAAACAAAAGCGGCGAAAACCGACAAAAGAAAATCCAACGAAACAAAGCCCGGGCAACACTGCCTACAGTCACGCATCCGAATAAACTTTCACTGCTAAGCCTGAGGCACAATTCAAGTTAGAGCTACTCCCCCTCATTCTTATCCTCTTCTTCAACAATACGAACCCCGTGTTCCGAACATTCAGGAAACCCATCGTCACCGTCGCTTATAACGTAGTCACCGCCTCCGGGGCACTTGGGCATGCGTTCATCCTTGAGGTACACCACCAATTCTTCTTCCGTTGGCACATCTGCATCACCTTTGAAATTTTCACCCCGCCAGCGCTCCATAGCCCCCTCAATTGCCTCCAAATTCAACTGACAAGTTTTCTTGGCTGTGCTTCGCCGTGCCTGCATCAGGTTTGGAATGGCCACCGCGGCTAACATGCCGATGATGACAACTACAATCATGATCTCCACCAGCGTGAAACCTCTTGAGAACGCAATCTTTCTATTCATAAAGCCTCTACACACCTCGTAACATAGACGTCAAATTGTGGCAACCGTTACCCGAACAGAATTTATATCTATTTAGCAAATAGCAATTTGGGCAAAAATAGGTGGGGGAAATTAGTAAATAATATTTATGCCCGTTATTAATGACAAATAACCCACAAACCCAATTAGCTTTTTTCAATTACTTCCAATAACTGACACTCCTTCGCTAGCAGTTCTTCCCGTAGACTCGGCCTCTTTCACCCAGATTTCCAACCAACCCATTCGGCGCGTCATGTCTTTGAGCCCCTGCAGTATGGCCACACGAACTGGCATCACCACCATCATATTGGCATTCTGGTTTCTGTTGATCTGACTAATCACGGACTGCGCTTTGACAGGATTAAAGCCAGCCCCCAACTTTAGATAAACAGCACTGACAAAATTTACGGTTTCTGAACTGTGCCCTGGCATATTTTGTGCCCCCTTCAACGGAATCCAGATCACGATATCGACTGGTGTACGCGACTCCTTCAAAATGCCCACAACTACATATTCAACCCCATGTATTGAGCCCTTATCCCACGACCTGCCATGACAAGGTTGGAACACGTCTCCCACCTTCAATTTTGCTTCCTTTGCCGCCTTAGCCCCCACCACCGCCTCCTGTCGTTCCGAACTGTACATGCGACCTTCAGCCATTCGAAGCAACTCCCCCGGCTGTTGCTCCATTACATTGAACATTTCCGGCAATGCCCCAACTAGCGGCATGTTCATAAAATTGTCTCCCAGCACCACGGGAAAAGCCTTCACCCCTTTCATCCCCGGATGTTGGAGCACTTTCTCCACTTCCATTTGGGAGATAATTCCAGGCGATGGTGGCAGATAAAAAAAGT
>CAYUXV010000285.1:0-21307 GCA_964448875.1 uncultured Verrucomicrobiota bacterium
CTGGTCAGTCAGGCCGCCGGGGGTCACCTTGCCCTGCGGGTACATCACCTTTTGATCGTGCTTCTTGTCGATGTTGCCCCACCACGTCTGCGCGTGGCCGATAAAGTTAACCTTCGGAAATTTCTCCAGCGTACGATGTAAGGGGTCGATGTTGAGTTTGTATGAGCCATGCTGGAATTGCATCAGGACCGGCACGCCAAATTCCTGTGCCACCTCGGCTACGGCCCATACATATTTGGAATCACATTCCACCTTGAATTTTTGTTCCGCAATAATCACCGCCCCGGCCTTGAGATATTTCTCAAGCTCCTTCTGCATGCCCGGTAGATCGGGAACTTCATTGGCGCCAAAAAGATATTCCTTGGGATATTTCTTGGCGATTGCCTGTACGGTATCATTGCCGCCGGTTCTGGCTGCCAATCCGTTACTGCGTCCTTCATGAGTGGAGGGACGTTTCACGGGTTTTCCGGAAGGCAGCAGGATGGTGGTGGTTATGCCCATGGCGCGCTGATGCTTGATCATCTGTTCATCGGTGCGCCCGTGGTAATGGGTGTGTTGATGAATATCGATGATCGGCTCCTTGTCCGCGGCCACCGCATCTTGCAGCAACGAACCGGTTGCGAGTGCAGCGGTGGTTGAGCCGAGAAACTGGCGGCGGGAAAGCGTGGTGTGCATGGGATAAGTTTCGGCCAACAACAGCCAATGGCAATCGGAAAATGCCAAATCAATGAGCTTTAACTCTCACCAAAAATACTTGGAAGTTCTACAGGGCTGTTTACCCTCGCTCTCAAGCAATGAAAGCATATCTGCTCTTTCTATTCCCCGCATTAACGCTTCTAGCTGCTGATCCGGAGCCGGATCCCAAGGAGCTGCCGCGCATCCCACATACACCTGCCGAGGAAGCGCGCAAGACGCTCACGGTAAAGGAAGGCTATGATCTTCAGCTGGCAGCAGCTGAGCCTTTGGTGGCTGACCCCATTGCCATGAGCTTTGATGCGATGGGTCGGCTGTATGTCGTGGAAATGATCGGCTACTCCGAACATCAAGATGCGAATGCGGGGCGAATCAGACTTCTGGAGGATGTTGATCGCGACGGAAAGTTTGAGAAGAGCAGCATCTTTGCCCAAGGCCTTGCGTGGCCCACTGCGGTGATCACTTACGATAGAGGAGTATTTGTGGGTGTGACGCCAAAGATTCTTTACCTCAAGGATACCAATGGTGACGGCAAGGCTGATATTAATAAAACCGTTTTCGAAGGTTTTGGGACGGGTCGTTCCCGGCTCAATGTGCAGGCGATGTTTAATAGTTTCCGTTGGGGTTTGGATAACCGTATTCACGGCGCCACTTCGTATATGGGAGGTAAAGTCAAGGATGGGACTGGAAAAGTTGTCTCCTTGGGTGGCCGAAATTTTTCTTTCAACCCTCGTACCATGGAATTGCGTTCTGAGGGGACTTCAGCTCAACACGGCATGAGCTTTGATGCTTATGGCCGCCAGTTTGTTTGTAGTAACTCCAGCCACATCATGGCTCTCATGTATCCCTCGCGTTATGCCGGACGCAATAAACACTTTGCAATGCCCAGCCAACGCGTTGGTGTGGCTGTGGATGGTGGTTCGGCTCCTGTCTTTCGACTAAGCCCGGATGAACCTTGGCGCATCGTACGTACCCGCTGGCGTGTGGCCAAGGCAGTCCGTGGACCAGTGGAAGGAGGCGGACGGGTTTCCGGCTACTTTACCGCAGCCACTGGCATCACCATCTACCGTGGGGACGTATTGGGTAAGGATTTCAAGGGCAATGCCTTCATTGCCGATACGGGCAGCAACCTAATTCATCGCAAACTACTCAGTTACGAGGGAATACAGCCAGTCGCTCGTCGACCCAAGGATGAAGCCAAACGCGAGTTTGCCGCGAGTACAGACAACTGGTTTCGCCCCGTGCAGTTTGCCAACGCGCCTGATGGATGTCTTTACGTGGCGGATATGTACCGCGAAACCATCGAGCACCCGTGGTCCATCCCCGAGAGCATCAAGAAGCATCTGGATCTGGATAGTGGTAATGACCGTGGCCGGATCTGGCGGATTACCCCCAAGGGCTTCAAACCGCCCAAGCGCACCTTGCCGGGCAAAGTCAAGACGGCTCAATTAGTTGGGCTTCTGGCTCATGCCAATGGCTGGACGCGTGATTGCGCTTCACGACTGATTTATGAGCGGCAGGACAAGGCAATTGTGCCCGCACTGACGAAGCTGGCCACGGACACGAAAAAACCGTTGGATCAAATCCACGCTCTCTGGGCCTTGCGCGGACTGGATGCGCTCAAGAAAGAACATATCCTTCAGGCCCTGGAAAAAGGAAAGCCTGAGGTGCGTGTGCAGGGAATGATCTTGGCAGAGGATTTCGCAGATCAAGCTGAAGTAACCAAGGGGGTATACACACAGAAGGATCAAGTGGACAAACATGTATTATATCAACTGGCACTCACGGCCTCGCGTTCACCACAGAGTGACTCAAAGAAAATTGCCTTGTCGACTGTGTTGGCCAAGGCCGGTGGAGATAGGTGGATTGAAGCAGCCGTGATGAATGGCCTCTCTGATGACTTGGGTGCCATGTGGGTGGCCATCCACGAAGCGGCCACTGTTTCTGCCTCTGCAAAGACAGAGTTACTCAAGCTCATTGGGCGGCGCAACAAACAGGAGGAGGTCGCCAAGGCGGTTAAGGTCATTTCCCACCACCCACCAAACTCCCAGACGATCGCCTGGGTTAACGCCCTAGGAAAATCGGCGGGATCATTGCCTATTATGGAAAAAGAGGCGCTGCGCTGGCTGAGCTTGTCCAAGAAGGAAAAACCGGATGCTGAACTCATTCCCGCGATGGCCCTTGTAGTGCGACAAGGGTACGGGGTTGCCGCCCCAGCGCTACTGGGCGCAGCCCGCAACCGCAAATCCGATGCCGCGCGAGTGGCGGTTGTGCAATCACTGGCAAAGTTTTCTATCCCCAAAGTAGGCACTGATCTCCTAAGCCTGTGGCCCAAGTCATCCGGGCGTGTTCGTGCAGAAATTCTGGCGGCTTTGGTGACAAGATCGGAGCGGGTGACTGCCCTGTTGGGGGCTCTGGAAGCAAAGGTTGTGGCAAAAGCCGATATTCCCGCTTCAACCCTTGCCGCTTTGCGCTCTCAAAAGGATGGCGGGTTACGGTCGCGTGTTACGAAACTGTTTGGGGCCCCGGAGAAAACCAAGACACGTCAGCAGGTGATTAACGAGTATCTACCGGCGCTTAAGCTCAAGGGCGATGCGGCAAAAGGAAAGACGACCTTCACTCAACGGTGCGCCACCTGTCATCGCTATGGCAAGGAGGGTTTTGCTCTGTGTCCGGACCTTTTGACCATCAAGACAACCGGGCGAGAAAAGATCCTGACTAACTTTATCGATCCCAACCGCGAGGTGGTGGCGAACTATATTGCGTACAACATCAAGACGAAAAATGGAGAGGAGATTGTGGGCCTGCTTGGTGATGAAACCACCTCCCATGTGCGCGTGAAATTACCGTTGGGTCAGGAACGGTTGATGCCACGCACGCAGGTGCTGGGGATGAGGAGTCTGGGCCAATCCATCATGCCCGAGGGCTTGGAGGCAGGGCTGACCATTCAGCAAATGGCGGACCTTTTAGAGTTTATATCGACTGTAAAATGACCACTAATAAGGCAGAGGTAAATCGCAGGCTTTTCCTCGGAGGCTTGGCTGTAGCCGGCATGGCGCATGCCGCAGAAAAATTGAAACCCTTGCCCTCCGTGCAGGATAATATCCGGCAAGCGTCAATGAGTGCTCCTGTTGAGATGATCTTCAAGGGTAATTCGCCGAAGGATTTAGCTGCCTGGCAAAATAGGTTCAGAAAAAAGGTAGCTGAATTATTGGGGCCACACACGCCGCCGACCAAGTGGAAGAGAGAACGATTGTCGGTGGAAAACTTTCCGGAATTTACACGTGAAGAGTTTCTCTTGAAGGCAAAGGGTATGGCGAGCCTCCCGGTTTATGCTCTTCACCCCAATCCAAAGCGTTTTGGCAAAGGTCCATTTCCCGTCGTGCTTTGCCTGCATGGACATGGCGAATTTGGGCATGACGCGGTAGCTGGGATAGATCACACACCCGAGCGCATGGAAAACATAAAAAAGCACAATTATGATTACGCCAGACAACTGGCCCGTGAAGGCTTTCTTGCCATTGCTCCCTGTATGCGTCCTTTTGGGCGGCGACTAGATGAGGCCTCTCGAAGGTCCAAGACCGACCCTTGCGCAGTAACGTTTGTGCGGTTGATGCTATTGGGCGAGACGCTGATGGGGGCAAACCTACGCGATTGCAAGTGGGCACTGGATTTTGCCGCGACATTGCCTAATGCTGACATTAAACGCTGTAGCTGTGTTGGGCTTTCTTATGGCGGACGTATGACCATGCTGACTGCAGCCATGGATTTGCGCATAAAGGCGGCCGTGGTTTCCGGAGCGTTGAACATGATGCAGGAACGTATTGGCAACCATTACTCATGCGGTGGCCAAGTGATTCCAGGACTTTTAAAGTATGGCGACACGCCTGAATTGGGTGGGCTCATCGCGCCGCGCCCGTGCATATGGGAAATCGGTTCAATGGACGGATTGGTCATTAAGGATTGGGACAAAAAAATGAAAACCCGTCTTCAGCATGCGTATGATGCATCCAGTCAACCGAAGGCCATGCAATTCCATCACTTCGAGGGCGGTCATCGCTGGGACGGCAAAACGGTATTGCCGATGTTGAGGCGCGTAATGGGGTGATTCGAAATAGTAGGCGGATTATCAGAATCCGTGTATCCCCGATGTATTATATTTGGCTGAGAGTTTCTCATCCCTGTTATGAAAAACATCAGCCTTTTGAATCCATCGTAGACGTCGATTACATCAGCAATATATAAACTAGTCAGGGTCTTACCATCCCATCGGCTGAAAGCCTAAGAAACGTAGCCTTATAATCGTGATATTGGTAATTGCGTACCTCACCCTGATTCACCCAGCGACCGCGTGTTTGTACTGTGGTTCCATTAACCGTTATCCAATCACCGGGAACCCACTCACGCGTGTTCACTAGTTCCTGCGTTTTTCGATCAAATTTCACAGAGGAAACTGCCACACCTGACCCAACACGTTTTGCTTGCTTGGAGAGATGATTTCGACTTGGGGAAGATGCCGTGTTAAATTCAGCCACACCAATGATTTGATGCCCTGATGACTCTAATCTACGAACCTCGTCATAGTGGTTTTCCATGGGCACACGATAAATCTCGGGCTCGGGTGGGTTTTCCGGTGGATTTTCTGGCATCGAAACACGCGGAACAAAGTGGTTCTCGTAATTGTTTGTCGCACAACCACCAAAAACACACAAACATCCCATAAAAACCAAAACCTCGATAATTTTCATGAAAACCTATTCTTTCGCGCGATAAGTTGAGTTAATAATTTGGCGCGACATTTAATACGTAAACGTACTAATGTTGCCATCTGTGTCAATCCTATTATAAATAAAAAAACTGCAGGAACCCTGCTATGAGGATTCCTGCAGTGTAGAACCACGAGGCAAACGCGGCTTTAGGTCAGACCTAACAGAAAGCATTCCAAGTGGAACCTGTGTCTTCCGGTGGATTCCGGGCAGGGTTACTGGTTTGTCTGACGGTACTGTTAACCCTTTTTCCCTCGGGTTAAGGTTTGACGATTGTCTAGAAAGGTCGGCAAACCGCTATCCAATCTGGATAGTGACGAAGCAAATAGAATGCCAAAGGTTTGAAAAGTGCCTACTGTGAGTAACTTTCAATCGTTTTCGGCCGCCAAGCGTTTCAATGCCGCTCCACTCATTCGAAAGAGCCGCAATTCATCCATTTTTTGCGCACCCAAGTCATCATAAAAATGGAGAGCCGGCTCATTCCAATTCACCGCCACCCAGTCGAAGCGGTCGCAGCCACGATTCACGGCAATTTTTGCCAAATGCACCAGCAATCTTTTCCCGATACCACACCTTCGAAAGTCAGGTTTCACGAACAAATCCTCCAGATACAATCCTTGTCTCCCCATGAAGGTGGAGAAATTATGGAAGTAAACTGCAAAGGCTGCGGGTTTACCATCCGACTCCACAATAAGCGCCTCAGCCACCGCTTTTGCCCCAAAGAGCGACTCTCGCACATTTGCCTCTGTAGCCACCACCTCGTGCAGCAATTTCTCGTAATCTGCAAGAGCGCGGATGAAATTCAGCAGCAGCGGAACATCAGCCTCCGTTGCCTGACGGATGGTAAGCTTTCCGGTAGACATGGTTGATATGGGTGAGCCTTCAAGAAAGCTCAGGGAGACTTCTTGACCCTTAATTTTTCCAGCCCGACGGGTTTCATTATTTCGTTGAAACGAGTACTTGAGAAGAATCCATCCTCGTTATCATTCTTTTGGTTAAACCAGATAACTTCAGGATACTTGTTTTCCACGATGTAACGCACCCAGGAATATGCCTGATCCTTGTCCTCCAGTTTCCGATAAATCCAAACCATTACTCCGGGGGGCACATGCTGACTTTTATTCTTTGCTGCATCGAAAATCGCGTTAAGCATTTCCTTCCCTCTCTCTTGCTTTCCTGTTTTCAGCAGGCATACAGCTTCTCCTGCTGTGGCAGATATTCGGCGGGGGATCAGATTTTGTATTTTCCGATAGAATGAGGCGGCTTCAACAAATTTTCCCTCATTAAAGTGCCAAAGAGCCAGACGCCGTAAAGGGAGAATACATCGAGGATTACAAGCAACAGCCTGACTCGCATATTTTTTTGCCTCCTCAGTCTGCCCGGCACGCCTGAGGACATTGGCATAAACCGATAGGATGACGGGATTTAGAGGTTCTCTTTCAAGGCTTTTTCGAATCATTTCCTTCTCCTTTCGGATATCATTTTTTGCCATGAAAAATTGTGAGTACCAACAATAGGTGAAGGCATGATTGGGATTCAGTTCAATGGCCTTCTCAAAGGAATTCATTGAGGCATCCCAGTCCCAATCATAGAGAAACTGGATGTATCCCAATGCGGCGTGAGCTTCCCCAAGATTGGGATTTAGTGAGAGTGCCTTCAGGGCTGATTGCTTGGCTCGCGGCATGGCAATCATCGGCCGTTCTACATGATATACGCCCATCATCATATCGGTGTACGCAAGATAACAATGTGCCAATGCAAAGCGGTCATCCAACTGGACTGCACGGACGAATTCCTCGCGGCCTTTGCTCAGACCTTCGTCTGTTCGCTGGATCCAGTGCTGCTTCCCCTTGCGGAAGGCAACCCAAGCATCGAAATTGTGTGTCGGGCGATCAACCAGAATCATGGCTTCGGCAAGCGGTTCGGCTTTGGGCCCTTTGGGGTCGGCCAATCGCAACATTCTTGGCACTGCAGCAACCAAGGCAGGCAGAGAATATCCCAAACGTGATGCAATTTCTCGGGCGATCTGCTGCTGAACGGAAAAGAGGTTCTCTTCAAAGGTGACCTGATCCCATTGCTTGCTCCATAGAAGCTGATCTCCATGCTGTAGTTCCACGGTTATTATAAATTCCTTGCCTTGTTGCTGGACAGTTCCAGTTAAAAGCCAATGTGCCCCCAGTCGCTCTGCGATATCTTTGGTTGATGCTTTTTCATCCCTTAACAGCTCAGAAGATTTTCGAGAAATCACTTTTAATTCCTTCACGCCTGAAAGATGTCGCCGGATTTCATCAGGCACACCATCAGTCCAGATACTGTCGGTACCTTTACCTCGATCCTCAAAAGGCAGAATGGCAATTGAATTAGTCGGAATCCCCTTCAATGAATTACTCGCAGACGAAGAATCATTCGCAGAATTTATTTTTTCCCGTTTCTCTTCCTGCTGGGGTTGTGGCGAAACCGGAGTTTTCACCCAATTCATAACCACCACTCCCCCAACTACAAAAACCAGTGCTCCAAGGGCGGGTGCACAGAAGGTGCCATAGTTTTGAGCCGGTTTAACCTGTGCTGCCTCAAACCGATCCTCAGCCTCGATAACGGCCCCTTCTGGCAAGCCATGAGAGGTTATACAAAATACATTTAATGACTGCGCCACACCTTTCAACTCAGGCTTGCCTAGCAACTTGGTCACAAACTCCGGATGGCTCGAGATGTCTTGCTGAATCTTCTCCGACAATGCCAAGCCGCCCACTGGTGCCAGGGGCTCAATGCGCGAAGCAATGTTCACCCCGTCACCCAACACTTCCGTGCCTTGCAGGACAATGTCACCCTGATGAATTCCGATGCGCAGCCGCAATCCTTCTGTATGTTGTGCTGCCTGTTGCATCGCGACTGCACAACGTACGGCGTTTAGTGAACTATCAAACGAAAGTAACAGACCATCGCCCATCTCCTTAAGCCAGCGGCCTTCGAACTCGGCCACCATGGGCTGAAAAATCTTCCTCTGGTTTTCCAGAAGTTTGAGAGCCTTCAATTCATCCCGCGCAGACAACTCCGTAAAACCTGCAATGTCCGTGAACACAATGGCAGCTAGTTTTCGAGATGAATTTGACATGTCCACCGGACTCCCTTCGGCATCATAACCCATCGCATTGCTTCGACAAGCCCTGATAAATTGAATTCCATTCGATAGGTAATTCTCTACAATCCGAGCTGACTATGAGACCACTTTTATCCGCCCTGTGCTTCTTGCTCACGGGCGTCTTTACCATGAGCACGAACGCTGCCCCCATAGCCATTGTAATTCATGCCGGTGCCGGCGGACAGGCTCGCGACAAGTTCCCACCCGAAAAAGAGAAGCAATACCATGACGCTCTAACCAAGGCCCTGCGCGCCGGACACGTAATCTTGAAAAAGGGCGGCTCAGCGACAGAGGCTGTGGAAGCTGCTATTGTGGTCATGGAAGACACCACATTGTTCAATGCAGGCAAAGGTGCCGTCTTCACAAGTGTCGGCGAGAACGAGCTCGACGCCTCCATCATGGACGGGCGCACATTATTGGCCGGAGCCATTGGTGGAGTGACTGTTGTCAAAAATCCCATTCGTGCCGCGCGAGCCGTGATGGAGAAAACACCTCACGTGTTGCTGGCTGGTGATGGTGCCGACACTTTTGCCAAACAGGTCGGTCTCGAGATTGTTCCGCGCAAATATTTTCACACCGATCACCGTTGGAAACAGTTACAGGAATGGAAAGCCAAACAGAAAGACAAGAGTCGGTCTGAGCTGGGCACCATTCAGGAATACCTCGGCACCGTCGGATGCGCGGCTCTCGACGCTAAGGGTAACATTGCCGCCGGCACCTCCACCGGCGGGCTTACTGGTAAACAGTATGGTCGCCTCGGCGACTCACCGATTATTGGCGCCGGCACCTATGCCGACAACCGTAGTTGTGCCATCTCCTGTACTGGTCACGGTGAGTTTTTTATTCGCCACGCCGTTGCCTTCGACATCTCTGCACGCATGAAATATCGCAATGAAACCCTCGCCGAATCCGCCCGGGTTGTGGTGCAAGAGACGCTAAAAAAAGTCAGCGGCCGCGGTGGCGTTATTGGACTCGACACAAAGGGTAATATCGTCATGGAATTCAATTCACCGGCCATGAACCGTGGCTACATTGACAAAAACGGAAAACTCCACACCGCGATTTTTAAATGAATCAGAACTATATACTTTCGCTCATTCTGTTGACGTCTACCGCTTTTGCGGCGGACATACCCAAGGACTATACCACCATTACCACTCGATTGATCCAAACGGCTACCAATTGCGGATTTGTATTCAAGCGACTCGAGACACTCTGCGACACATTCGGGCCACGTTTCACAGGCACAAAAAATCTCGAGGACGCCATCGATTGGTGCATGACCGAGATGAGAAAGGATGGCTTCAAGAATGTGCACGGGGAAAAAGTAAAAGTACCACGCTGGGTGAGAGGCAGGGAGTCAGCCACGCTGATTTCGCCGCGTCCGCGCGTGCTACCTATGATGGGCTTGGGAGGAAGTGTGGGCACCCCCAAGGAAGGCATCACCGCAGAAGTACTGGTGGTGGCCAATTTTGATGATCTAAAAAAACGGTCAGCCCAAGCAAAGGGGAAAATTGTGCTATTCAATCTGCCGTTCACCAGTTATCGCGAAACGGTGATTGTGCGTCGCATGGGCGCAATTGAAGCAGCAAAAGTCGGCGCGGTGGCTAGCCTCATTCGCTCCGTGGGCCCCTTCTCAATGCAATCGCCACATACAGGCAACATGGCCTATGACGACAAGGTGAAGAAAATTCCGCATGCTGCGCTCTCGCTGGAAGATGCTGAGATGCTTGCTCGCATGCAAGCGCGCGGAGAGAAGATCAGAATTCAATTAAAGATGGAGGCGCACATGTTGCCTGATGGTTTTTCTCGCAACGTGATTGCGGATATTCCCGGTCGTGAGAATCCAGAGCAAATCGTGATTGTCAGCGGACATATTGATTCGTGGGATGTTGGTCAGGGCGCGATGGATGATGGAGGTGGCTGCCTGGCCGCATGGGAGGCTGCGCGGCTAATGATGAAGCTTGGCCTCAAGCCACGCCGCACCATTCGGGTTGTGCTTTGGACCAACGAGGAAAACGGGATTCGCGGCGCCAAGGAATATGCTCGCCGTCACGCAGCAGACTTGAAGAACCATGTGCTGGCGATTGAGTCAGACAGTGGTGTGTTCAATCCCACCGGGTATGGCTTCCTCGGCAGCCTCAAGGGCATGGAAACAATTCAGGCTGTTGGCAAACTCCTGGAACCCATCAAAGCGGGGGAAATCAAGAAAGGTTGCCGGGGCGCGGATGTGCTAAAATTGATTGTCGGAGGCGTGCCTGCAATGCACCTGGAGGTGGATCGCGAAAAATACTTCTGGTACCACCACACTGACGCCGACACCATCGACAAACTCGACCGGAACGAATTCAACCGTTGCGTGGCCTCAATGGCCGTGATGGCTTACGTTGTAGCCGATTTGCCAGAGCCCCTGGCGCGCTGAAACATTTCGGCAGACAAGGCAACCAACCTGCCGGCATTCATTTCCACTTTTTAGCTCAAATCTGGATGATGCATTTTGGGAGAACTCTGAATGTGTCTGTATTGAGATGATTGACATCCCGAGCCAGCCAGACCTCACCATAGGCTCCTTCGCCAATGAGCTTTATTAGATCAAAACTGGGAATAACAGTCATTTGGTACTGGACTGCTCAAATCTTCCTACGTTTACATCTGGAAAAAGGAAAGTGAAAAACCGACTTGACTGCGCTCGTGCCAAGGCAAAAGGCGCATCCGAAGATGCGCCTTTTGGGTGGGGTGGAGCGATAATCTTTAGTAAGCGATGCCCTTGGGAGCGGCTTGTTCGCGGATTAGGTTTTGCACCTGGGCGTCAAAGCCTTTGAGTTTGCCGGATTTTTTCAGCTCGGCATTTTTCTTGGCGATAAAGTCAGCGCGCTTTTTGAGCAGGCCCTTGAGCTCTGCTTGAGCCTTATTGCGGTCTTCGACCTGTTTTTTCAGGTGAGCCTCGCGTTCCTCGGGCTTCATTTTGCGAACGTTTTCAGGAAGCTTCTTCTCCTCAATATCTTTGATATCGAGTTTTTTGTTGGCCAACAGTTCAGTGAGATCTCCGCCACCAGAGATTACCGGAGCGGATATGCTGCTCGGGCTTGCCGCATTATAAAGATATGCCGCACGATCGGCCGCCACTTCCTTGCTGGATCGCCCAGCGGCAACGGCTTTGTCAGCAGCTATCCTTTGCATGCGAACGGTGCCATAGCCAGTCACTGTACGATTAAGGGCAATGTTGTGCTTCGCAATTTCCTTGTCAAAAGGAGTGGCCATGGCGAGCACGCCACCGTCCTGCAGGATTTGGTTGAACTTGCCTTCGGCCTTGGCAGCAATTTCCTTCCAGATGGGCGTGGTGGAGGCCATGCGACCGCACTGGATGGTATTAATAATGATGTCGGACTTCGCGGCTTGTTCGCAGGTAACGGTGTACTTGACATCCTGCTTGTAATCCATGTGAGGAGGAGCATCGCCCACGAGAAATATAACCTTCAGCACATCCTTGCTCTTGCTCCATTTCATTTTGTGCACGGCCTCATGCAATGCCTGATTAACTGCTTCGGGCGTATCACCGCCACCCTGTGCCTGAAAAGCGGTAAGCTTCGCATAAATATCGTCTATGTCCTCACTGAGTGGGTAGGTCTTGGTGACATAGGCATCACCTTTGTCTCGATAGCCGATTAGGCCGATATGAATCTCAGGCTTGGGTTTGCCAGAGATCATCATGTTTGCCACGGCCCAAATCTTTTGCTTGGCACCAGCAATAAGCCCGCCCATCGAGCCGGTGGTGTCCAGCACAAAGCAGACTTCGATGCGCGGTTTCTTTTCCGTCTTGGCGGGCTTGACCGGTTTCTTTTCATCGGCAAACGCCGCGGTGGAGATGAGAACGGAGAGAAGTAATGTAGTGTTTTTCATGATCTTAGGTTTGTTCTACCCTTTTGAATGTTTGACGAAACAGCGCGATCAATGCTCCCATCATTTAATTCCAAATATACCCAAGTCGCGCTTGATGATTCGAATCCTCTCCTCATTGTATAAGCGGTTCCGCATAGCTTCCAGCGTAGGTCCATCGGATTTATTGAAATGGTCGAACATGAACTCACGCGTAGCGTAATTGACGCTCATCAAATTCTCCGAGCCACCCCGCTCAAGAGATGCAGTATAAAACGTCTGCTCACTTTCTCCCTCTCCAAGAGTACGCTTCAAAATAAACACTTCGCGACCGGTCTGCCGACTCTCAACCAGTGCCACCAGTAACACATCATGTAATTGAGGGTTCAATTGATTCAGTTCCTTAAGCCAAGCGTTGCGAATTTGCGCCACAGATAGCCTGATCCCGCCCCGCTCGAAAACAGGACCGCTACCTGTTACGCAACCAATTGGAATGAATAATAGCAAGACAAGCGAAAAGAGGTATTGCTTGGACATGACGTCATGATATGGGTCGTAAACGACGCTGGCAAGCCCGACGGAAAAACTCCTCAAAAAATAGACTCTGCAATTTAACTGGCCAACCCAAGATCACAACGTAACCTATTCTCCATGGCGATTAACGTGACCAATTTCGAAACTGAAGTGCTGGTGCCCAGCCGCAAGACACCTGTTCTCGTTGATTTCTGGGCGCCATGGTGCGGCCCATGCAAAATGCTTACTCCCATTCTGGAGAAACTGGAAGCTGAAGCCGATGACCGATGGATTCTCGCGAAGGTGAATACCGAGGAACAGCAGGAACTCGCTATGCGGTTCGAGGTAAGCAGCATTCCCGACGTGCGTCTTTTTCACGATGAAAAGGAAATTGACGGTTTTCTAGGTCAGTTGCCTGAGGCTGAAATTAAACGCTGGCTGGAGCAAAACCTGCCCTCACCTCATGATGAGACCTTAAAAGAGGCACGCTTCGCCTTGACTGAAGACGACATCGAAGCTGCAGCACAAAAGGCTGGAATTGTTCTGGATGCAGAGCCGGACAACAACGAGGCACGCGTGATTCTTGCCGAGGCTCAGTTGCGGAATGATGCTCCATCTGCATTGAAAACCCTTGAACCGATTCTTCAGGGACACGCTCAATTCGACCGAGCCGAAACCCTTCGCAAATTCGCCAAACTCTCCGCACCTGACGAATCCACACTGCCAGAGGGAAATTTAAAGACAAAGTATCTGATAGGTACTCGCGCTGTGCAACAGGCTGATTATGCCGCCGCTCTTGAGGCCTTTATTGGCGTTCTTGAGAAGGATCGGGACTACGCAAACGGTGCGGCAAAAAATGCCTGTAAGACAATTATTCAATACCTAGGGATCCGCCATCCCATTACCGAAGAATATTACCGCGCATACACCAGTCTGGTGAATGCGTGATCATTCCACGATAATGCTCTCAAGGCCTTCTTCTGCAGGAGGGAATTGGGGGGCCATTTTTTCCAGTGTGCGTCGCACAATGCTGCTGATCACCAAATTGCGATGCCATTTACGGTCTGCACAAACGATGTGCCAGGGAGCGTGGGAGGTATTGCACTTGTTGAGAGCGTCGGTATAAGCCTTTTGATAATCATCCCAGTACTCTCGCTCGGAAAGATCGGCTCTGCTGAATTTCCATCGTTTGTTTGGATTATCCAATCGAGCCTGCAAACGTTCACGCTGTTCCTCTTTGCTGATATGCAGGAAAAATTTTAGGAGCGTGACACCTGAATCGGCGAGGTGTTGTTCAAAATCGTTGATACGGTCGTAACGTGTGGCCCATTCCTTACGGGACACGAGATTGTGCACACGCACCACCAACACATCCTCGTAGTGCGATCGATTGAAGATGCCAATGTTACCGCGGGCAGGCACTTTTTGGTGAATTCGCCAAAGAAAGTCATGATCGAGTTCCACCGCACTGGGTTTCTTGAAGGGATGCACCTCGGTAGCTTGTGCGTCCACGCTGCGCATGATGTGCCTGATGGTACCATCTTTCCCGGCTGTATCCATACCCTGTAGAGAAATGAGCAGGGACCGCTGATCTTCCGCGTAAAGTCGATAGGACAAATCACCGATGGCAGTGGAGTTCTTCTCACAGATTTCTTGTGCCTCTTCCTTGGCAGTCTGACTGGTGGCTCGAGTGTCAAAATCTTTCAGCCGAATTTTACTGCCCGCCTTGAAAGTGGTTTTTTGCAGTTTCATTTCTTCTTGGGCTTTTTCCGATTGCGATTCTTGTGATCCAAGATTCGTTGCAGGTCGAATTTACCTCCATAGCCATCACGCAATTCGTCGCAGCGTTTGCGGGCGGCGGCGAGTTGCTTGGCGTACTTGGGATCGCCAGCAAGGTTCTCCAATTGGTCAGGGTCTTCCTTTAGATCGTGCAGGTATTCGAAGACCGGCTGCTGTTCGAAGTAACGCGCGTAGACGTAACGCGGGCCACGCACGCCTTCCCACTTGGGGATCTTCGCGTTGTGCATCAGGTGCTCGCAGAAAGTATCCGTGCGCCATTGTTCTGCGTCGCTGCCAGCCAGCAGCCCTCCCAGGCTGCGCCCTTGGTAATGGGCCGGGGGTTTCACGCGGGCGAAGCCGAGGATGGTCGCGGGGATATCGAGGTTGAGTGCCATATTTTTAGGCTCCTTGCCGCGCAGTGCCGTTACCGCACGCGGATCGTAAATCACCAGCGGCACGCGCAGGCTTTCCTCGTAATGGCTCCACTTGCCCGCGAAGCCGCGCTGGCCTTCGTAGTAGCCGTTGTCGCCACTGAAGATGATGATCGTGTTCGAATCGAGCTTAAGCTTTTTCAACTCGCCCAACACGCGGCCGATGGTGTTGTCAAAGCCGCTGATCATCCGGTAGTAGGCGCGGATGTTCACCTGATATTTCTCCGGCGTGTCCCAGCGCCAAAACCACCGGTCACGGTTCATCGATTCCTTCATGAACTTCGGATGCGACGCTAACACCTTCGGGTCATGTAGACGCGGCCCATTGATTTTCACATTCTCGTACATTCCGTCCACTGCCTTTGGCCATGGGAAATGCCCAATACCCGGTCGCTTATCACGATCCTCTGCATGCGATGCATTGAAGCTTACAGAGAGGCAAAAAGATTTACCCGTAGGATTGTTCTTTAAAAACTCAATGGCACGATCCCCGCACAGTTCGGTTTCGTGCCGCAACGAGCCGTCGGGTTGCTTTTTGAAATACGGCCCGCGGCCGATGGGGTGGAACAGGTCGAACATCTGCTTCCGTTCCTCCTGCCGGATGCCCACACCAAACTTTCCGATGAAGCCCGTGCGGTAACCGGCCTTTTTCAGCAATGCAGGATAGCTGGCCAAGCTATGCTTTTCGGAAACAGGCGGCGTACCAAAGGTGTAGCCATGCGTGCGCTCGTACAAGCCGGTGAGGATGGATGCGCGGCTGGCGGCGCAAATAGACGTGGTCACGAACATGTTTGGGAAACGCACGCCCTCAGCGGCCAGTCTATCGATGTTCGGCGTCTTGAGCACCGGATGGCCCGCGCACCCGAGACGATCCCAGCGATGGTCATCAGACAAAAAGAAAACAATATTTGGCCGTTGTGCCGCTTGAGCAACACAGCAGATGAGCAATGTAAAGAGAATACAGGATTGTTTCATGCTGTGCCTTGATTGAACGGCACAGCAAACCGTTGGTCAATCACTTCAAGCTGTCGCGACATACGCGCAACATATTGCCGCCAATGATTTTGCGAATCTCATCATCCTTGTACCCACGTTGCACGAGGCCGACGGTAAACAGCGGCCAGTTGGTCCACGCGATGGATAAACGTGCCTGTGGCTGTGGGCGCAAGCTACCCACCGGCCAAAAGTAACGCCACGCGGTACGGCTTCTGGGTATTTTTGGAATCTTGGCAGCTTCAGCGGCTTGGTTCCGGGACATGTAGGCAACATCGGTGCCGATGCCAACATGGTTGATGTTGGTGGCCTTGATGACGTGATCAATGTGGCTAAGGAATGCATTGATGTTGCCGGGATTGCCAAGAAAACTTGGGATGCACGCAATGCCAGTAAGCCCGCCGGTATCTGCAATAGCCTTAAGCACCGTATCCGGCTTGCCGCGGACATGCTTATGCAAATCCGCTGCGCAACTATGGCTGGCCAGGACGGGTTTTCCTGAAACTTGAGCGGCCTCCAGACTTGTTTGCCAGCCGGAGTGGGCACAGTCGGGTATCACACCCAGCCGGTTCATTTCTTTTATCACAGTTTTCCCAAAGTCACTCAGTCCTGCATTGCCTGGTTCGGCACAGCCATCCCCTATCATGTTTCGCCGGTTGTAAGTGAGGTGCATCATTCGAATACCGAGGTTCCTGAACACCATTAGGTAACGCAACTCGTCAGGCACACTGATCCACTGCTGGGTCAGCGGCACACCATTTCCAGTCAGATAGAGGCAGTGTTGACCGGCTTTCTTGGCGGCGGTTATGTCCGCAGGTGTGGCTGCCTTATTTAGGAATCCCTTCAGATGATCGGTCACATAAGTAAAGTTTGCCAGCCGCTTAATGAGTCGCAGAGGGGCCTGGCCTTCCTCCCCAGCATTTTGGAAGATACATGTAACGCCCGCTGCCTTCCATGCCTGCTTAAACTCCTCACGCTCAACAGCATTGTCAACACAACGGACCATCATCATGCGTTCACGGGCATCCTTAATCTCCATTGCCGAGGCATTTTCAGCGGCAAGCTTAGCCAGCCCCTTGCCATCCACTGCGCAGCGTGGAGCAAACCCGTATGTGTCAAACACCAGTGACTCGGCATGAAGTTTGAGTCCGCGATCAAGCTGAGTCTTGGTCGGCTTTAATACCGCTAATGCTGCTCTTCGATGTTTCTGAATGACTTCATTGGCCTCCCAAGGTTCTGCAGCCCGCAGACGAGGCAGGAAAAGGAACGGCGCAACCAATGCGGAGGACCGAATGAAACGACGACGGGAAAGTGATGAATGCATGCACACCATCCTTCGTCGATGACCCATGTCGGTCAAGCAGAGAGAAAACAAAGATAAAGAGCAGAAGATTCTCTCGAATAAACGTTAACAACTTCTGGAGTAGTTTTCGTTAATCTTCGCAACACCCAAAGCTTCGAGCTTCGATCTTGCCATTCTTGGATGCGGTTTCTTTTTTGCATTGTAGTAATTTAAATCGCCGCGCGATTCAGGCTATGGCAAACTCAGGCATGCAATGGAAAGCGTGCGGTCACGTTTTTGAATTCCCACCAACCATGGTAATGGGAATCGTTAATTTGACGCCGGATTCATTTTTCGATGGCGGACGTCACCTTGATACAAAAGCAGCTTTCTCCCATGCACTGAAACTTGTAAAGGATGGAGCAGCCATGCTTGATATCGGCGGCGAGTCAACACGGCCTGGCGCAATGCCAGTTGATGAAACAGAGGAAATAAATAGAATTGTTCCGACAATTAAACTGTTAGCAGCAGAAACGGATGTACCAATTTCCGTTGACACCCAGAAACCCGCTGTTGCCAAAGCCGCTATTGCAGCCGGAGCGATCGTCGTCAACGACATCGCTGCCAATCGGGAAGACGACACTATGTGGCGCATAGTCTCTGATTCTGGAGCAGGTTACATTTTGATGCACATGCAAGGCACTCCGCAAACAATGCAGAGCAGACCAGAATACAACGATGTAGGGGCCGAGGTTGAATCATTTTTCCAAGAACGACTGGAACGCCTGGATGCACTTGGCGTTAACACTGCGCAAGTGGTGCTGGATCCCGGAATCGGTTTTGGTAAAACAGCTGGTCATAATTTGGAATTGCTCGCAAAGCTAGAACGATTTATAAGGCTGGGCCGGCCTCTGCTGCTGGGTGCCTCACGGAAATCATTCCTTGGGGGTGTCGTAAGTGAGCGACTGCCCGGTAGCTTGGCGTGCGCCGTTCACGCATTGACAGCCGGTGTAAACATTGTACGCGCACATGATGTCCGCGAAACCAAGCAAGCTGTTAAGACAGTGGAGGCAATTTTATCGTCATGACCGTTGAGCCCGCAATGCTGGCTAATGAGCCATCCACTTGGATACTGTTGACACGCGACTGGTTGCTCTTGAACTGGCTGTGGATTATCAGATCTGTCGTAGAGATTGGTGTACTGACAATTGGAATCTATTACGCTTTCCAGTATCTCCAACGAACTCGAGGCTGGCCTGTAGTCGTGGGTTTTCTAACACTGATGGGCCTCACCCTGATCACGGAGTTGCTTCAGCTACAGGTATTGAGTTGGTTGTTACAGGCGTTTTTCGCTTTTTCGGTCTTAGCAATCCTCATCATATTTCAACCTGAGTTACGCCGTCTGCTCGCTGGGTTAGGCAACCTACCTTTGTTCAATTCAGGGCCGGAACAACCACACAATGTCGGTGCTATGGTTACGGCAGCCGGACGATTGTCAAAAAACAAAACAGGTGCCTTATTGATAATCGAACGCACAGTGGATGTGCATCATGAACTCCATTCGGCAGTTCGTGTCGATAGCGTAGCCACAGCCGAGATGATCGAGTCGATTTTCTTTCCCAACAGTCCACTTCATGACGGTGGCGTAATTATAAATGGTGATCGCATTACACATGCAGCATGTATATTTCCACTTACACGCAGACAGGACATTCGCAAGACTCTTGGCACACGCCACCGCGCTGCAATTGGAATAACAGAAGAAAGTGATGCCATCGCCTTAGTCATATCAGAGGAAACTGGCACAATCTCCTATTGCTATGAAGGGGCATTACACCGCGATGTGACACAAGATGATCTGCTGATTTTTTTATCGAACTTGTTTCTTAAGGATGAAAAGACCGATACCAAGGCAACTCACTGGACCAGCCGACTGAAGGAGTCTATCCGAGAACTTCCATCACTCATCAACAAGAAGCTGCGGCCGGAATGACCTATGAAGAAGCGTCTCACAAACAATTTTTGGTTAAAACTGCTCTCTCTTGGGTTAGCGATCATGATTTGGATGATCATCTACCTCAGCGCAAATCTCCAGTACTGGGAAAAGCTGGAAACAATACCTGTATCGTCTAAAACGAGTAACAATCAAACGTCAAAATCCGCCGAAGATAAATGAGCACCACGGCCACCAATAAAATTTTTGGCACTGACGGTGTGCGCGGACGTGCCAATCAAGAACCGGTGACTGCAGAGACTGCGCTGAAACTCGGTCGTGCCGCTGCTCATGTCTTTAAAAATCTCAACCCCGAGTCGCGCAGCCGTGAAAAACACCGCATTGTTATCGGCAAAGATACCCGCCTCTCCGGTTACATGATTGAGAATGCCCTCGCAAGTGGCATCCTTTCGATGGGCGTCGATGTGCTTTTCATAGGCCCACTTCCGACGCCTGGTGTTGCCCGGATCACTTTAGCCTTACGTGCCGATGCTGGCATGGTCATTACCGCCTCTCATAATCCATACGACGACAACGGTATTAAGTTTTTCAGACACGATGGTTATAAGCTCGACGACGCTATCGAGCAGCAAATTGAGCAGCTCGTTTTCAGCGGCGAGATCGACAACGTCCGTCCTGCAGCCAATGCCATCGGCAAAGCCGTTCGCATTGACGATGCTCTCGGCCGCTACATCGAGTTCGTCAAACGCTCCTTTCCGCGCGGACAAACCCTTGAAGGCATGCGCATCGTTGTCGACTGTGCCCATGGTGCTGGCTATAAATCCTCCCCCAATACGTTACGTGAACTTGGTGCTGAAGTAATAACCTATGGCGATCAGCCGGATGGCCAGAACATTAACGCCGGATGCGGATCAATGCATCCCCAATACCTCTGCCACAAGGTGCAAAAACACGCCGCCAACATTGGAATCGCCCATGATGGAGATGCCGATCGTGTTTTGCTATGCGACGAAAACGGAAATCTTGTAGACGGCGACGACGTTCTCGCCATAGGCGCACTGGATCTATTAAAAAACAGCAAACTCCGCAACAATACCCTTGTCGGCACTGTAATGACAAACAGCGGCTTGGTTGCTGCATTGGAGGCTGCCGGCGGAAATCTGATCCGCACCGATGTAGGTGACAAGCATGTCATCGACGCCATGTTGAAAGGCGATTACAACCTGGGAGGAGAACCCAGCGGCCATATCGTCTTTGGTGACCATGCCACCGCAGGTGATGGCTTGGTGGCTGCCCTGCAAATACTGCGCATCATGAAAACCAGCAGCAAAGCCCTTTCCGAGCTGGTCACATGTTGGAGTCGCCATCCTCAAATACTCACAAACATTCCTGTTAGGGAAAAGAAGCCCTTCGAGGATTTAAATGGTGTGATGGACCTGGTACGAGAAGCTGAATCCGACTTGGAACAGAATCGAGGCCGACTCCTTCTCCGCTACTCAGGCACGGAACCCAAGGCACGCCTTCTCCTTGAAGGACCAGAGGATAATATTTTGAAAAACTGGAGCGACAAAATCTCCACCGCCATCGCTGACCAAGTGGGTGCCTGATTTCCGCCCACGGGTTCAACTACCTGTTCTACATCTCGTGCTCGGCCAAAGCGACGGCTTTTAGCATGGCTTTGGCTTTGTTGACGGTTTCCTGGAATTCGTTTTCCGGGACGGAATCGTTCACCCAGCCGCCGCCGGCCTGCACGTGGGCCTGACCATCCTTCAAAAGCGCAGTGCGGATGGTAATGCAGCAGTCGAGATTGCCGTTGAAGGAAAAATAGCCGACACAACCTCCGTAGGGGCCACGGGCGGTTTGTTCAAATTCGCTGATGAT
>CAYUXV010000286.1:0-5494 GCA_964448875.1 uncultured Verrucomicrobiota bacterium
ATTGATACAGCCAATGGGCAACAGGTTCTTCTGCCAGGAAGCGGCATGATCGGTGCATACAATCCAGATACAGGCCAGGAAATTTGGAAAGCAACCTATGGTGATGGTTACTCTGTGGTGCCCCGACCGGTGGCGGCACATGGGATGGTGTTCTTCGGATCAGGCTTTGACCGCGCCACCGCACTCGCAGTCAAACTCGGTGGACGTGGCGATGTTACAGAAAGTCACCTGGCGTGGCGCATCACAAAAGGCGCTCCGCACACACCATCGATGCTAGTGACTGGCGAAGAACTTTACATGGTGTCCGATGGCGGAATCGCCAGTTGCGTTGATGCCAAAACCGGGAAGATACATTGGTCGGAACGATTAGGAGGAGGGCATTCTGCGTCGCCTATATTCTCAAAAGGGCGGATTTACTTCACCAGTGAAACCGGCGTGGTAAATGTGGTTTCTGCTGGCAAAAACTATAAATTGTTGGCCACCAACAAGTTAAACGAACGATCACTGGCCTCCCCAGCTGTGGCTGACAATGCGTTATTCATCTGCACCACAGATCATTTATGGCGATTTGAGCAACAGTAAATCCCCTAAAGCTCCATACTTTGATAGCTAGTGGCTATTTTCTCTATTGCCAACACAAACGATGCTGTACGCAGGTCCTCAACAGCATCACGCTCAAGATAGATTTCACGTATCTTATTGTAAGCCTCGCGCATAGTGTCATCCAAGCCAGAGCGGACCAAATCAATTTCATCCGGTCCTGCGATTAGATTCTTTTTAGTAGAATCACTTAGTGATTTCCCTGTTGCTTCCTCTATAGCACCCACCAAACCTCTGCTCTGGGCCTCTTCGTAACGACGCTCCATACGACCAAAGCGGATGTGAGAAAGATTTTTGATCCACTCAAAATATGAAACAGTTACTCCACCGGCATTAAGATACGCATCAGGGATAATAACCACACCTTTCTGACGTAAAATCTGGTCCGCGGAATATGTCACTGGCCCATTTGCAGCTTCAGCGATGACATGCGTTTTAATTCTCTCAGCATTTTCGCGTGTGACCTGCCCCTCCATTGCAGCCGGCAAAAGAATGTCACACTCTTTTTCGAGCACGACAATACCATCCTCCTCAAACGACTGAGCTCCGGGCGCTCCCTTAACCCCGCCTGTTTCTCGTTTGTGCTGAAATACCGCCTCTATATCCAGACCATCATCATTGATCACCGCACCATCACGCTCAATGATGGCCGTTACTTTCACTCCATCTTCCTCAGTCAAAAATTTTGAAGCGTGGTAACCCACATTGCCTAAACCCTGTACCACCATGCGCTTACCCTCAAGGTCACCCACCAGTCCGGACCTTTCCACATCTTCAGGATGTCGGAAAAACTCCCGTAATCCAAACTGTACTCCACGACCCGTTGCCTCGGTACGACCTTGAATCCCACCAGAGCTCACCGGCTTGCCTGTCACACAACCATCCCCATTAATGTCATTCGGAAACAGCTGTTTATATTCGTCTAGGATCCAAGCCATTTCCCGTCCGCTCGTCCCCATGTCCGGTGCAGGCACATTTAAACCCGGATCAATGAATCCGCGCTTGGCTAATTCCCCCGTAAATCGTCGGGTGATGTGTTCCAGTTCATCCTCATTATAATCCTTGGGCCGAATACACAACGCCCCTTTCGAGCCGCCATAGGGGACATCAACAATTGAACACTTGTAGGTCATCAGTGCCGCCAAAGCTTCAACCTCCTCTTGGTTCGCAAAATTTGCGTAACGAATCCCTCCTTTTACTGGCAACCGATGCTCACTATGTACTGCCCTCCAACCGGTAAAAACCTGATATCCTCCTCGTATCTTCACCCCAAACCTGACCTGGTAAACAGCGTTGCAGGTACGAATCTGCTCAGCTAATCCAAGCGGCATGTCAAGCGTAGCAGCAGCACGATCGAACATTAGATCAACGTTTTCTCTAAAGGATGGCTCCTGTGAATTATTCATTGTTTTTTGGGCCTTATATAGGCTACAGAATTGACACCAAAACGACAGGGATGAAACCTCTGCAACCGCAAGGCATTTTGGTTGGTCCATTAGATTTTATCCGGCACCAATAATAGCGTCTACTACAATATCGAGTTAATTTTGGATAAGACAACTGAGATGAAGCCATTAGATCCACCTGACACGCATCATCTCCAAGCTGCCATCGGTTGGCTAGAGCTGGAAAATGCAAATGAATCTTTTCTAGAGTTGGATAAAATCTCCAACGCAAACCAGCAGCACCCGGATGTACTGGAATTGCGATGGCAAACGCATGCGAAGAAGAGAGAATGGCCCCATGCATTGGATATTTCCAGCCTTCTTGTCCGACAAGCGCCTGGACGACCATCAGGATGGATCCATCGCTCTTTCGCATTGCATGAAATGGATAAGACTGAAGAAGCGCATGACCTTTTGTTGCCTGCCTTGGCAATATTTAAAGAAAACTGGATAATACCCTTTAATGTAGCATGCTATCTTTGCCAAATGGATAAGACGCAGGAGGCATTGGAAAAGCTAAAACTGGCTATTGAAAGAGGCGGCGATGATGCGATGAACACAGCGCTCCAAGACCCTGACCTAGCACCCCTCCTCAAAGAGATCAGGAAATTACAACCTTAACTGCCCAGTCCCAATCTACTCAGTTTTAGCCCCCTGAAGAATCCAGGCATATATTTTCTTTTTTTCTTCTTCGGTCAACGGACCTTCCCCCTTACCCTTGGGTGGCATCGCGTCCTCGTCTCCCTCAGGTTTCAAGGGAAGGAGTATTAAGGCACTGTTCATTGGGTCAAATGGAGCAACCACTTCTCTGTTGGATATTGCAGCCTTGATAGCATCGAGGCTACTCAAGTCCAAATCCGCCTTGGGCTTTTCACCTCCATGACAATCAATGCATTTCGCATCAAATATAGCCTGTATTTCACCTATTGCCACATCTTCGTATTCGGACAAATCCGCCTCATTATAGGCCGGTGTAGGATCCGGCGTGGGTGGCGGTGTAGCATTATCATTTGTCCCTTCAGTCGATTTTTTCCCCTTGTTAGGCATTTTGAGCGGATCGATATGTGGATCAGATAAAACGAAATGCCATAATAAAAACCCAACAATCACGACCCCGAGGCCTATCCCGCCGTATGTAAGGAGTTTTTTATTACCACCAGCCTGAACAGACTCCGTCACCTCAGCGATAGGTTCTTCTTCCGTTGCTGGCGCCTCTTCTCCTCCTCCTGTGGAAACGAGTTGAGCTGGTATTGCCTCTTGGACCGGTACACCGGGTAGTATTACACCCTGCACCTGGCTGAGGGGCACCCATTGCTGAAGACCTTCATAAAATGCCAAGTCGGTGGCTAACAGTTGACCAGCGGCCAAGGCATCATTTACCTGCTCTAGTGTGAAAGGGCCAAATTGCTGCCCATCGCGGTTGATGAAAATCTGCATTGGGATGAACAAATAAACTACAAAGTTTCAGCCGGAGCAAGAATTTTGCCGACCTATTTGAAGGGCCAAAAATGAATGATTAACGGTGTGCCCCCCACAACGATGAGTATTTCCAAAGGAAGCCCCATCCTCCAATAATCCCCGAATTTATATCCTCCGGGCCCAAGGATTAATGCATTGCACTGGTGCCCGATTGGAGTCAGGAATGCGCAGGATGCGCCAACTGCGACAGCCATCAGGAAAGGGTCAGGGCTTACCCCAATTTTCAGCGCAATACCGACACCGATTGGAGCCATGATGAGAGCCGTAGCGGCATTATTTATTATATCCGACAGACACATGGTGATAATCATAATCAATGCCACAAGAGCCCAATGGGGCAGACTGCCACTTATTCCCACAACCGAATTGGCTATTAATTCAGTGCATTTTGTATCCTGCAGCGCCTTGCTAACCGGAATCATTGCTGCAAGCAGAACGATAATGGGCCAATCTATTTCACGATATAAATCGCGCAAAGGCAGAATCCCACAAAAGAGATAGATCACTACGGCACCCCAAAAAGCCATTACCGTTGGCAGCAAGCCCGTCATGCTTACTGCAATTGCGCCCCCAAAAATAATCAGGGACAAACCTACTCGAGAGAATATACCCACCTGCACCTCTCTTCGCTTAAGGACTAATAGATTCAATCGTGTAATATGCTCCTTTAAATCTTCTTGCCGCCCTTGAAGCAATAGTACATCACCCACTTTAAACCGTGCCTGACTTAATCGTTTTCGAATAGGTTTCCCTTGTCTCGCAATGGCCATAAGAACCAGAGCATTAGAGGTGCGACGGCGCAGGTAAGCCCGATCACGCCCATCCAAAGGTGAACTTGCTGGCACCACGACCTCGACGAAGGCAGTATCCTCGCCATGAAGTTCATCAATACGCTTACGCATTTCCTTTGATAAACGCATTTTGTACTCGTCTAGCACGGATTTTAATTCCACGGGATCTGCCTTTACCAGGTAAGCATTATTCACCTGAACAATGCTGTTCTGATTTGGTGTAACCACTTTTCCGTCCTTTCGAATAAACCCAAATATTGTCATTCGATCGCCCACTTGTTCCTCAACTTCAGAAATACTTTGCCCTATAAATTTACATTCCTCAGTGACACGAACCTCGGTGATGTATTCGTCAATGGCGAATAGTGAATCTTTCCCAGCTTTTTTGATGCTATCCTTCGGGATAAGTCGCCAGCCAAGAAGAACCACAAAAGCAACACCTCCCAAGGCTACATAACCGCCAACCGGAGCAAAATCAAACAGGCCAAACGGTTTTGCACCTTCTACTAGTTCCTGTCGCAAACTGGAGATAATAATGTTTGGCGGCGTTCCAATCATTGTCACCATGCCGCCCAAGATGCTGGCAAAAGCAAGTGGCATAAGCAAAATGCTCGCCGAACGATTTTGTTCGTTAGCTGTCTTCAATGCAACAGGCAACATAAGGGCAAGTGCTCCGACGTTGTTCATGAAAGCAGAAAGCACAGCAACAACTGCACAAAGACTGAATATGTGCAGAGATAGGTTTTTTGCGAGCGGAGCAACCTGACGGGAGATAAAGTCAACAACGCCGGAATTCCGGAGCGCACGACTGATGATTAGCACCGCGGCGACGGTCATCACCGCAGGATGCCCGAATCCTTCAAGTGCGCGCGCCGGATCCACTAAAAGCGCTGATTTGTTCCCTGTGACCTTTTCTAGAATAAGATCCGATATCGCCAACGCGAACAAAGCGGTCGCTGCCACTACATCGTATCTCCAGCGACCCCATACAAACATGCCGAAAGTCCCAGCAATAAGACCAAATACAATATATTGTTCAGCATTCATTCTTTAACGCCCAGCCCACATATACTAAACAGTGAAATACTTAAAACACAATTCTACCGCCGATTTAAAGTGAGAAAAAATGGTACCCCGGGAGGGACTCGAACCCACAACAAATGGCTTAAGAGGCCACTG
>CAYUXV010000287.1:0-3849 GCA_964448875.1 uncultured Verrucomicrobiota bacterium
GGAAACGCGGGTAATCTGGTTAAGGAAGGCCCGGTTTTCCAGTTCCTTAAGGCCATGTTTCTTAGTTCCTGAACGGCCGTTGACTTCGTTGCGTGCATCAGTTTGAGCTATGAAGACGGTCCCTTCCGAATCGACCGCCAACCCGTAAAGCAGGGTGCCGAGTGTGCTGCCCGTCTTACCCAGCCGATCGGTCTTGATGTCGAAAACATACAGGTCACGATCCGGCACACGCGGGTGTTTTACGATGTCAGTCTTATGGCCAAGGGATAGAACATTATTGTTGGCAATGGAATGCTCATGGGCATTGAAGGTGACTAGCTTGCCGTCAATCTTGTACACGCCCGAAAGCTGCGTCTTGTTGTTTGATTCGAAGGGGATGACGTAAAGTTTTCCATTACGCACAACGATAGCTCGTGGGTCCTGTGCAGTAATATTGAGGTGGCGTTTCACCTTGCGGGAGCGCACATCGATGATGGCAATCTTGTTTTCTGAGGAAAGAGCAACATAGGCTTTCTCATTGCTGGCAAAGGCAATGCCGACTGGTTCATCGAAGCGTGTGGCCTTGGCTCGCAGGTCAAAATCCTGAACCGTGTCGACTACGCGGAGGTAAGTGCGGCTACTTGGGTTGATATCAATAATGCTTACTGAGTCAGATACGTGGTTGGCTACCCATAGCTCCCTGCCGTCAGGCCGGATTGCAAGGCTCACCGGGTCCACCCCTACATCAATGCGCCGGGTGATCTTGCGTGATTTGGCATCGATAACATCTACCGTGTCGGAAGGTGTGTTTGCCACAAATACGCGCCCACCATGTAAAACAATCGGCTTGGCATGTGGGCTTAGGAAAGAGGGATGGCCAATCTTTGCAGGGTTAAGAGCAGTGACCTTTGCTTTATCGGTCGTGGCTTTCGCAGCAGGTTTAGACAGTGGTTTTTTGCCTGGGGCATGATTGTAGCAAAGTACAATGTAGATTGTGAGACTAAATGCGATTGCAATTCTTCGCCACATGCTGGGGCCATTGATTGTATTGATTATTCTAGGAATCATTGTTTCCTCACTTTGGGTTTATATGTAGACGAGATTTTATCTAATACTTCAACGCCTACAATGATGTGTTTATTTTGTTCACCGTAGGCTTCATGCCAGAAACCAAGCGTATATTTTCCAGTCGGGAGATTCTTGATGGTATAACGACCTTGATCATCAGTGACTGCAAAATAAGGATGTTCCATAACAAAAAGATAAGCACGCATCCAAGGGTGAAAATCGCACCGCAATTCAATGGGGCCCTCCTTGTCACGAAATATCTTTTTGCGGTCAGGTGATTTAGCTGGTTGTCCGATATTGAACGGTCGGTTTTCGTCAGATAAAGACCGTACGTTGTGTATGAAAGGATCGCTGTTTCGCAGAGTCAGTTCCTGGCCTACAAAAATGCCCTGCACACGTGGGCGAAACATGGATTTCTTTTGGTCTAGCAGGCTACCCACTCCTGGTGCCGCATACGATTTGCCGGAAGGTAAACCTTTCTTCACGTATACAAATACATTTTTTATGCCACCTTTGAGGCCAACAAGCTCAATCTCATCGCGCGGATAGGGCTTGCCCTCGTAGAGCTTGCGGCTCTCGGGGGTAAGGGGTAATGGGGCACGCATAGGGCGTGGGCCATCAAGACGTACTATTCCAGAAACTGATTGTCCGGCTGCGGCAACAGTGAGTGCCGAAAGAATAAGGGTGATACAAAGGCGCGAGATCATTTCACATTCTTGAACACGTACTCCATAATGCGGACGAAGTGCTGTCCGGCGTTGGGCATATCCGGATCGGCCTTGCGTTTCTCCTGCCACAGGATGTGGATACGGTGCTTCTGTTTTTCGGCGAGCTTCTTGTACGTGGCATCGACGTACGGCTGATGCTTACCGTTGAGGTAAGCCTGCGGCAGCTTGGTTTTGGCGATCTTTTGCAACAATTTGGCATTTGGACCGTTGTAGTTGACCAGACGCGGTTGATCGTAAGTAAGTTTGCTTCGATCGGGCATGTAGCCCTTGAGCTTGATGCCACCGGCGTCACTAAGATCATTAGGCTCGATTTTAATGATTGCACCATACCCGGTTTCCATATGGCGTGAGGGTCCACTGGTTGGGGTCCATACATTACCATCGGCATCGAATTCAATCTCACGTGTGTAGCTCACGCGGTTGGGCAGGGGATAGGTTACAAGGATTTCAGTCTTTGGATTGAAGCGGTGAATGGTATCGTTGCCGGTACCGCAGATCCACACCATGCCGTTCGGGGCAACGTTCAACGCATAGGGGATTTGGTTGTCCTTGTTTGGAAGGTCATAAACAGTCCATTTCTCCGTATCTGGATTAAATTTACCGAAGACGCCTGATGCGAAGCCCGGCACCCAGATTATGCCGTCTGGCGCAACGTGCAAACGGCGTGGGCCGCGGAATGGTGGATTCCATTCTTTGATGTCGCCATCGGGCTTGCTTGGGTCGACACGTCCGATGCGGTTGCCGTTGAGTTTGCTGTACCAAATCATGCCATCAACCGGAGAGTAATCGATGCCGTAGGGTGTGATGCCTCGGCTCTCGCCTTTGCCTGCGGCGACCGCCTGATTGGCGCTTAAGAGGTGATATTCCTTCACGTGCTTGGTCTTGGGGTGCAACGAAAACACCGAGTTGCGGCCCGCATCTGTGTACCAGACGAGGCCCTCTGGATCCCGTGGGTTTACGCGCAATGTGTGTGGGTATCCACCTCTCCGCGCAGGCGCCTCGGCACTGCTGTAAATCTCAAACTCTTTCTTATGGATGTCGTACTTTGCCATTTGGCCGGTCGCACACATGGTGACCCACATGTGACCATCGTTATCCGGCTCAATAGAATGCGGCCCGTAAGAGCCGCGCGGAAATTTCTTGTAAACCTGTTTGTCGGTCTTGGTGTCCACAGTCACCATGTATTGTTTGGTGATATTGACCGCATAAATCAAACGACCATCCGGGCTGAGATCGATGTCATGGTATTGGGACTCGTAGCGCTTTCCCATTTCCCACCAAGTAATCTTTGCCTTGGTCGCAGCACCGGTGGGTGCGGGCGGGGGGGCAAATCTGGGCCAGCTGTCTACGGCATCATCCTTATATGTATCAATGATCCTCTTAATAATGGTTTTTTGGGAGTGTCGGTAGAGGCCTCCAAATCCATCCATCCGTCGAATCATCGTCTCCCAGTCTACTGGTTTCTCCGGAGTGCGGAAGGGAACGGTGCCGATTTGGTGGCAGTAGCTGCAGAACATTTTGAAGTTCAGCTTGTCTCGAGTGCTATCAAATTTAAGCATACTGAATGCGCTGTCTGCCGGGCGCTGTTTTTCCAGTTTCCAGCCAGTGGCTTTTGTCATTTTGATGATTACCTTTTCGGCTCCAGCACTAATGTCCTCCAGCCAAACATCGTTTAACCCCATAAGTCTGGCTCTTACCTTATGGTTTTTATCCCGAAGTCCAGTGATTGAAAACAATCCGTCTTGAGAAGTGAAAACGCCGGTGCTTTTTCTGTTATCCAGGTCATGAGCCGAGACAAATACGCCACCAATCCCCTTGCCATCCCTTGTAACTTTACCGTTGATGTTTTTCGCTTCTGCAATGGAAACGATTAAGGCGAGAGCAAATGCAATTATCTTTATCATCGTTTTATTTTTCTATGTCGAGTGAAGTATCTAAAATTTTGGCTTTCAAGATATGGTTGCGAAAATCCTGGTCTGAAACATCATTTAGCTGTCTCAGGAAAGCCTCGATATGTGTAAGATCTTTTTGGTTGAGATGCATTTTTCTGTAGTTGGCATCTACGTCCTTGGTC
>CAYUXV010000288.1:0-32412 GCA_964448875.1 uncultured Verrucomicrobiota bacterium
GGCGCAGTGGTCAGTTTTAACAGCGATAGCAGCGATCTCGCGCGCCGCATGAACCTTGAGGCTGCCAAGGCCGTTAAGTACGGCGGCGTTAGTGAGGAGGAAGCGCTGCACTTCGTTACCATCAACCCCGCTAAGCAGCTGAAGATCGATCGCTGGGTTGGCTCGTTGGAAAAAGGCAAGCACGCCGACTTCGTTCTGTGGAGCGGTCACCCGCTGTCGACGATGAGTGTCGCCGACGAGACTTGGATCGAGGGCAAACAGTATTATGACCGCGCCAAGGCCCATGACCGCGCCAAAGCGCTGGCCGACGAACGTGATGCTCTCATCATCAAGGCCAAGGCGGGCGACAACGAGACCGCCACCGCCGCGCGAGCCGCCTTCTTCCGTCGCGCGCTGGAGACAGCGCATGAATTTAAAAACTGCTACCAATGCCGAAAAGGAAAACCGTGAAAACCGCATTACTCTTAACCATCGCCATCACTGCCGTCGCGCAAGCGCAGACCGTTTTGTATCATGCCGGTGTCATTCACACTGTCTCCGGCGATAGCATTGCTGATGGCCAGATGCTCGTTAGCCGTGGTCGCATTGTCGCCGTCGGTAAGACCGTTCCCAAACCGCCCGCCAACACCGTTGAGGTCGACCTTGGGAATCTGCAGATTTACCCTGGGCTCATTGCTGCCACCACCTCGCTGGGTCTCACAGAAATCAACGCCGTGCGTGCCACGCAGGATACCACGGAAGTTGGTGAATTCACCGCAGATGTGGAGGCGTGGATTTCTGTTAACCCTGACTCCACACTCATCCCCGTTGCTCGTGCCAACGGTATCACGCACGCGCTCGTCGCGCCGATGGGCGGCATCGTCACCGGCACCTCAGGTTGCATCAAGCTCATCGGTTGGGGCGTTGAGGACATGGTGATTGCCCAAAACGTCGCCCTGCACCTGCGATGGCCCGCCATGAACATCAACACGCGACCCAAGTCTAGCTACTCTGATCCCAAAGATTACAAAGCGCCCAAAGAACAGGTCGGAGCACGTGAAAAGAAATTGAAGCGTCTTGACCGTTTTTTTGATGAGGCACACGCCTATGCACGTGCACGTACCGCCCGCGGCAATGAGTTTGAAACGCGCCCCGCGTGGGAGGCGTTACTGCCGTTCATCGAAGCCAAGAGTCCGATCATTGTCCACGCCAATGACCTGCGCCAAATCAAGGCAGCCGTCAAATGGGTCAAGCGTCGCGGCTTCAAGATCATCCTCGCTGGATCTCGTGATGCTTGGCGTTGTGCGGAACTGTTGGCCAAGGAGAAAATTCCCATCATATTCGACAACACCTTCACCCTTCCCACGCGTGACACAGACCCGCATGATGCCCACTTCCGGGCCCCCTCCATCCTCGCCAAGGCTGGTGTTACCGTCACTCTTTCGCCACAGATGGGTAGCTGGGCAGCCGCTGGTGCACGTAACCTACCCTACGCAGCCGCCCAAAGCGCAGCCCATGGTTTCGCCCGGTCCGACGCTCTCAAGAGCATCACTCTGAATCCAGCTAGTGTGCTTGGACTCGGAAATCGTCTCGGCACCCTGGAGCCCGGCAAGGAAGCTACTTTCATCGCTGTCAATGGCGACATCCTCGATATTCGGACCAATGTAAAACGCATGTGGATAGGCGGGAAAGAAGCATCTCTCGAGAGTCGTCATACTCGCCTTTATGAGAAATACCGTAAACGCCCACTTCCAACGGGGCTTAAAAAGTGATGCAGAAGATTCTTCGCGACGACGCAAAAAAATACGCTTTTGACTGGCGCGATGAGCCGTTGCTACGCGTTGTTCCGGGTGAGGTGTTCGAGATTGAAACATGGGATGCCAGCACCGGGTTCTTTAAAACTTCTGAGGACAAGGCCATTCCTGGAAACCGACCCGGATTTGACCGTAATCCGCCCATGGCCAACCCCATTGCTGGCCCAGTCTTTATCGACGGTGCAGAGCGTGGAGATGTACTTGTGGTAAACATTGAGGACATCGAGGTGGCCGACTATTCATGGGTAGCCATTGGTCCGAACCGCGGCCCCGTTGGTCAGTCGACCCGCTGGCCCGAGCTGTCCACCGAATACACGACCAAGATTTTTAAACACACGCCCGGCCTCAGTGGTACCACGCGTGATGGAACGCTGCACTTCAGTAATACCATCCAGTGGCCCATCACCCCGTTCATCGGTACTATCGGCACTGCGCCTGATCGGGAGGTAACCACCAGTATTGATGGTCAGGGTAACTGGGGTGGTAATCTCGATATTCGTGACGTTGCCGTTGGAAACAGAATCTACCTGCCTGCTTCCCATGAGGGTGGACTTTTTTACCTTGGCGATATGCACGCCAGTCAAGGTGATACAGAGTATTCTGGTACCGCAGCCGAGACCTGCGGCACTGTACGTCTGAGACTAGAGGTGCTGGAACAAAAGCGCCTGCCATTCATGCGTATCGAGAAACCTGACGCGCTCATCGCCATTCAGGCTGCACGACCTCTTGAACTTGCTGTCGACACCGCTACAAAGCATCTAATTGAATGGCTTGTCACAGAATATAATCTCACACCAACAGACGCCTACTGCCTTGTCAGCACCTGCCCTGACTTTCGCATCAATATCTATCAGATGTGCAATATCGCTAAGTTGAGCTTTGTAGCGGGAGCAGAGATTCCGTTGAAATACGTTAAATAAAAAACGCGCCCGAGGGCGCGATGCAAAACTCTGAACTCTGGCTTAATTGTTTGCGGCCTCGTGATTTGCCGCGACAGCTTGCCAATTTACAACATTCCAGAACGCCGTCATGTAATCCGGACGTCGATTCTGGTACCTAAGATAATAGGCGTGTTCCCACACGTCACAGCCCAAAATAGGGGTACGGCCTTCCATTAGCGGTGTGTCTTGATTGGGAGTGCTGCAAACACAAAGTCCGCCGTCTTTCTTGACACATAACCATGCCCAGCCACTGCCAAACCGCGTTGCGCCGGCCGCCTCGAATTGCTCCTTGAATGAATCGATACCACCCAGTTCGCTATTAATAGCATCAGCCAAGGCTCCAGTGGGCTCGCCTCCACCTTCAGGGCTCATAATAGTCCAAAAGAGGGAATGATTGGCGTGACCGCCACCGTTATTCCGTACTGCACCGCGAATATTCTCCGGCACTGAGTCGAGGTTACTAACTAAATCCTCAATACTCTTGCTAGCCAAATCATCATTTCCTTCAAGCGCCGCATTTAGCTTTGCAATATAGGCAGCGTGGTGTTTGCCATGGTGAATTTCCATGGTTTGCGTATCGATATGTGGTTCCAGTGCGTCATGCGCGTATGGAAGATCTGGTAATTCGTGTGACATTATATTATTTTCTGGTTAGGCGGGACGTTAGCAGCGGCAGGGCGAGCGGACAAGACCTTTACTCCTCCGTCAATGCAACAAAGTTACGTAGTAGTTGTAGGCCTAACTTCTGGCTTTTTTCCGGATGGAACTGGGTGGCGAATACATTTTCGCGCCATACGGCAGAAGCAAAACTTTCGCCGTACGACGTTCTGGTCAGAACAATGTTCTCGTCAACAGGCTGCGGAAAGTAGCTGTGTACGAAATAAAAAAAGCTACCCGGTTGAATTCCCTTCAGGATGGGGCATTCAGGCTTAAGGATATCCACCTGATTCCAGCCGATCTGGGGAATCTTGATACCGCTATCCGGAAAGCGCACCACGCTGCCCTCAAAGATGCCCAACCCCGCTGCACAGGAATTAAATTCTTCGCTGCGCTCAAACAACGCTTGGTACCCAACACAGATTCCAAGAAACGGTCGCCCCGTGTCGATGTATTTTCGAACACCTTCTAGGAGTTCCTGCCGTGCCATGGCACTCACGCAATCATCAAAAGCGCCCACACCCGGCAACACAACAGCCGACGCATCTCGCATTCCATTTGGTGAAGACACCAGCGACACCTTGCCCCCAGCCGCCTCAAGCGCCTTGTGAACACTGCGAAGATTTCCTGCACCATAATCCAACAACGCAATCACACGGCAACCATTACTCAATTAGAATCTGTCGCCAACTCTGTTTCTATGCGGAGCCTTAGTTGGCCACAGGCAGCATCTATGTCATGACCTTTTTCACGACGAAGTGTTACTGACGCTCCTTCAGAAATTAGCGAGTTAAGAAAGGCTTCCTGAACTGGCTCACTTGGGCGCATCAATTTCAGGCCTTCGACCTTATTGTAAGGGATCAAATTAATCTTTGCATGAATTCGATGCCCGATTCTGGCGAGGTGTTTAGCCTGATCCAAATGGTCGTTGACGCCTGCAATAAGAATATATTCCAACGTGATCATGCTTTTTTTCTTTTTATGATATCGTTCCGCAGCAGCAATAAGATCAGCCAAAGGATATTTTTGATTAATCGGCATGATTTTTTGGCGAACTTCGTCGGTAGCTCCATGCAGGCTAATAGCTAAGCGATATTGGTGTGGTTGTTCTGCCAGTTTATCTATTTTTGGCACAAGCCCGCTGGTACTGATGGTAATTTTTCGGGCGCCAATGTTCGTGCCCCAATCAGCGTTTAATATATAAAGTGCATCCAGGAGGTTTTCATAGTTGGCCAATGGCTCACCCATTCCCATGATAACAAGGTTGTTAATGAGGCGATTCTGTTCCTCGTTCTTCTGCTGATGCCAGCGCTCTACCGCAAGCACCTGATCCACAATTTCAGCTGGATTCAAATTTCGCTTAAAACCATCCAACCCACTGGCGCAGAATTTGCATCCATAAGCACATCCTACTTGCGTGGAAACACACAGAGTATGTCGATCACTTGCCTCACCGTACAACGCGGGACTTGCCGGAATGAGCACGCTTTCAACGAACTGGTCATCGCACAGTCGCCATAGGAATTTACGAGTCGAGTCACGATCACCTTGCAGACGCGCTAACTCAACAGTGCTAAAGATGTAGTCGGCAGAAATCTTATTCCGTAATGATTTTGAGAGATTAGTCATCCCCTCCCAGCTTTCTGTATATTTTTGGTGGACCCATTGCGCCACCTGATCGGCCCGGTAAGTAGACTCTCCTCGTTTTTTGAACTGGGTACGCAATTCTTCACGGGTGATAGATGAAATTGCGGGGGTCATGGTCACGCCAGGTTAAGGCGTTTATTTGGCGCTATAAAGTTTCCGCGAGTAATCCTGAACCATGCGCCACGTGTTATATTGTGGCGTGATGGTTGCCATTGCATGACGTATTTTTTTAATCCATTTGCGGGGAATGCCATCAGCATCTCGGTCATAAAAACATGGGATGATTTCATCTGCAAGAACCCGATAAAGATTCTGACTGTCTCGCTTATCCTGCTGGGTGATATCGCTTGGATGTGAATCATCACCAACAGCAAAACCATTTTTATCGTCACAAATTTCCCGCCACCAACCATCCATAATACTACAGTTGAGGCCGCCGTGGCAAGCGGTCTTCATGCCGCTAGTTCCGCTAGCTTCAAGTGGGCGACGCGGGTTGTTAAGCCATAGATCGCAACCTGATATGAGCTGTCTGCCTATCAGGATATCATAATTCTCGATGAACACCAAGTGCCCTTGCAGTTCACTGTGCTTGGCAAGGTGAACAATTTTCTGGATAAACCGTTTGCCTTCGTCATCCTTAGGGTGTGCTTTACCGGCAAAGATAAATTGCACAGGTCGCCCGATATCCTTTGCAAGCTTTACAACTTCCTTAAACTGATCAAATACAAGAGGCGCACGCTTGTAGGTGGCAAAACGGCGGGCAAAACCGATGGTCAGTGTATCAGCGTCCAGTAAATGGTCGTAGCTAATAAAATCACCGTCGCGCGAGGGCGGATTATCGATCAGTCGTTCGCGGGCAAAATCTACCAGCTCCCGTCGCAAGCGGCAACGAAGCGACCAGAGTTCCTCATCTGAAATAAAGTGAGGATCCTCGACCCGTTGCCAAAATTCAGCATCGTTGATGCGTTCATAAAAATGATTTTTATCGGGGATAACAGCTTGAAGGCGTGGTTTCCAAAATTCACGCGCCTCGGCCTTCATCCAGCCAAGAAGATGAATACCATTGGTAATATGGTCGATACGAGGGATGTCAGCGTCAAGTGCAGACCACATTTCTCGACTCACCTCACCATGTAATTCGCTCACACCGTTCGTTGCTTTCGCAGTTTTTAGCGCGAGCACAGTCATGCAAAATTGCTCGTCACCATCGTCAGGGTTAATACGGCCGAGTGCCATCAATTCTGTGTGATTCAGTTGCAAACCTTTTTTGTAACGACTAAGCGAGTAACTCATTAATTCCGCAGGAAAGCGGTCATGACCGGCAGGCACAGGTGTGTGTGTGGTGAAAATACATTCATCTTTGGTTTTCGTTAGTGCCTCATCGAAACCGATACCCCCAGCCATTTTTTCATGAATCAGTTCCAATGACAGAAATGCCGCGTGACCCTCGTTCATATGGAATACCTTTGGCTGTTGGTTTAGCGCGCGCAGCAACTTAACGCCGCCGATGCCGAGTAATATTTCCTGCTGAATGCGTGTTGTGCTGTCGCCACCGTAGACACGTAAAGTCAGATCTCGATACTGCGCTTGGTTTTCAGCCAGATTGGTATCCAGCAAGTACAAGGGGCAACGGCCAACATTGATACGCCAAGCACGAAAGCGGACTGTGTCCGTTGCGATATCAACTGTACAAGTAAGCGGCTCTCCATCGGAGTCGGTTACGCCCTCCATTGGCAAGTTGCGCGGATTAAGCTGATTGTAATATTCAGTCTGCCAATTCTCGTGGTTAATTTTCTGCTGAAAATAACCTTCGCGGTAAAAAAGTGTGATACCACAAAAATCGAGCCCGAGGTCGCTGGCACTCTTAATATGGTCGCCAGCCAACATGCCCAAGCCACCAGCTGCGATGGGCAGCGTTTCGTGCAGGCCGAACTCTGCAGAAAAATATGCGATACCACGATCTGACATATCTGGCATTTCTCGAGCAATCCAAGTGTCAGCATACGTCATATAGGCATCAAACTCATCGAGCACCTCACGTACACGGCGGGCGTAGTCAGGTTCCAGCAGGCGGGCTCGCAGTTCATCCTCTGAAACTTCATGTAGGATGGCCACCGGGTTTCTGTATACGTTATGCCATGTGCGGGGCGACAATTCTCCAAAAATACCACGCGCATCTTGATTCCACGTCCACCAGATATTATGAGTCAGCTCATGGAGGCGACGCACAAGGTTAGTGATATCATTGGTGGAGTTCATCGGTGCGAGATGCTGTGTGGTTTCCTTACAAAAACCAAGTGCAATTTTTCCTTGGTTGGGTTAGCCTTTGAACGAAATGTCACCGACAAAGATACCCATATTCCTACTGGCACTTGTACCACTAGTGACACTCGCTGTAGACCCATTGGGTGAGGAGAAATCGCCACCCAAACCAACGGTGAAAGAAATTCGGCCGGGTGTTTTTCAAGTGGGTGGTGTGTTGTTGGAAAAAACGAAAAAGCAAATAAGTTTTCCGGTCCTCATCAATATGCACGAAGGCCTACTGGAATACATTCTGGTAACCGGAAAAGGAAAAACCCACGAGAGTCTGCTCGTGACACTTACGGAGCCCTACCACATTCACGTGGCAATGCTGCTGCTTGGGGTTAAAGGTGCGGCGGGCAAGGATATCCCCGAAGATCCACGTAAGAAAATACCTGGCGATCCTATTTCCATGGAACTTGTCTGGAAGAATGATGGCAAGAGTGTGCGCGCGCCGGTGGAGCAATTCATACGTAACCGTCATTTAAATAAATCTATGAAGACTGGCCCATTCATCTACAATGGCTCGATTATTTTTGAAGGCATGTTCATCGCCCATCGTGACGGCAACCTTTTTTCTCTGATTACAGCTCCTGCAGCCCTTGCTAACAACCCACGTATAGGTCGACATGATGACGAAAACTGGGAAGCGATTAAAAAGGGACTTCCGCCGCTTGATGGCAAGGCAACACTTATAGTAAAGCTCCTAAGTCCAGTGGTGAAATCCCCCAGCAAAGGTAATTGAACACTTGTCTTTTTTGAGGCTAATTGCTAGTGACAGTTCCTGACATGAGATTTCAATATATAATATTTGGCTTTGCGCTAATTGTTGGGCTTTTGACAGCTTGCACTACCTCAAAACCATTGGCCAAATTGATGGAAATGGAAAAACGTGATAAGGATGGAAATATTGTTGGGCAGCCTGAGGAAGGACTTTGGTTTAAACGGGGCGAATCGAAACCATATTCAGGCATCGTAGCCGGTCACTATAAAGGAGGACAAATTGAGTCAAAGCGGGTTTATTCAAATGGAATTCAAGTGGGCACAGAAACTCACTGGTACGACAATGGAAAAAAACGACTTGAACTGATTTACGAGAAGGACACAGTAATCTCCCTCAAGCAATGGGATCCCGACGGCAACGAACAAGGAGAATAATCATGGATAAATTTGTCATACTACTTTCGATCATTGCGCTTGGTGGCCAATCGGCTGCTGCGCAACCTGTCAGCAAACCAAACGAGTCCTACAAAAACGAGCTACAGCGCAGTATCGACAAGGGATTGCGTTTTCTGGAACAAAGCCAAAACAAGGAAGGGTACTGGCTTGACCCAGACCATCCTGCGGTTACGGCACTTTGTCTCATGGCCTATCATTCAAACCCGAAAAGGCAAAAAACTGAGCCAGGTTGGGTCAAAAATGCCTACGCTCATATTTTGAAGCAAAAACAGAAGGACGGTAGTATCTATGTGCCGGGAAAGGGATTGGCCAACTATAATACTGCTCTCTGTTTGATGGCTCTTGTCGCCGCAGAAAACCCAGCCTACACGGAAGCTTCAAAGCAGGCGCGCGCTTACCTCGTGAGACAGCAATGGGATCTTGGCAAGAAGAAGGAGCAGGATCATCCGTTAGATGGTGGCGTAGGCTATGGCAACCGTTATCCGCACAGTGACCTGAACAACACTCTAACCGCGATTGAGGCTATTTATTACAGTCGACATCTCATTGCTGACTCGCCTGAGGTCAAAAATGATTTGAACTGGGGTGCTGCAATTCAGTTTATACAAAATTGCCAGAATCTCCCTTCACACAACAAGCTGCCTTGGGCAAGTGGCGACACCAAAAATAAAGGTGGTTTCATATACTTCCCCGGCAAAAGCATGGCTGGTGAAGAAAAGAGCAAAAGCGGCAAGACCGCCCTACGCAGCTACGGTAGTATCAGTTATGCTGGTATGCTCAGTTATGCTTACGCCAAACTAGACAAAAATGATCCACGTGTGAAAGCGGTATTTTCTTGGATTAGCGACAACTACACGCTTGAGGAAAACCCGAACATGGGCCAGCAGGGTCTATTTTATTATTATTTCCTGATGACTAAGGCGTTGAGCATACATGGTGCCAATGAATTGGATGTTAAAGGGAAGAAAGTTAACTGGCGACGCGAAGTCTCAATGAAATTTCTTAAAATGCAGAATGAGGATGGTTCTTGGCAAAATGATAACCCGCGTTGGTGGGAAAAGGAAAAACCACTGGTCACCGCCTACGGTCTGATCGCATTAAGCTACATCCATCACGGACTTTGAGTTTGAGTGTCGCAAACGAAACAGCGGTTCGAGAGCGTTACACTGCTGATGATTAGACGTCTGCTTCCTTCGTGCCTTCTTCAGCTGCTGCTTCTTCCTTCTCAGCACTAATCACCGGGGCGATGTCTTGTAGTCGGTCACCTGCATCCAGTTTCACTAATCGGACTCCTTGAGTATTGCGCCCAGCCTCTCTTATTCCCTTCACACCGGTACGAACCATTTGACCCCCAACGGTGATGATCATGATTTCGTTTTCATCCTGCACAGTGAGTGCACCAACCACCTTCCCTGTCTTTTTGTTGGTCTTCATGGTAATGATGCCTTTGCCTCCTCGCGTTTGGATACGGTATTCACCAAAGTCTGTGCGTTTTCCAATACCGTTCTCACCAGCAACGAGTAGTGTGGCATCATCCACCGTAATTGCTAATGCTATTACATGATCCTCTTTGCCAAGCTTTATCCCGCGAACACCAGCCGCGGCACGACCCATAACCCGAACATTTTCCTCACGGAAACGGATGCTCATTCCGTTTGCAGTGATTAGTACAATGTCATTTTGGCCGGATGTGAATCGTGCCTCGATGAGCAAATCGCCCGGCGCAATTTTGATTGCGATTATACCACCACGACGAACATTGGCAAAATCGCTAAGTGCAGTCTTCTTTACGGTGCCATTTCGTGTGGCAAAAAATATGTAACTCTCCTGCTGCCATGTAAGATCTTCCTTTTTAGGTCCATAAACTGCTTTCACTCGAATTATATCGGCTATTTTTTCACCATGTTTGAGTTCGAGTAAATTTGCAATACTTCGCCCCTTCGAAGCACGCCCCATGTCCGGAATCTCGTGAACACGCTCGATATATACCCGACCGGTGTTGGTGAAAAACATCAGATAATCGTGTGTGCTCGCAGCGAAAAGATGCTCGATAAAATCACCTTTCTCTTTTTCGTTTTGAGCCTTACGAGTCGCCATACCGATGACACCCTTCCCTCCCCTTCTTTGGGCTCTGTACGCACTGATATTTGTGCGCTTTATTAGCCCGTTATGTGTGAGCGTGATTATAACTGGTTCATTGGCTATTAAATCCTCAATGGACATCTCCCCTTCATCAGGAGCCAACTTAGTTTTACGCGGTGTAGCGTGTTTTTCTTTAATAATGTTCAGTTCGTCTTTTATAATGCCAAAGACACGCTTTTCCTTGGCTAGAATATCCTTTAGATCCTTGATCTTAATTATTAATTCTTTGTACTCGCCCTTAACCTTGTCTTGTTCAAGGCCAGTCAACTGGTAAAGACGTAATTCAAGAATTGCATCTGCTTGTTGTTCGCTAAATTCATATCGGCCATTTTTGAGACGTGCTTCATTTCGGATCATTATGCCAATTTTCTCAACGGCTTTACGTGTGAAGTCGAAGGCGAGTAATTTTACCTTAGCCTCTTCACGATTTGCCGACTGGCGAATGATTCGAATGAATTCATCAAGGTTATTCAGGGCTATAAGATAGCCTTCAAGTGACTCAGCGCGCCGTTCGGCTTTTTCTAAATCAAACCTTGTGCGACGGATAACAACTTCACGTCGATGTTCAATATAACAATTGTTTAACTCTTTTAGCCCCAGCACCTTCGGGCGGCCATGATCAATGGCCAACATATTTGATGCAAAACTTGTAGCAAGTGATGTGTGTTTATATAAATTATTAACAACAACTTTGGGAACGGCATCACGCTTTAACTCGATGACCACACGGGTGTTTTCATCAGACTCATCACGCACAGCGGTTATTTCAGAAAGAACACGTTCATTCGCAAGTTGGGCTATACGTTCAACAAGTGTGGCTCGATTAACATTGAACGGAATTTCTGTAATAACAATTTTTTCTTTGCCTCCTCTGTCCTCTTCTACATCAAGCGACCCGCGAACCTTTACCGAGCCTTTGCCGGTTTTAAAATATTGTTCAATCGGGGCTAATCCGCAGACAGAACAGCCGGTTGGAAAATCCGGTCCTTTAACATATTTCATCAGCTGTTTAAGCGTGATATCTGGTTTGTCAATCTGTGCGCATATACCATCAATTATCTCTCCAAGATTATGAGGCGGAATGTTAGTAGCCATTCCGACAGCAATCCCAGTGCCTCCATTGACAAGTAAATTGGGAAAGGCGGCTGGGAATACAGTTGGTTCTGTGAGTCGCTCATCATAATTCGGGATGAAGTTAACCGTGTCTCGATCCATGTCATCCATCAGAGCAGTGCCGAGATGCGTAAGACGTGCCTCGGTATAGCGCATGGCAGCAGGTGAGTCTCCCTCTACACTTCCGAAATTACCTTGGCCATCAACCAGTGTCTCGCGAATCGACCAAGGTTGGGCCATGTTTACAAGTGTGGGGTAAATGACAGCCTCCCCGTGTGGATGATAATTGCCGCTAGTATCGCCGCAAATTTTTGCACACTTAAAATGCTTTCGCCCGGGGTAAAGTGACAACTCACTCATTGCGTAAAGTATGCGGCGTTGTGATGGTTTTAAGCCGTCACGTGCGTCCGGCAAGGCACGCGAAATAATGACTGACATAGAATAGTCTAAGAACGAGTTCTTCATCTCGTCCGCTACATTTATGGTGTCAATTTTTTCGTTAGCTGCAAAGAGCGGCGTCGTTGCAACGGGTAAGTCTCCTGAGCCCTTTTTTTTTGCCATGGGTTAGTTTGAAAATTAGATGTCCAAATTACGGACGTTTAAAGCGTTATCTTGAATGAATACTCGCCGAGGCTCAACCTCATCCCCCATCAGCTTTGTGAACATATCCTCAGCGGCTGCAACATCAGCGACATCAATCTTTAATAAGCGTCGCGACTCAGGGTTCATTGTAGTTTCAAAAAGCTCCTTCGCATTCATTTCGCCCAATCCCTTAAAGCGCTTTATCTGGATTCCTCTTCGGCCTATCTCTTTAACCGTATGAAGTATTTCACCGATGGAGAATAGAGGGTGCGCACGTCCGTCTTCGCCCTCGATCACTTCAAAAAGTGGTTTGTCTTGTGCTGTGTAGTTATCAATTGGCAGGCCATTGCTTGACAGTGTGCCAAGCAATGCTTGCACAGCTTTACTTTCGTGAAGTTCATAATGAGTAGCTCTCCTGGTATTGCCTAATTCGGGATTAGATCTGGACGTGCCATTTCCGTTGGATTCAGATTCGTCATCACCAAATAAACTCAAGTCAGGATTTTTCTTAGAAAACTGTGCTAGTTCTTTTTCAGAGTGAAAATAATGAACCGTCTCGTCGTTGCCCTCTCGAACTTTGACCAAATGCTCGGGGAGTTCGCCGGTTTTTTTCCGTTGCTCTACATACTCTGCGAACTCGCCCCCGTGCCGTTTTATTGCGCGCGCATATTTGTCAAGTGTCTCAAGCATGCCAAGTATTTCACCAAGTTGCTTGGAATTCAGCTTCTTCTTTGTTCTTAGGGTTTTAAGGGTCAAATCTTCGGCGCCAAGTTCAATTAGAATTTTATTCAGTGCGTTGTCATCAGCAATGTACTCGACTCGTTTTCGCCGCGATACTTGATATAGGGGGGGTTGAGCAATATATACATACCCGCTTTTTACTAACTGTGGCATCTGACGATAAAATAATGTTAGCAACAATGTTCTGATATGACTGCCGTCGACATCGGCATCCGTCATAATAATAATTTTGTGATAACGGAGTTTATTGATATCAAAAGCTCCCTCTCCTTCCCCGTCACCTATACCTGTTCCGACGGCTGTAATCATCGTCCTGATTTCACGATTTTCTAAGACTTTATTGAGGCGAGCTTTCTCCACGTTGATCAATTTGCCTCGAATCGGCAGGATCGCCTGAAACTTACGGTCTCTTCCCTGTTTTGCAGAACCTCCTGCTGAATCGCCCTCAACAATGTATAACTCGGTATTGGCTGGATCCCGGTCGGAACAGTCCGCAAGCTTACCCGGCAATCCCCCTCCAGTCATCGCGCTTTTACGAACAGTGTCGCGTGCCTTTCGTGCTGCTTCACGAGCCCGAGCAGCTGTAAGTGCCTTGTCAATAACCTTCTTTGCTATCGAGGGCGCAGTGTCAAATTGATGCATCAAGCCATCATAAGTTGCCTTTAAAACAATGCCTTCAATCTCGTTGTTGACAAGCTTGACTTTTGTTTGCGCATTGAATCGAGGGTTTGGCAATTTGACACTAACAATTGCAACTAGTCCCTCTCGAACATCATCACCTGAAATGTTTGGATCCTTGTCCTTAAGTAAGTTGTTGCTTTTAGCGTACTGATTTATTGCGCGTGTAAGCGCTGTGCGGAAACCTGTCAGATGCGTTCCTCCATCAGGGTTAGGGATCGAATTTGCGTAACAAAGAATCTGATCATTATAGCTATCATTATATTGCATCACGACATCGATAAAAACCTCATCACGCTCAACCGCCACCACAATAGGATTAGCATGAACGAGGTGTTTGTTTCGACCTAGCTGGCGTACAAATTGTTCGATTCCATCGCGATAAAAAAAGGTCTCTGTCTTGCCTTCTTCTCGTTCGTCAATTAGTTCAATTTCGACGCCAGGGTTTAGGAAGGCCAATTCGCGTAAGCGCTTAGCTAAGGTGTCGAATTTATATTCAAGCGTTATGGTAAATATTTGAGGATCAGGCTTGAAGGTAATAAGTGTTCCAGTTGATTTACTTTTCCCAATTACATCGAGCTTCCGGGTTGTTTTTCCCCTTGCAAATTCCATATGGTAGACTTTGCCGTCTCGATATACCTCAACTTTAAACCATTCGGATAATGCATTCACACATTTGGCTCCAACTCCATGAAGCCCGCCAGAGTATTTGTACGCTCCTTGGCCGAATTTACCTCCTGCATGTAGATTAGTTAGTACTAACTCGACAGCAGGAATCTTGAATTTAGGATGGGTATCAACGGGAATGCCTCGGCCGTCATCCTTGATAGAGACCGATCCATCAACGTGAATTACTACCTGAATTTTTTTACAAAAACCGGCGAGATGTTCATCAATTGAATTGTCCATCACCTCGAAAACACAATGATGCAAGCCGTGCTCATCCGGGTCGCCTATGTACATGCCTGGGCGCTTTCGGACCGCTTCCAAGCCCTCTAGCTTATCAATTTTGGAAGCATCGTATTTCTCCCCACTGGTACCAGTATCGGCTTTCTTTTTGGCTTGTGTGCCCACAGTTTTAGCTTTCTTTTTTGCCGCCATAAACGGGATTGTCAGACTCCTTTCGCACTGAAAAAACTGACAAGGCATCTTACGAAAATCAGGTTTTCTCGCCAAACATTAATTTCGACAAGCTACAGTAAATATCCAATATCTTGTGCTCAATTAGTTCGCGAACACAAGATGTAGACACTGTGAACAACTTCCAGAATTTTAAAAAAAAACGACAGATAATACAGGCGTTAAATTAATTATTCTTTGCTTCTATCGATCAGGGTTCTCGATGGACGGTATAGTACGTTCATTGATACTAGGATTTAAATTCGGATTTCCATCAGTTGGTATTCTTTGAATTAGGACATTCACATCTTCAGACTGAATTTCACCCTCTTTTTTTCCATTTGGTTCGGCAAATGAAGGTTCAACCAAAGTTTTAAGTCTTGGAAATGCAACAGGTTGTGTATTAGGTGATTCTGTGTCTCTGAGATTGTTAGGAATTTCCGGTAATGGTCTAGGTTGTATTTCCGCCGTAACTATCAGCATAACGATCGTAGCCAAGCCCCCTACTGGAACGAGCCACTGTCGGCACCATGTCATCCAAGGTGACACAATTTCAGCTTTATGTAGATGGGTTTCGCCACTTACTGGTTCGATTATCCTGTTAATTTGATCCCAATAGAACTCGCGTGTATTTTCTACTTGAAGTGGTTTTTCGCCGGCATTCAGGAGAGTTTTCACCGTATTTAGTTCTTCACACAATTCTTGTGCCTCCGGATTAGATTTGATCCAATCGGACACTTCGGGTTCCTCATGTGATGGAAGCTCTCCGTCAATAAATGCTTGTAACTTCAGTTTTTCTTCGTCTGTCATAGCCTCGATTACCTTATTGACTCAACTTTGCCTTTCTTTCTTCAAAGAAATTAATAAATTTCCCAGTCGCCGACGCGCATAAAAGAGCCTGCTCATAACAGTACCAATGGAGCAATGCATGGCTTTGGCTATCTCCTTATATTCCAATCCCTCAAACTCGTGTAGCAGCAGAACTGTTCGGTGCTCGTAGCTCAGCTTTTCCATCGCCTTATCAATTTCATTCCGCAACTCCTCTCGCTCCATTTCACGAGTGGGATTAAATGTCTCAACTGGCATCCGGCGCTCAATCCCGCCGCCCTCGCTTTCAATCTGTTCCAGCGAATCCGTTGCTTGCCTTTGACGTTTTCGCAGATGATCAAGGCACAAATTTATAACTATGCGAGTCATCCATGTTGAGAACCTAGCATCACGCTTGAACTGCTTTAATCGCTGCCATCCCTTAATCCATGCTTCCTGTGAGAAATCCAATGCCTCCTCTTCGTTCCGGAGCATGCTGAATGCACGTGCAAATATTTTATCACGATGACGAAACACCAACTCCTCATACGTTTCCATTCGCCCGCGCTGTGAAGCACGAACCAACTCATCGTCACTTGCGTTCTTGATATCCAAACGAGGCATGATAGAGACGGGCTTTGTTCACTAAATATTCGCCGTTTGTTTTTATTTTATCAATCGCCCTTTAGTTGATGGTATTTTTCCTGCAATTCGTGGATCACGTGAGCAAGCAAAATCCACCGCCTTTGCAAATGATTTAAATAAAGCTTCCACCACATGATGAGGCTCTTGTCCGTACAACAATTCAAGATGTAGATTGCATCGCGCTTCATTAGCAAATCCTTGAAAGAATTCGCGCGCCAACCCAAATCGGAAAATGCCCGACATATCCTGTTCCTTTTCTGCCTTCACTATACGGAATCCCAGTTTGTCCATGCCACGCCAAACCATATAAGGTCTACCGCTAAAATCTATAACACATCTGGCCAAGGTCTCATCCATTGGGACATGGGCATCGCCCCATAACGGATTGCGGGGATCAAATCCATTTCCATATCGTCGAATGCCCTTCTTCTCTCCTAGTGCTAAATAAAACGCTTGTCCAAGCACTAGTCCGCAATCCTCCACAGTGTGGTGTCCATCCACCTCCAAGTCTCCATTGCAAAATAATTTCACATCACATACAGAGTGTTTTGCAAATAACTCAAGCATGTGATCAAAAAACGCAATGCCTGTTGAGACATTTGCTTTCCCTTTGCCGTCAATATTCAGTTCCAGGTTGATTGAGGTTTCCTTTGTGTCACGGCTTATTTGTGCCTTGCGTAATTTCATTTTGTGGAATTATGAAAACAATTCTTGGGGTGGGCGATACTGCTATAATTAGCTTGGTGCAGATTGGTTATTGGTTGTTGTTTGCCAAGAAACGTTCTGCGTCGATAGCTGCCGCACAACCCATGCCTGCAGCAGTAACTGCCTGCCTGTAAACACTATCCGAACAATCGCCAGCGACAAACACTCCTTCAACATTTGTCCGCGTTCCTTCCGTTCGCAATACATAACCACCATCGTCGAGGTCAATCTGCCCATTAAAAATCTGTGTGTTAGGCACGTGGCCAATTGCAATAAACACACCAGCGCAATTAATCATACTTTCATCACCTGTCTTAACGTTCTTTAGGCGGACACCTGTGACCTTCTCTTGGCTTACATCAAGTATCTCGGTTACTACCGAGTTCCAAATCGGTTCAATTTTCTCATTAGATAGCGCGCGCGCCGCCATAATTTTTGACGCACGCAATTTATCACGACGATGAATAAGGTAAACTTTCGATGCAAACCTAGTAAGGTAGGTGGCTTCTTCGCAGGCTGAATCACCACCTCCTATAACTACAAGTGGATGATCCCGAAACATTGGCAATGCGCCATCGCAAGTCGCACAATATGTTACGCCTTTCTTTTCAAGTTTTTCTTCACTGTCTATTCCAAGATGTCTATGCCCAGCACCGCTAGCAATAATGATCGTATGGGTTAAGATTTCCTTGCTGTCGACAGTAAGCTTGTAGGGGCGCTGTGACAAATCTACAGCCTCAACCATGCTCCCAAACTGTACCCGAGCACCAAAACGTTCCGCTTGGCGCTGCATATCAATCATTAGATCAGTCCCGTCTATCCCATCAGGAAAGCCTGGATAATTTTCAACTATACTTGTTGTGGTAAGCAATCCCCCAGGCATCGCTCCTGTCACTATCATAGGCTCTAGATTTGCTCGCGCTGTATATATTGCAGCCGTGTAGCCGGCACACCCTGAGCCTATAATGACCACCCTTTCAATTACTTCAGACATTTTCGCTGAACGTAACGAGTACTATAAATGAAGGCAAGAAAATGGATAAAGCCTAGCGCAATTATCCTTCGGTTTAAAAATAAACTAACTTGGCCTAAGCAGGTGATAGATAGTTATTTTGCAAGAAACATCTCTTGATCTTTTTGGGTCTCCGGAGGTTCATTCTGTTGCTTATCCGGTTCAGTGCTCACCGATTGTGATCTGTCATGAAACTTTACGCTTACAACTCGACTAACGCCGCGCTCCTGCATGGTGACTCCATACAACACATCCGCAACACTGATTGTGCGCTTGTTATGCGTGATGATGAGGAATTGTGAATGCCTCAAAAAACTCTTTAGCTTTTCAAGGAAGCGATCGATGTTTGAATCGTCCAAAGGTGCGTCCAGCTCATCTAGAACACAGAAAGGACTGGGCTGAACCTGATATATTGAGAACAGCAAGGCCACCGCTGTCATTGTCTGCTGCCCACCCGATAGCAGTGAATTTTTCTTTAGTTGTGTGCCCGGGGGTCGTGCCATTATTTCCACTCCGCCTTCAAGAACATCGTCACTTTCTGTCAGGACGAGGTCCGCCTTGCCGCCCCCGAAAAGGTCCGGGAAATTTGTCTGAAAGTTACCGCGAATCTTTTCGAAGGTATTACGGAACATTTCACGCGATTGTTTGTTGATGCGATTGATAACTTCCATCAACTCTTGTTTCGCGTTTATTAAGTCTTCGTGTTGAGCAGATAAAAATTTATGCCTCTCTTCTACTTCCTCATATTCATCGATAGCAACAAGGTTCACCGGGCCGATTCCATCAATTTTCTCCTGCAATTCTGCCACGCGTACTGATACCGCCTCCCAATCCGTTGCTACACCACGAGCGGCAACTTCATCTGGTGCGAGGGTTTCAACGCTTGCTTTTCCATTATCAGTAATGGTGATGGTAATGCATTCTCCTCGAACCTCTCGCAAATCAATGTCATACCTGTGCTTGATGCGTTCAATCAGGTTTTCTTGCGCCATTTGTTTCTGAGCCAGCTCCACGTCAGACTCACGTTTTTGCTCTTGTTGGTCAGACAGTGAATTGCGTTGATCTGCGAGTGCTAAATCTCGCGATTCCGTTTCTGCAGCGGCATTATTACGGTGGTCAACCAAAGTTGCAGCATCTTGGCTGACTTCTTCGCGCTCGTTGCGTAATCGGCTAATTTCGAGGCGCGACTCTTCATCTTCAGATTCATATTGAGCTTTTCGATTTGAGCAATCAATCAGTGTTTGTTGTGCACGTCCAATTGTGTTTTGCAATTCCTCCAAGCGTGCTTCAATAGGCTGGCGACGCTCAAGCAGTGCTGACTCACGTTGTTCTGCGTTAGACAACTCAATCTTAGCCATCGTTAAAGCCTCATTCGCCGTCTCGCGACTTTCTCGCAGTCTTTCTATCGTCGATGAAATCTCAGTCAGTGAAGTATCTAATTGATCCTTGCGCATCTCTACTTCCTGGATGCGTTCTGACAATTCATGTCCCTTCGCTCGCGACAATTGGTCCTGTTCCGCCAAGCTGTTGATCTCGAAGACCACCGCTTGTATTTTTTGGGCCAAGTCCTCGCGTGACTTTTCCAGCGCGTTAAACTCCCCCTGCTGAGTGGCTACTGCCACCTCACGGTTGCTCAACTCACTTCGGGCGTTCTGAAGGCCCGCCTGTAGATCAGTTTGTTCAGCCAGAAGAGCGCCTTTACGGCGGCTTATCCCCTCGATTAGGGGAGTCAGTTCGCCTAGTTTAATTCCCAGGTCGGAAATCTCGTTTCGCCTGCCAAGCAGAGAATCTGCACCATTACCGTTCTGTGTGCCCCCAGTGTAGACACCTCGATTGTCCAATGTCTCGCCCGCAAGTGTCACAAAGTCGAACTTACCAGCCGCTGCACGCCATGCCTCCGTAGCTTGTGCAAGATTATCGACAATAAATGTTCGCTCAAGCAATGCCTTTGCTAAAGGCATAAAGGGATCATCTACTTTCAGTACAGAAAGTGCCGAACACCCAGCAATTGGGGCGCTGTCCGGCGTGAAATGTCCGTTTCGTGATGTGATCAGATCGAGTGCGGCAATGCTCGCACGTCCCTCTTCACGATCAGTGAGGCCATTCAAAATCTCTCGTGCCACCTCTGGTTCTACTGTTAGCACAAGTTGCAAGTTGCTCCCCAGTGCCGCCTCGACAGCCTTCACATATGGTTCATCAACCTGCAGTTTTTCCGCCAGAGAGCCCAGTGCTTCCTCATATTTGGTCAGCACCAGCTGGGCGCCTGACTCGTAGCCTTCCTTGCTCTCAAGTAATTGTTGCAAAACATCATAGCGTGATTTGTGGCCAGCTTGTTGTTGCACAAGATCATCGAGTTCATTCTCAGTGGTTCCGAGTTCAGCAGCAATTGTCTGAAGCCGTTCTTGGCGTTCTTCTACCGTGCCACGATGAGTCTCCACCCCTAGCTTGTCCGTTGCTACAGATTCTTTGAATTCCGACAATCTTCCTTCAAGCTGGCCACGCTCTTCTTCTAATTGAATTTTTTCGGATGAAAGCTTCTCCAGTCGAACTACATTGCCGCGTTTTTGCAATTCAAGGGCATTAAATTCATCGCGCGTCTCTGATAGTTCAACTCCCAATGAATTGCTCTTTAATTGGTCTTCCGTTAGTAGTTTGTGCTTATCGCTGATATCTTTTTCCACATTTTCAAGAGTCCCTTTCTTGTGGTTTTCGCCGTCACGTGCTGCTTGTAAGGTGCTTGCGAAATCTGCCAATGCACCATTCACTTCCGTCAACTCCGCATCGGCCACTGTGCAGCGTTCACCAGCTTGTTCGATATCTCGTCCCGCGGCAGCTCGGAGGCCGGCAATTTCACCAAAACGCTCTTGGTTAAACTGCAGTCGGTTTTCGTGCTTATCAACCTGCGCTTTTAACTCGAGTCCACGCTGTTGTGCTTCGCTAACTTGTCTGTCCAGGTCTGACAGCTTTGCTCGCATTGACTTTAGGGCTTCCTCTTCGTCAAGAATGTTGTTCGAGTGGTCAGCTATTTTCTCGCGGAGTTCATTAGTTTTATCGCGCAGGCATGACAGGGTCGTTTCAGCCTGATCATACTCATGCCGTGCCAACTGTGTATCCAAATGCTTTAACTCATCCATCAACTTTTGATAACGCCGGGCCTTGCCAGCCTGTCGTTGTAATGAACCAATCTGTCGTTTTACCTCGCGGATCAAATCCTCAAGCCGTATCAAGTTTTGCTCCGTGTAATCAAGCTTTCGGAGGGCCTCTTTCTTTTGCTGTTTGAATTTTGTAATGCCCGCAGCTTCTTCAAAGATAACTCGGCGTTCCTGAGGCGAACTATTGATGATCCGTGTAATTTGTCCCTGTGCCATGATGGAATAGCTTGCCTGACCTACTCCGGTGCCCATGAATAGCTGTTTTACATCTCGTAACCGGCAAGGTGTGTTATTAATGAAATACTCACTCCCGCCATCGCGGAACACACGGCGTGTGATGGTTACTTCGTTGTATGCAAGATCAACTCCCGCCGCCTTCAGGTTTTCATCATCCACATCTCCGATGGTTAGTGATACCTCTGCCATCGCCAAAGGTTTCCGATTACGTGCTCCTTCAGTGCCCGAGAAAATAACATCGGCCATCTCACCTCCGCGAAGCGCTTTAGCTGACTGTTCGCCCAAAACCCATCTAATCGCATCAGATATATTGGACTTACCACAGCCATTTGGGCCCACAATGGCCGTTATTCCCGGCTCAAAATTTAGCGATGTTTTGTCTGCAAAAGATTTAAACCCAACTGTCTTGAGGTTCTTAAGATACATGCGGACTCCTTTTGACCCTCTATTTAGTGCCTTGTAAAGTCTAAACACACAACATAATGTGCCGTTGTCCAAATGATATACTGTCATTCATTGCGTGGTCAATCCGTAAGGGCAGGGTTTTTGGGATATTTGAGGCTAGGGAATAAACTGATTAAGAATATCTTGAAATGATCATAATATCTCAAAATTTATGAATGTTTCGCAGCTAAGGTTTGTCCCGTCGTTCTTATTGATTTTACTAGGTCTGGGGGCTCCAAAACAACAGCTTCACCACCCCAGCCCAAAATCCATCGTTGAATTTCAACCAAACTGCTCAACTGTAATCGCAATTCAATGCCGCCATCCTTAAGTTCCTTTGTTTTCTGCGATTGGTGCCACTCTTTTTCACGAATATAATCGGCAACATTAGGGCTGAAATGAATAACAATGTCGCGTATTGAATCCCCTGTGAATACACCGAAAGCTCCATGAAGGTGTTTATCTAGCGAAAAAGATTTTCGACGCTCAAAGGACATGCCGGTCATAGATATATCATCCATACGGGTGGGCTTAAAAATACGTATATCGTGCTGCTTATGGTCATAGGCAAAGAGATACCATTCACCGTCGATGCACGCCAAATGGTGTGGGTCAACTATGCGCTTTTCAGGTTTCTTGGAACGAGGCTTGCGGTACAGAATATCAATTTGCCGTTGTTGTGTGACGGCTCGCGCAAGAATATCAAAGGTCTCAATATCTTGATTTGGTATTGCAGAATTCCGAAAAGTGACGCTTTGACTCCAGTCATCAAGATTGAGCGTAACAGATTCAGGCATTAATTCGGTCATCTTATCGAATGCTCTTTTGAGTCGCCGCTCGAAAACAGTGCCTCGATATTGCTGCAATGCCTTTTCTGCAATGAGTACTGAAAAAAGCTCACCCTCGGTAATTACGGCGCTTGGCAGTGGATCGACGGGGCCATTATAAATAAAACCACCCAGAACCGCGTGATACTCAAGGGGCAAATTCCATCGGTCACGCATAAACGTTATGTCTCGGGTAATGGTACGGCGATCAACTTCCAATTGTCGCGCTAATGCAGAAGCAGTGGGGCGCTCATCATTGAGGACAGCCTGATGTATCCGCATGATCCGATCCAGCGCCGGGCGCGCACGCAATGTGGATTTCCTCCCCTCCGTCATAGGGGTATTACCTTAAACGCGGAGTTTAGAAAGTAATTCCGCGTTGGTCTTGTGTTTCCGCAATGCGCCGATAAGTGTCTCCATTGCCTCGATTGGATCAAGATCAACCATTGTGCGGCGAAGCTTGTGTATTGCATCAATATGTTCTGGCGGGAAAAGCTTTTCTTCCTTTCGTGTGCCGCTTTTTGGGATATCGATGGATGGGTACAGCCGCCTGTCAGCAAGCTTGCGCTCGAGTACAAGCTCCATGTTGCCAGTGCCTTTGAATTCCTGAAAGATCAATTCGTCCATTCGGCTGCCAGTATCAACTAGGGCAGTGGCTAATATCGTAAGGGAGCCACCGTCCTCGATCTTGCGTGCGGCGGCGAACATGCGTCGCGGTATTTCGAGTGCCCGCGCATCAACACCGCCGGACATAGTGCGGCCACTGCCGCCAGCCACGTTATTAAATGCACGCGACACCCGGGTCAATGAATCCATGAGAACGAAAACATCGTCACCACACTCAACCATGCGGCGGCAGCGCGCCACTATTAAACGTGAAAGTCTTACATGTGTGTCGAGATCCATGTCATTTGAGGATGCTACAACCTCAGCATCTACTGAGCGCTCGAAGTCGGTAACCTCCTCCGGGCGCTCATCAATGAGCATTACGATTACTTTAACCTCAGGATGATTTGTCGTTATTGCATTACAAATTTGTTTTAGTATCGTCGTCTTACCGGTTCGTGGCGGCGCAACTATGAGGCCGCGAGTTCCTTTGCCTACAGGGGTTACGAGGTCGATGATCCGGGTTTCAATCTGATCCGGCCCTGTTTCTAGTTGAAATTTCTCAATGGGATCAATTGTTGTCAGGTTTTCAAAACGTGTTTTTTGCACATATTCTTCGTGCGGCATTCCGTTGATAGACTTAATGTCTTTGAGTTGAGGACTGTTGCCCTTGTGAGGCGGGCGCAGTCCTCCTTCAACCTGTACGCCTTCACGCAGATAGTTGCGCTTAATCATATCAGGTGTCACAAAAATATCCGTTGGTTTTGACTGGAAGCGATTGCCGGGGCTGCGAAGGAATCCGAAGCCTTTGTCTGAGATTTCCAGAAAACCTTCACCGGTTTCAGGGACAGTCATAGTTTTTGACATAATTTTGTCTTCTCGGGCAGGGACATCCCTGTCACAGAATCTTGAATTAAGCGAAACTCGGCCGCTTAAAAAGTTGAGTCTCTCAAAGCAGCGAACGCGTTGAATGGTGTATAATGAGAATTAATTCGCTTGGCAACAACGAAATCATGGGGTTATTCGCTGGTTATTCCCCCGGTGTTTGGATTCGCAGATCAGCTACAACGGCCTGCGCCTCAGATGCCAGTGCTGTACTTAAATAACGTTCACCAGTTGAGCATGCAACAGTTACAATGATTTTCCCTTTATTCTCTTCACGACGGGCGACCTCAAGCGCAGCTACAACATTTCCTCCGGAGGATATGCCCGCCAGAATCCCCTCCTCTTTTGCCAATCGCCGCGCCATGGTAAATGCATCATCATTTGACACCTTAATGCATTCAGTGATTTGTGGATTGCCGGATGAATCATTTAAATGAAGATTATCCGGCACAAACCCTGCACCTGTTCCTTGTATTTTATGTGGCCCAGGGGTCAAATCACTGCCAGCAAGCGTCTGGGAGATTACAGGTGAATCGACAGGCTCCATCGCGATGGCCTGGAAGCTCTCCTTGCGGGGCTTTATCACCTCACAGCAACCCGTAATTGGGCCACCAGTGCCTACACCAGCTACGACAATATCTACTGTCCCGTCGGTGTCTTCCCAGATTTCTTCAGCGGTAGTCTTTCTGTGGATTGCCGGATTGGACGGGTTTTCAAATTGCTGTGGAATCCACGCATTAGGGGTCTTCTCCGCCAGCTCGTTCGCCTTGGAAATAGCACCTTTCATACCCAGCGGACCTGGTGTCAGAACTAGCTCAGCGCCAAATAATGCCAAAAGAGTTCTTCGCTCAAGCGACATCGTTTCAGGCATAGTCAGAATCATCTTGTATCCCTTGGCAGCTGCTACAAAAGCTAAGGCAATCCCAGTATTCCCACTTGTTGGTTCAATTATAACGGTATCCTTTGTCAGTATCCCGCGTGCCTCCGCGTCTTCGATCATCGCCAAACCAATACGATCCTTAACGCTCGATGCAGGATTGAAAAATTCGCACTTTAACAAAATCGTGGCTTCCACCCCTTGAGTAACACGGTTCAATTTGACTAATGGTGTTCGGCCGACTGTCTCAAGAATGCTATTATAGATTTTGCCCATAATTAAGAGTGTGCTAATATATGCAAGGATTTCCCATCTTAGTAATTTAAAAATTTATTTTGTTTTATTTCGGGCAGCTTTGCGCCGTTTAACATAGTTTTCACGTCGTTTACGCTTCTCTGCCTTATTGTATTGTTTGCCCATAATTGTTTCTTTACACGAGTTTATTGTTGCGCTTGGTTCTTGAACTATGAATGTGTCAACGCGCTTCAGCAATCCTATTTTCGCTGTAATTATTTTGCTGGGTTTTTTATCTGGCTGCTCCAGTTTAGCGAAGTTGCCTGGCGGAAAAAAAGGCGCGCTGCTGGTGCTTTTTGTTGAAACGGCATCGCGTGACCCTGATCTGGTGCGACGTATTGAATGGCATATGGAAAATCCCCGCGAGGCATTTGTTGAAAGGGAACCAATAATGGAGCCGCTCGCGATTCTAGATAAAGCAAAGCTGCACAATCTCCAAGATGGAAGTCACGTTGTAGAGTTGAAATTTAATAATCGCGGGGCACATCATCTAGAGGCAATTAGTATCGAACAGCGGGGGCGGCGTATTTTTTTGGTTGCCTGTTATCAACAAAAAAAAGATGACACAAAGCTGACAGCTAAGTGCATTGGTGTACACGTGCTTGAAAGTATAAATCGGACCGGTCGCCTGTACTTTACTCCTGATATAAGCGGCGATGAAGCTGAACGATTAATTGTCTCCTTTAATAAAACCGCTAAAGCAATTCAGCGCTAATATGCCAGTTGCACATAGATTTATTATATTTTTTCTTACTATATTCATGGTGGGCTGCATCCATGAACCTTCGGTTTCTGCTGCAAAAGTATTAGAACGAATGGCAGGAGGCAACGAGACAGAGGCGCAGCAAGTACGTTTAATATTTAAGCTGCCGACATCGAATGTCACCTTATTTCATAAAAACGGAGAAACAAATTATTTTATGCCAACCGGCCACTTGAAGTCGTGGTCTAGTGGATCTTTTGGGTGTGTGCGAAACAATGGTCAACGTATGCACGAAGGTGTGGATATTCGTCCTTTGAAGCATAATTCTAAAGGAGAGCCGCTCGATATTGTTAGAGCAACAGCAGATGGTACATTAGTTTTTTTTAATGCGCATGCTAACGCCTCGTCATACGGAAAATACATAGTGCTAATCCACAAAGAACAAGGGCTGGAACTCTATTCATTATACGCACATCTTAGTGTTATTGCTGGGACGCTGAAACTTGGAGCTTTAATCAATGCAGGAGAACCCCTTGGAGTAATGGGTCGTACTGCAAATCATAATATTCCGGCAAAACGTTCACATTTACATTTTGAGATTGGATTGGTGGGAAGCTATGATTTTAAGACTTGGGTTGCCAAACATTACAAGGATCCAAATTTCAATAAATTTGGACTTTGGCACGGTTATAATTTATTGGGTCTTAACCCAGCTGAAATATTAACAAAACAGAAAGAACTTAATGAAGGGTTTTCCATTGCGGATCATATTGCTGCTCGGCCAGCCCTGATGCAAATCCATATTAAAGGCAATAATCTGCCTCTAGCAAAAAGATTGTCAGCATTAATAGAAACCAAAAAACCCGAGAAGCAAAAGGCTACGGTTGGGTACGGCATTGACTTGAATATCAATGGAACACCACTGCGAATTTACAAACTAGAGAAATGGGTAGGCGGAGTCAGAAATCGCTATTTCTTGGCCTCTGTAGATGAAAAGGTTGCTCTCAAAAACCGTTGTCGTCAATTAGTGTTCAAAAGTGGTGCAAAATGGATTCTCACCAACAATGGGCACCGCTTGGCTGAACTGTTAGCAATGGGTGCAGAAAATTGATAGATAAGTTGGATTATTGCAAAAACTCACTTGCTTGCTTTTGTTCTCCCCCATAGTCTGCCGCCCGCTATGGAGTATCAACTATCTGACAGAGCTGCCTCGTTGGCACCATCACTGACACTGGCCATCACCGCTAAGGCTAAAGAATTGCGTGCATCAGGTGAAGATGTAATTGGCTTTGGCGCCGGTGAGCCTGATTTCGATACTCCACAGCACATCAAGGATGCTGCCGTAAAAGCGCTAGCGGATGGTTTTACAAAATACACTCCAGCTAGTGGCACAGCTGAGTTGCGCCAAGCTGTAGCTGACAAGTTCGCATCAGACAACGGACTGGAATATGATTCTGCGCAAATCATCGTAAACTGCGGCGGAAAACATTCGTGTTACAATGTAATGATGGCGGTTTGCCAGCCTGGGGATGAAGTAATAATCCCAGCACCATTTTGGCTTAGTTATCCCGAGATGGTAAAACTTGCGGGCGCAAAACCTGTTATTCTTGAAACAACCGACGAGACAGAATTCAAAGTTACCCCGGACCAGTTGCGCGAAGCCATAAATGAAAAAACTCGCATCTTAATATTAAACAGTCCGAGCAATCCGACTGGATCCGTTTATACACCATCAGAGACCAAGGCGATTGGTGATGTATGCATTGAAAAGGGTATAATGATGATGAGTGATGAGATTTATGAAAAACTTGTCTATGGCGAAACAGAATTCAAAAGTGTTGCCAGCTTTTCAAAAGAACACCAAGAGCATACAATTATCGTTCATGGGTTAGCAAAAGCTTACTCTATGACAGGCTGGCGCATTGGTTTTACTGCAGCGCCACTGCCAATAGCCAAGGCAATCGGTGCAATTCAAAGTCATAGTACAAGCAATCCTACAAGCTTTGCACAAAGCGGTGCAGTGGTTGCGCTAAAAGGCTCCCAAGATCATCTTGGCATGTGGCTGGGTGAATTTAGCAAGCGACGTGACTATGCATATAATCGCCTAAACGAAATGCCGGGAATTACCTGTGTAAATGCTCAGGGAGCATTTTATTTATTTCCAAATATTTCTAACGCTGGAATGGATTCGGGAGAATTCTGTGAAAGGCTGTTAAGTGAACAAAAAGTCGCAGCGGTCCCCGGCACTGCCTTTGGTTCTGAAGGTTATATTCGTTTAAGTTATGCTACGAGCATGGAGAACATTGAAAAAGGACTGGATCGGCTCGAGGACTTTGCAAAAGAAATAAATGGCTAGGTCAATGCCCAGGAGGGCTTGATGTCCGTATCATAAGGTGCAGCCTCGCAACCGTTTTCAATTTTTTTCTCTGCAAGGATGCCAATCATAGCTGCGTTATCTGTGCAGAGTTCTTTTGCTGCTAACTGAAGTTGTACATTTTGTGCATCACAAGCTAATGCCAATCCATCACGAAGTGCGCTATTGCAGCAAACCCCCCCAGAAGCAGTAATACAGCTGACTCCGGTTTCCTCGGCCGCTCGCATTGTTTTCCCAATCAGCACATCTACAATAGCGGCTTGAGTGCTAGCACATAAGTCAGGCAGGATGGCTTTATTTGTTTTCAGCTCAGGATTCTTCTCCAGAAGATAACGAACCGAAGTCTTAAGTCCGCTAAAGCTGAAATCGTAGTTTGGCCTGTCAAGCATTGGGCGCGGAAACTTGAAAGCAGAAGGGTTTCCTGATTTAGCTAGTTTATCAATTTGAGGGCCACCGGGATAAGCGAGGTCAAGAAGCTTAGCAATTTTATCAAAACATTCACCGGCAGCATCATCAAGAGTGCATCCAATGACTGAATGATTAAGTAGTCCATGGACTAGTACAAGCTGAGTGTGTCCGCCACTGACGATAAGAGAGACATTTGGCTGAAAAGCAGTGAAATTGCCAAAAAATTTTCCACTTTTAATCGACGGTGAGTAGAGATGCCCTTCAATATGGTTTATTCCAATCAAGGGGACCTTTAAAGCAAAGGCAGCTGACTGTGCTGCTTTCCAGCCAATCATCAACGCAGGAGGCAAGCCTGGCCCACAAGTTGCCGCAATTCCATTGAGGTCATGAGTGGATATGCCTGCTTTGCTCAAGGCACTCAGTACTGTTGGTTGAAGATTCCGAAGATGTTCACGCGTGGCTAATTCAGGAACCACTCCACCGTATTCTGCGTGTAGTCCGACTTGAGAAGCGGTTGTGATCGACAAAATCTGCCCGCAATTTACAACAGCGGCACTTGTTTCATCGCAGGAGGTCTCGATTGCTAGCAACATGGCGCTCAGCGCCTACTTATTGTCGGCAGCCTTAACCGCAGTTTCGAGCTTTGCTGTCAATAATTCTACCGCTTTGTTCAGCTGGTCGTCCTGTACTTTTTCCACACGCAAACGTTCTTCAGCTTCCAAAGCATCCAAACCACCAGTAGCCCGCTTGACAGAAAGATCGCGTCGTTGTTCAAGAGTATGTACTACTTTGTGGTCAGGGCCAACACCTCGTCCGTGTATTTGCTTGTGACTCGGCGTATAATATTTTGCGGTGGTGAGACGCAGCGCAGCCCCATTCTGCATTTGAAGTATGCTCTGCACGGACCCTTTCCCAAAAGTAAGCTCGCCTACCAATTCTGCTCGCTTGTAATCCTTAAAACAGCCAGCAACAATTTCAGATGCACTTGCACTGCCTCGGTTAACAAGAATTATAATTGGATAGCTGCGAACCTTGGTGGGGCTATCTGCTAGATGTCGGCGTGTGTCACTCGGGTTTCGTCCTTCTGTAGAAACAATCAGCTTTCCCTTGGGTAAAAATTTTTCTGCAACTTGTACAGATTGATCCAGGAGCCCTCCTGGATTGTCGCGCAAATCAATAACCAATCCCTTTACCCGTTGCGCATCAAGTTTACGCAATGCTGCCTCAAGCTCATCGGCAGTCCGTTCCCCAAATTGATTAACACGCAAATACCCAATTTTGTATTTCTCGTCGATTAGCTTAAACTCCCCCTTAAGATTAATGTCCCGTACAGTGCTAACAGTGATTATCGCCCGTGCAAGAGTTACATCTCTACGTTCATTCGTTGAAGGGCGCCGAACTGTGAACGTGATTTTTTGACCAACTGGGCCACGCAACAGCTCAACCGCTTCCGGTAGCGTTATTCGCTCGGTAGTCTTTCCCTTAATAGCAATAATTTGATCACCGGATAGCAGCCCTGCCTTTGCGCTCGGCGAATCGTCCATGGGCGAAACAATTGTCAGCACGCCATCGCGCATGCTTACCACAATGCCGATCCCTCCGAATTCGCCGCGCGTGTCCGTTTGCATGGTTTGGAATCGCTTTGGATCCATATATTCACTGTGTGGATCAAGCCGGCTAAGCATTCCCTTTAGTGCGCCATCAATAAGATCTGGATAAAACACTTTGTCGGCATCAACGTAATGTTGGCGCACTTGCTCGAGCACACGGGTGAAATTCACCATATTACGGTAGACATCATTACGATCGTCAGATTCCGCGCTGTTAAGATACAGTTTAGCGCCCAAAAATATATTAGCACTCAGTACGCCAATCAGCACCGTGTAAATGATACGTTGTTTCATATCTACAAGCCGAGGTTAGAGAAGTTGTTTAGGTGTGGCAAGCTGGCTTTGTGAAGTAAGCAACGATTTGACATACAACAAATCTGCCTGACATGTAACTTTGGGGTTTGGTAAATCACTTTCGATTAAGGCAACTGGTTGCCCTATAAATTCACAAGCTGCCGTGTCATCAGTTACTCGCAATTCTTTATCCCTTACATAAGTTAAGGCACGCCGCAAAACGTCAACCTTAAATGTCTGCGGGGTTTGGACAGCTCTGAGGTTTTCGCGATTCAGGTTTTGAAATATATAACCTGAACCATCGGTTTCCTTTATCGTGTCAGATACCAGCGTGGCAGCAACTGCCGCGCCCGTACTCATGGCAGCTTCCATAGTTTTTTTAATCAACAGACGATCTGTACATGGACGGGCTCCATCTTGAACTACCACAATATTCGTATTTTTTGGAATTACCACTAATCCATTCCAGACCGAATCCTGTCTTTCATCTCCACCGGAAACAATTTGAAATTTCTTTTTCACAGAAAGTGTCTCTGCAAGATTACTGAATTCGACTTCACGTCCTGGCCGCACAACTAGAGTGATGTCATTGATGCATTCGAGCCCATCATAATTTAGCCATGTATATCCCACTATCGGACATCCGGCTATCTCTAGAAACATCTTATCAACACCTGTTCCCATTCGGGTGCCTAAACCTGCGGAAACAATAATTGCCGAATTTGACATTATTCCATTTCTCCGTCGGATTGACACCAGTCGAGCACTTTCAACTGCACCGATCTGCGTCCGTTATATTCATTAATCTGAGGAGTGGCTGCTAAATCGAATTTGCCTGACGGCTCCTCCCCTTCAGGGGCATTCCATATGATTGCTTCTACACACTGGTTTCCTTCATCTCGCACCCATATCTTGAGGTGTTGTTTCTCCTTCCCCATTCGATACGACGGACGATCTAGTTTTAAGTCTCGAATAACAATTTGCACATTTGGATTATTTTGCCCTGTTGGCTGTAAATGTTCTAATTCTGATATTTGGGCCATTGTTAGTTCATAAAGATTACTTTCAGCATCAAGCTTTAGTGTCGGTTTTGGGATGGTGCCTCCCAGCTGATCCTTAACAATCAAATTCAATCGATTGCGAAACAAGTCGATATTTTCCGGGGAAACACCTACGCCAGCAGCCATTGCATGTCCACCATGTGACAAGAGCAGATTATCACACTCACGCAATGCAGCGACGAGATCAACCCCTTCAATACTGCGCCCAGAACCTCTCAAGAATTCACCATCGCCTCCGAGAATAATTGAAGGTCGATAAAATTTACGCATTACTCTAGCTGCTACAATCCCTACTACACCAAGGTGCCAATGTTCACGGCCTTCAACTATAACGTAATCAGTGTCAGGGTTGAATTTATCCAAAACCGTATTTACAACATCCCCTGAAATAATCCGCTCCATTTCCTGGCGTTCCTTGTTGTGATCATTTAATTTATCAGCAATAGCTCGGGCTTTATCAGCGTCATCAGCCAATAATAACTCCAATGAGACCATCGCACTTTTCAAGCGGCCTGCCGCATTTAGTCGTGGTCCCAAGTGAAATCCTACTTCATATACACCTATTTCATTTGCTGACT
>CAYUXV010000289.1:0-6775 GCA_964448875.1 uncultured Verrucomicrobiota bacterium
TCCTCCGTGCCAATCCCAGCGGCTAAACGCCAGCGTGACACAACGCGCGCCGGCCTCCACAAGCCGTCGAGCCATCAGAAAGTCATCCAGCAACTTGTGCGAGCCATCAGCCTGCTTCTTTGCGTTGCCTCGCCCGTACCGTTCACGAAGCTTAGGGTCTTCTTTGTCCAGGTTCAGCGCATCAGCCAGGCGGCTACTGGTCAACATAGCCAAGGCTTGTTGATTAAACGCATCCAACCCCTCCATCATGCGCTTGTTATCCACATCGCGCCGTAACGTATCAAAACTATTCAGGAGAGATTTGCGATTGCCCAGCCGATCAATGGTCAGGCCATTGAGTCTCATGTCTTCCTTCGCATTGCCATCCTTGTTTGGCAGGAAGGGGCTGTGAGCCGGCCCGAGGAACCCAGGCATCCCCGGATCACCCCAAGGCTTGTGTCCTGTATTAGGCGCCAACCCTACAAACGGCGGTACGCCCGTCTTCGCACTGCCATAAAGTTTGCTGAGTGCCGCCCCCATGCTTGGCCAACCTCCGGGAGGTTGATTGCTCTTGGAATCACGGCCGGTCTGGCACTGCCACGCATCGTGCCCGCCATAGGCACCCACCATTGAACGGATAACGGTGAACTTGTCCATCATTCCGGCCATACGGGGAAAGAGCTCGCTTATGCGAGTACCAGGGACGTTTGTAGAAATTTCGTTAAGCTCGCCACGTATCTCCTTGGGCGCGTTCGGCTTCATGTCCCACATGTCCTGATGAGGCGGTCCGCCAGGAAGAAAAATATTGATGACCGCCTTGTGCGACCTTTTGATGCTCTGCTTTTCCTCGGCCTCTAGAATCTGCGGCAACGCCGCTCCCCCCATTGTCAGTCCACCGATTTTTAGGAAACTCCTCCGCGAAACTCCATCGCAGAACTTATATTTTTCTCCGAGAATTTTAATCATGGCAAACAGGTCCTACTTTACCCTCTAGTTCGACTCAGCACACAGCTGCGCTATTCGAGGTTATATACTATTTTTCGCGAGAAAAGTCCATTTCAATGAGCTTATTTACCCACACTTTATTCACGTTTTTTCCACATGTTTGAAAAGTGCCTATTTATGGCTGAAAGTTGACAAATTAGAGGGTGTTTCTCCCCGCAAAAGTCAATTTGTCCACAAGATTAATGAACTGCCTGAATCTCCTTTGGGGTCGATGAATCAAGTACACTCTTTTCTGCTGTTTTCAGGCGAAAAACAGCCTGCGGCTCAGCGAAACCCTTGATCTCCAGTGGAGGCAGCATTTCGCCTTTTTCATCAACGGCTAAGCTGGTCGCTTCATCTATCAGAATTTCCATCGGGACAGCCTCCGTGCAGAGGCGGCTAGCAAGATTGGCACCCTGGCCGATGACCGTAAAATTAAGCCGATCCTCCGAACCCATGAAGCCGGCCAGCATCTCGCCGGTGGCGATGCCTATGCCGACATTGATTTCCCGTCCGGTCAGCATATTCAACACACCTCGCTCAGCGACCATGTGCCGAGCACAGGCTGCTGCCCGCGAAGGCGCTTCTGGATCATCTTTTCGCGCCCCGAAAACCGCCATGATCATGTCGCCCACAAATTTGTCCACCACACCGCCATGCTCATGTACCACTCGGGTCATGGCACTCATATGCTCATAGAGTAGCTCGACGACCTCTTCCGGCGGCATTCCCTGAGTGAGTTCGGTGTAGCGCCGAATGTCGCAAAAAAGCACGGTCATGCACCGGGTTTTCCCCCCGAGATGCCCGTTGCCGGCCATAAGTTCATCGGCAACCTCCTTGTCGGCAACCTTATTCAGGGCACTGCGATATCTTTCCTTCAGGGAAAGTCCTTCAGCCATTTCGTTGAAGGATGACGACAGGCGGCCCACTTCATCCTCACTACACACAGGCACACGTACGTTGTAATCGCCCTTGATGAGGCGGTCGGTAGCCCGGTTGAGCCGACGAATTGGTTTTGTCATTCCCAATGCGATCAGCCAGCCAATGATCAAAGTGCCCAAGCCAAGCAGCCCGGCAGTCAGCAAAATTCTATCCCGCAATTCCGCCTGCACCTGCAACTCGCCGGCCCATGAGTAGAGGCCAATCTTGTAAGCCACGGGCACATCAGACCCAGCGTTGAGCGGCGCAAAAAATACGCGGTGCGGCACGTCATTCACCTCTATCAATAGAGAGTCGCCTTTGGTATCATCCGCGCCTCGCGAGGTGGAAGTGGTCATGTTTGCATCGTTGCCAGCCATGTGCCTTGCCATCCAATGACCAAGCGAGGTCTGTGATTTTTCCGGAATCGTTTTTGAATACACCTTGCCATCTAGCCAGATGCCGTTGTGCATTTGACCCACTTTCTGGATGGTCTGCTCCGCAAGATCGGCAAATGGAAATCCGAGCACAAACGTGCCGACCTTGCGGCCGTCGTCCTTCCCGTAAACAGGCGTAAGCACCACCTCAGCCAATAGTGTGCGACCAAGTCTCTCCAGCGCGAAGTATCCCACCTGCTGCCGGTCAAGCGTGATGATGTCCGGAATATGCTTCTCAATTGTGCTGCGAAATTCCTCGCGCATGCCTCTAAAAAACCCTCGCGACATCTTGAGAATCTCCCCTTTTTCCCCGATGAAAATCATGAAATCTGCCAGCAATGGAGACCGCTTGCGACCTATACGACGCTGTTTGCGTGTAGCTGGGGCCACAGCTTCTTGCACAACGACTTCCCGCTGTGGGTCCGGCAGGGATTTCACGTTTTGTGCGAGATCACGCAGGCGACTGCCCACCACGCCGGTGACGTCCTCCTGAGCCAATTTCATGAGCCGGGTAAACTCTTGATCCCTTAGAGCCTGCATGTAACCGAGGCGTTCCCGTGGCAACAGGTGTTCTCCCTGTTTTTGCAACTCGGACCGGTCATCCACCGTTTTTGCCAGTTGCGCCAATTGTTCGGCAAGCTTGCGTTTGAAACCAACACGTATCGTATGCAGGCGCTCGGCTTCCAGCTCCACCGCAAGGTCAGAGAAGGCGTCATTAAGCATCTGCTCAAGCTGTTGCCGTGCCAATCTGAAGAGGGTCGCGCCATCGCGGGCCTCGACCGCAACGCGGACGTCATCCATTTGCACAAATTCCCGGCTCTGCTCACGCACAACGCCTAAGCGTGCCTCCTGTTCACGCGGTAAATACTTAAGTTGTGTCGCCACGTGCTCTCTAAACAGTCGATCATGCGCCGCACCCACCTGACGCTGTGTCACCCATAACGCTACGGCGGTCACGCACGCGACAACTGCCATTAACGCAAGAAGTAATTTAATTCTGAAGCTTAGATGGCCCATCTACCGTTTTACACTCCCTTAAAACCACCTGATCAAAATTTATAGATGGTGGCTATTAGATAGACGGTCTTCCTTGCCTAAAAGTTCAACAAAAACTGTAAAGAAATGTAAAATTAACGTTTCGAAGCCATTGCCTGTTAAGGCAATTCCTTGATGTAAAGCTTTCGATACCAAGCTTCACTAGGTGGCCCCCCGTGGATCTGAAGGGCAATCACGCCCTCCAGCGGAATCTTGGAGTCCGGCTCCGTATAATCTACCGTCTGCGTGCCATTGATGAAAAGCCTGATGCGTTTGCCTTCGCATCGAATCTCATAGTTATTCCATTCATTAGGCTTGAGCACTTTCTTGATCACTGCCGGATTTGCTTTCGCGAGCATGGTGCGCCGGCGCGAGTCGTCATACAGGCTCCCCCACCAGCCCTGCCCCATGTCCGCCTGATAGCCGACGACCTCATGATGGTTTGGGATACGCTTAGTGCGAATCTGGATGCCGGCATTGGCCTTGGGGCCACCCAGCAGCTTCACCTCCAGCGTTAAAATGAAGTTCTTGTAGCTTTTCTTCGTAGACAGGAATTCGTTGTGGGCAATCTTCTCCTCCAGTGTGCCTCCAACGATCGCTCCCTTTTCTGTCCGGAAGATTTTTAGATTGCCCTCCCAACCCTTGAAGGTCTTGCCATCAAAAATGGACACGGGCTTCTGCGCCTCGCCGCCCAGCGAGACCATGCCCATCATCAACCAGGAAAAAATAATCCGCTTCATATGGTGCCCCTTTGTACCACTCTGTCCGCAACCCACAAGCCCGAATGGGTTCCGTGTTATGACACAAATCAAGCTTGTTCCCCATGGTCTCCCATGAGAAATTAGCCGCGCATCAGGAACGACCCAAAAGGGTCTGGCAACCTGGCAACGGAGAAAGCCAAGGTGCCTTGGGTGGCGATCAATGAAATCGCCTTCCGATGTGCGAGGCAGATGCCTCGAACAAAAAAGCTCCGCGGAGACAAAACGCCGCCTGATATGCAGCCGGCGTTTTTTGTTTCTGGAACACCCCTGGTGCGTTGACGAAAGGAAACGCATTATGAGCACCGCGACACCGTCGCTGCGGGTTGACCCGGTCAACCCCAATCATCACCTCTGGAACAATCACGGGACCTGGTGGGTGCATTACACGCTGCACCTGCCCGATTACACGAAACAGCGCATCCGCAAAAACCTGAGTACCCGCAGCCTAAAGACTGCCCGCACCAGACGCGACTCAATACTCACGGCATTGGCGATCTGAGTCATTCCACACCCATGAACGGGCAGCGGTAATCCTTTGGTCAAATGAAGTTCTCCTTTGCCGTGCGTTGGCTGGCTCAGCGTAGCAGGTTAAGGAGGCTGTCGGCCTTGTCGTTAGTACCGCTTGCACGGCCGCCGCCAAAAAGTTGCTGGCCGACTACTGCCCGCGGGTTTGTCGTTGGTGTAAAAATTCCCGCCGCATGGGTAAGTGCGACACGTGTCTCGAGCACTGCGTCGCGGTTCGTAGCAAATGCCGCGCCGGTTAGCGCAATCTATACGAACTCAAGGAGCTGCCGTCGAAGTAACGCTGATTACTTCCTCTCTCTCACAACCGGCGTCCTGAAGCCTTCAATTTTGTTCCCTTCCAGCTTTATGTCTTTCGTTTCCCTGCCCACGTGAATGCCGACGCGTTTTTGGGCTCCTCTAGTTTCCCGGATTTCGTTGGCCTTCAGAGTAATGTCACGGATATTGCCTCGGACCTCGACGCCGATGCCGCCCTCGTTGCCGCTGTCTACAATGCGGTTTCTTTCCACCCTGTTGCGGTGCGGTCCAAAATCTTTTCCTCGGTTGTCAGGTCGAAATACGATTCCGCCTTTTTTGCTGCGTAACACATCGTTGTTCAAAATGAAATTATCGGTGTCGCGGTGCCCGATCGAAATGCCGATGTCATTCTCGATATTGATGTTGTTCTCGGCAATGCCATGTCGCACGCCCCAGCAGAAAAAGATGCCAATATTGTTTCGCTCAAGCTTATTGCCGCGCATCACCGGCCGTTGCGCGCCACTACCAGGATGTAGCCCTAGGCCGTTGTGGGCATGCGATTGACAATTCTCCACCACCACGTCGTGGCAGATTTGCCAGCTCATGCCATCGCCATTGTAGTTACGCGCTTCAACATTGCGAAAGGTCAGCCAACTACAGTCCTGCGCAAAAATACACCCGGCATAGTTGCCATTGAGATTTTCGTTGTTCGCCCGGTTTCCATCAAGGGTGATGTTTTCAATGGCCACATGCTTGACATGCTCGCAGTTCAGAATGGGGAAGAGTGTGGCTGCCGTCGGGTTTCCGGAAAGCCAGAGGTTCTTGCGCAAGCCTGCGTTTAGTTTGAAGCGAGTCCCGCTGCGCGCCACCAGTGTCCGTTTGATCACCGTGTTGCCACCGTCATGCGGATTTTTCGCCCGCAGGCAAACCCCATCTCCTACCTTGAAGCCCTTGGCGTTCTCCAACGTGATTTCCTGATCGTACCAGTCGCTGTCATCAGAAAGCTTCACTTTAACAGACGCTTCCTTCTTCAGGACACTATCTGCGCCGCTCCCCAGTATCCGCACCTTGTCGCGCAGGTGGACAGCATTTCGCAAGTGATATTCGCCAGGCAAAACCTGCACCGTGCCCCCGCCCGCGCGGGCCATGTAGTCGACGGCCGCCTGCAGCACTTTTTCATTCGTGCCCACGAGGTCTGCCTTTTTTGGCCCCACGGAAATAGAAAGGCGCTTTTCCCAGTCCGGCTCCGCCCCCGCATCACCATCAGTCGCCTTGGGGTTGGTCACCGGTGGTGGCTTATCCGCCCAAACCGAGGCCGCGCAAAGCAAACTGGTAGAGGCAAGAAAATAACGCCGGGTAGCAAGCAATGTCTTCATGGATAAAGGGTATCCCCGGCAAAGCAGCCTGTAAACAGTCAATAGATAGCGGGAAGATTATCGACAATATCCATATCAAAACTATAGTCACCTCATGTACCTGCGCATGGCAAAGCGTGTTTTGCTTGAAACGGATAAACGTCTGGTCTGGAAGTTTGCCTACAACTTCGGTTGGCGCGGCATGCGGAGTGTGCAACGATTCAAGAAGGGCCTAAAGAAGGGCGAGTACTTCCCCCCGTTCCTATATATCTCCGTGCTCAATTCTTGTAACCTACGCTGCCAGGGATGTTGGGTCGACGTGGCAGCAAAGCAGGAGAAAATTGAGGCTGAGCATTTGCACCGTCTCATCCGCGAGGCAAGCGAGGCCGGCAACAGTTTCTTTGGCATCCTTGGAGGCGAACCCTTCATGTACAAGGGGCTGCTTGATATCCTCGCACAGCATCCTAACTGTTATTTCCAGATTTTCACAAACGGCCAGCTCATCACTGACGAGGTCGCGAAAAAAATGCGCGCAATGGGAAATGTG
>CAYUXV010000290.1:0-3431 GCA_964448875.1 uncultured Verrucomicrobiota bacterium
TTGGATGTGCTTCGGGCGCGTGTTCAAGAATTACTACCGGAAGGAGTGGTGGTTGCGTTGCTGGAGGAACTCTGCGCCGATGGGTTCCAACGCAAGGGCACGGTAATGTCACGCACTTCACATACACTTGAGTTGCCGGAAACCATGCAGGCAGGAGTGGATAAGCTGCGCACGGCGTTGCTGGCAAAGCCCATGGAACCGCCGGCCCGAAAAGATCTGACGGACACTAAAGCACTGCGATTTATGATTGATGCAGGTGAAGCGGTCGAGATTTCATCGGAATTGGTTATGGACACTGCTGCGTTTAAGAACGCTGTGGATCAGATTCGCCAACGGCTGCAGCAGGGCGGAGCCAAGGCCAGCGAACTTCGCGAGGTCTTGGGAACCAATCGGAGGGTAATCATTCCGTTACTGGAAAAGCTGGATCGTGACAGGGTCACTGTACGACAGGGCGACTTGCGTATTTTACGGGGATGATTTGGCCAGTTTGATTGGCTGTCCCGGTATTATCGGATAAACGTTATGATCGCCTTCCTTGACTATGACGTGTTGATTAACCGCAAGGTGTTCAAGTTTTTGCTCCTTGCCTGATGGCCAACGTATGGTGAGGCTGTCTACTTTCTCAGTATTGCCCAAGCCAAAGTGTACCAACGCGGGGGCTTGCGAATTATATGTGTTCACCGGAAACAATTCGCGCACCACTTTCCGGCCGTCAGCCTCGATTGTTAAGCGTGCGCCGATGCCCTGCCGGTTACTTTTCACTCCACGAAGACTGACACGCAACCAATGTTTCTGAGGGAATTGGTTCTTAAACAATTTAAGCGACCCGCCGCCAACCTGACGGACAACGAGATCCTGTCTGCCGTCATTGTCGAAATCCACGGGCACAACACAGCGACCATCTCCATCAGAGTCAGTACCGGTGATGTAACTGATGTCGACAAAGTTTTTGCCACCACTATTGAGATACGTGCGGTTGCGTTCGAAACCACTTAGATTATGTTTCGTCGAAATTTTGAACGGATTTCCTGACCAGAATTCATCCAAACTCTCATCCAGTTTTGCAGGCGCCGGCACTTCGCACCCACGATCGAAAGGCTGTGACACGACAGCCTGCCAAAGGCAAGGTCAGCCATCGGGCTTTTCACGGGTACGGCTAATGAACCCGGTTGTTGCATGAATGTCTAGAAAACCGTCGTTATCGAGATCCGTCAATGTTGGTCCATACGCCCAACCAACGGCAACAACATCAAACTTCTTCCCAACCGGCTCAAACTTCATCCCTCCCAAGTTGCGATACAATTGACTACCAGCAACCATTCGCTGAAGCTTACGCATAGTAGTAGCATCATAAGCATCGGGACGAAGATTCCCAATTACGCGACTCCCCGACTTCGAGTACATACTGGCAACATAAAGATCGATATTGCCGTCGTTGTTGAAATCGCCCGCGGTAAGCCCCATCGACCCAAAATCAGCCGCGCGATCCATGAGTTCCATTTCCTTAAACCGTTGGCCGTTTCCCTGGTTAATAAGGAGAACACCATTGCCGTACTCATTTATTACGTACAAATCAGGACGATTGTCGTTATTGGCATCGAGCCAAACACTGGTGAAAGTAGAGCGCCTTCCACCATCTGCACCTGTTGCAGAAGTCACATCCTCAAACTGCCAGTCACCCAAATTGCGTAGCAGTTGGTTCGCAGCACCGGGTCCGATCTTGCCATCCACCCATGTGCCTTCCAGGCGATTAACGTCATTACGAAAAATATATAAATCCACTTTTCCGTCATTGTCGTAGTCGGCGAATGCAGTACCCGCTCCATCACCATGCTTGACCAGGTCCCCCGCTGCCGCGAGGTTGGTGTTAACCTCCTTAAAGCTCTGACCGGAATGATTTCTGAAAATCCGGCCATGATCGGCAACCAAATCCTCCCAGCCATCTCCATCGAGATCAGCGAAGAAAGCTGTATGGATGTATGTGCCGCTCAATCCAACTTCATCAGTTACATCGACCATTCGTCCATCACTCGTGCCACGAAATAGATATTGCCGTATCAAGCTAGGCATTCTCGGCCCAGGCAATTTGTCAGTAACCAGCAGGTCAGTAATTCCGTCGTGATTATAGTCACAAGCGAAAACCCCCCCTGTATTTGTGTCCGTCTTGTCAGGACCATGTTTCCAGTTGTCGTGAATTTTTTCCACCGGAAGACCAACTTCTGAGGCAACATCCCTCATCAAGAACTGTTTCGCTAAGGCGCGTTTGCGCTTTATGATTCGGCATTCACTCAGCCAGCCACCTGTTTTCAGAATCTCTTCATTGGGAAAATTCAATTTCCAATCCATGTATAGAGTCAATTCTTCGTGGCCGCCGGAAAGACTTTTGCCCCACGCACGTAATTTAACTCGCCCATTCCAGGTCCCATTGATCGTTTTTCTTTTCAATGGGGCGAATGTCATCAGGTGCAGTTTGATATTTAGATCGGAGCTGAAAGCGGAAAGTTCCTTAATCAACCAATTGTTGAATTCGGTGCGGGTTATCTGTTTCAGTTTATCTATATCAACTTCCAACCTCGATGCTGAAGCCATTCCCAGGTCACGAGACACACCCTTGTCATTGTTCGGCACCCAACCAGTAAAGTCCTCAGTCATAATATCCGCGAGTGCTGCCACTTTGCGGGCCTTTAACGCCTCCGCAATTGGCTTGAACCCAAACTTACGCATCAAGGTGCCGTGATGCTCCGTATCCCATAAATATTTCCTCTCTTGCTCGCTTAACTTGAGGTCCGCATTATGTACAATTGTCCGCTGGCCAGGCTTGCCATCGACCATTTCCCTTTCCCATTCATGTTTACCTTCTTGATCCCACTCTCGGAAGATTCCGACGGGGACTCCATTTTCATACCGGCCTTCAATCTTCTTATGCCCATTAAGAAACCACTCAACATAAGCCCCATGAGGTTGACCGTTTTTCCACTCTGCCTCAGACTGCTTCCCTCCACTTGGATGCCATATACGTGTGAGTCCGTTTTGCCTGCCGTCCTTGTAGTTAGCTACAGAAATCGTCTTGCCATCCTGGTTGCGCTGCACAACCGAGCCAGAGTAAACCTCATCCGTATCGCGTCTTTTTACCCGACCATCTGCCTCGAAAATAAGCATCGCCGGGCCGATCTCCAGCTTCTTGGCTTTCTCCACCGGATCACTCTTGGAACAACCGCCGCAAAGAACAGCCAAGAGGCAAAACATTGGAATGGTCAGACGCATGAAGTCCCATTGTAACAAATAACCTAGCAAAAGCAATGCTGAAGCCGGAGGGCGCGAGGGTATTAAATAGCGAAGATTAATAATCCTTACCGTTGAGGCTATTGACCACGCTCTTTTGCCAGGCAGCAAGTTCCCCCTTGAGGCGAATCAAACGCTCGGGCTGTGCG
>CAYUXV010000291.1:0-4186 GCA_964448875.1 uncultured Verrucomicrobiota bacterium
ATTGTCACTGGTGAAAATCACCATGGTGTCTTCAGCAAGCTTCTCATCATCAAGCCACTTTAAAATTCGGCCAATGTGCCAGTCGGTTTCAATCATGAATTCACCGTAAGCGCCTGCCTTGCCTTGGCCTCGAAATTTTGAAAGCGGAATCACCGGCTTGTGCGGTGAAGTATAAGGCAGGTACAGGAAGAATGGCTTCCCTTTTTTTGCAGCAGCACGTCCTTCCAGCCACTCAAGTGACTGTGAGGTAAAACGATCCAGGCACTCGATATCCACAAAGTCCTTGGCCACCTCAAGACCTTTCCCATTAAGGCCCAATTTTCGACCACCTGATTCTTTCGGATCCGGTGCGTCTTTCGGAGTCTTCTGATAAGGCGGCATGATCCGATAATCATCTATCGCAATCTTGCTGGGTTTCTTCGAGGTGAATAAAGTTGGCGGCACTTTCGCATACCGACCTTCGAACCATGCTAGCACTCCATAGTTCATCGAGGCGGGTATTCCCCAGAAATAATCAAACCCTTTGTCCAAGGGCATATCCTTAACAGGCTGGTTCCAATCCCGATTGCCTTTTTTACCTGGAAAATCCATTCCCAGATGCCATTTGCCAACCATAGCCGTGCCATAACCATTATCACGCAGCATGGACCCCAAGGTCATCCGACCCTCGGCTATTAGGCAGGTTCCCTCTGCTCCCATTACTCCGCGCTTCAAGGTTGTTCTCCATGCATAACGGCCAGTAAGAAGTCCGTACCGTGACGGCGTACAAACAGTGTCGGAGGAATGCCCATCAGTAAAAGTCATGCCCTCTCTGGCAATCCGATCAATATTCGGCGTCTTGAATCTGGATTCCGGGTTCAGGCAAGAGGCATCACCATAACCCATGTCATCAACATAAATAAGGATGATATTCGGTTTGTCTGCGAAGGCACAAACGACCAAAGACAAAAATAACAACACCTTTAATTTCATTTCTTATTTTTCTTTGTGGGATTATTTAGTAACTGCAAACGTCTTTTAAGAAATTCATTTGACAGCTTTCGAGCTTTTCCCCGATCAACCGCATCATAATCCCAAAATTCCTGCAGCACCTTTTCGGTCTTTGGAAAATCACGGCCATCATCTCCAATACTACTACGCAGGGAGACCAGACGGTTTTTTAAATTTGCAACCGTATCTGTATATTTTGGATCATCATAAAGGTTGGTGGATTCAAAGGGATCATCCTACATGTTGTAGAGCTCCCAAGCCGGTGGAGTTAGATTCATTCCCTGATAATCCGCCCCATAGAAGTAAATGAGCTTCCACTCCTTGGTGCGAATTCCAACATGGCCGGGATTATCGTGGTGAGCCATATGCATCCAGTACCGATAGTAGGCTTCATTGGGCCAGTTGGAGGGCTCAACCCCCGTTTCACAAATCGACTTAAAGCTACGGCCTTGCATATATCCCGGTGTCTTTATTCCCGCAAAATCCAAAATGGTCGGCGCAAAATCCACATTCCCCACAATGGAATCCACCCGCTGACCTGCCTTAATGGTCTTTGGATAACGAATCAATAAAGGCATGCGCATGGCCTCTTCATACATCCATCTTTTATCCTGATAATCGTGTTCACCCAACATGAAACCCTGATCCCCAGTATAGATAATAACGGTATTATCCATCTGACCCGTTTTTTCCAAATAGCCGAAAAGCCGCTTCAGATTATCATCCACTCCCTTAACACAACGTAGATACTTCCGCAGATATGCGTTATAGGCCAGATGCTGAATCCGTTTATCAGTTAATTTGGTGGGGGCATAATCCTTTGGGTAATCTTGAGGGAACCGTTTGGGTAAATCCACAGCATAAGATCGACGTGGATTACGGTTGCCAATGGAGGTGCCAATATGAGGAATCAATTCATCCTGATAGCCGCGGGTGGCGATGGACCCAAAACCGGCAGGATGCGATTCAATTAGATTCTCCGGCTTAGGAATATCAACATCGGAAAGATATTCATTATACCGGTGAGCATGTTCAAAATAATCGTGAGGAGCCTTGTAATGATGCATCAGAAAAAAGGGTTTTGAGTCATCACGCTCTTCTTTAAACCATTTCAATGTCTGGTCAGTAATTGCATCAGAGGAATGTTGCCCAGGAAACTTAATCAGATTTTTAGGCCAAGGCTTTTCACCTTGAATACGAAACTCGGGATCATGAAACTTCCCTTGCCCTGGCAATACACAGTAATAATCAAAAGCAGCCGGTTCTTTCTTGAGATGCCACTTACCAATCATTGCAGTTTGATAACCGGCCTTCTTCATTTCACGCACCAAATGCTGACGGCCTCCTTCAATTCCTCCGCGCAAATCATGGACTCCACAGGTGTGCGCATATTGACCGGTAATAATCGTCGCCCGACTAGGCGCACAAATAGCATTGGAACAGAAAGCATTCTCAAAGAGGATTCCTTCTTTTGCTAATCGATCAATTGTTGGCGTCGGATTTAATTTAGCCAAACGACTCCCATACGCTCCAACAGCCTGCGAAGTGTGGTCGTCGGACATGATAAAAAGAATATTCGGCCTCTGAGCAGCTACAACAACACTGGCTGTCAAAAAAAGAGAGAAAACCGTTATCTGTATGTGTTTTATAATCATGGTTTTGGCGTATAAATATGTTTGCCCTCACGTGAAGCCTGAATGGCCTTTTGCGTATCCATTGGTGAGCCAGGGTCTCCCTGGCTCTTCATCCATCGGTCCAGTTCATCACGCATGCGTTTCAATCGCGTCGTCTGCTCCTTATCACCGGCAAGATTGTTGATTTCATATTTGTCCTCGGCGGTATGGTACAATTGCTCAGCCGGCCGGCGCATGTAGCGTTTCACCAGTTTGTAAGTGTGAGGATTTGCCCAAGCCTCACGCACCCAAGTAGACCAGTAAGGATTATTTAACACCGCGTTACCTTTCATCCCCATCAGGTGTTTCTCAATGTACAGTTCATCCGGCCGCAAGTTGCGTATATAACGGTATGTTCCGTCGCTCACAGTACGTATGGGATACGCAGGCCCTTCCGGAATGTTGTTGTGCATGCCGAACACAAAATCGCGATGTTTGTCCATCTTGCCCAAAAGCACGGGAAGGAAACTCCTCCCATCAGGCCAATAGTCCAATTAGCTAACACCTCCTTCACCACGGTTTTCGGCTGCCGCCAGCAATGTCGGCAGTACATCCGCGTATTGCACCAGCGCTTCGGTACGTTTTCCAGCGGGCACTTTGCCGGGCCAACGGGCGATGAGCGCGGTATGCAGCCCGGTATCCCAGTTGGTCCATTTGCAACCGTGGAATTGGGATCCTTGCTCGGAAGTGAATAGCACAAGTGTGTCCTTAGCTTGGCCGATTTTCTCAAGCGTCTGCAATATTTCTCCCACTTGACCATCCATGTAGGTGATCTCGGCAAGATACTTGCCGTAATCCTGCCGCGTGCGTGACGTATCGGCGATGTTCGGCGGTAGCTTGATTTTCTTTGGTGGATACTGTGAGGCATCACCCATCACCCAGGGCACATGTGGCTCCACCAGCGCGATCACAAGGCAAAAGGGTTCATCATTCTTGCCCATGAATTCACCTATTCCCGCCAAGTCTTGCGGTCGGGTGGGATTACGCACACAGTTCATATCAAAGCCCTGTACTTTTTGAAACGGGAATGCCTTGACCGGCTTTACGTGTACCTTGCCTGCAATTCCCACGCGATAACCCAACTCACGCAAATAATGTGGCATGCTTGTCACTGTCGGCAGGCTTGCAGAATGGTTCCATGCACAGCCATTGCGCATTGGGTATTGGCCGGTAAAAAGTTCTGCCCGGCTTGGCTGACACATAGCCATGCCAAGATAGGCGCGATTGAACGTCAACCCTTGCGCAGCCAACCGATCAATGTTTGGCGTCTTCGCATTCTGCCCACCAAACAAAGGCAGGTCGTTGTACGTGCAGTCATCAGCCATTATGATGAGGACATTGGGCTGCTTGGCCGCTAATGAAGTGAATCCAGCTACCGCAAGACTCACTGCAATCAGTAGTACAATTTTCTTGTGCATAAAATTAATGTTACTTAGTTGGACGTATTTGGAGCCACCTTCAACCGAAAGTGACCTGTGATTTTAAATGCGAACAATGCATTCTCCTCTTTTGTTCCAAAACCT
>CAYUXV010000292.1:0-7269 GCA_964448875.1 uncultured Verrucomicrobiota bacterium
CCCACCACCACCCGATTTTCCTTTGCGTTAAGCTCCAGCACATAGAGAGGATTGGGGGCACTGAGGCCAAGACCTTTACGCTGACCGATGGTATAAAATTCAATGCACTCGTGATGACCCAGCACCCTGCCCTGCAGATCCACAATTTCCCCACGATGCTTTTCAGCTAATCCTGCCTTTTGCAGAAACCCTCCGTAATCATTATCCGGCACAAAACAGATTTCCATGCTTTCCTCTTTGTCCGCGGTCTTGAGATTGCAATCGCGGGCAACTTCACGCGTATCGCTCTTGGTTTTTTCACCAAGTGGAAACAGGGCACGGGCCAGCTGATCCTGCCGCAGGCTGAATAAAAAATAGGTTTGGTCCTTGCGCTCATCATGGCCCCGGTAAAGCAGATGCCGCCCGGTCGTCTCGTCCTTTTCCACTTTTGCAAAGTGACCGGTGGCAATGTAGTCCGCACCCAGTTGATTTGCCCGATCAATGAGACGACCAAACTTCAAGTGTTCATTGCACATCACACACGGATTGGGCGTTCGGCCGGCCTTGTATTCATCAGCAAAGTACTGAATGACGTGCTTTTGAAAATCTTCAGCCTCATCGATGAGGTAGTAACGGATGCCGAGGTTGTGGCATACCGATCGGGCATCACTGACAGCCTGTGGGCCACAACATTTATCCTCAGCACGGGAAACGCAATCCTGCGGCCAAAGCTTGAGCGTGACACCGACGACCTCATAGCCTTGTTCCTGCAGCAGCACTGCCGCAGCCGAGGAATCAACTCCTCCACTCATGCCGCATAGAACGCGCGTTTGTTTTTCAGCAACAACAGTCACAAGCTTTAACTTCTCAGATTTCCTGCATAGAAGCAATTATCCGTGCAAAAGATAAAAACAGGGCGAAGGTCGCACCGCAATCAAAAGCCGCCGGTTTGCGCGGGCTTGGCTTTTTCATCGGCCAGTTCATGAACAGGCTTTGCAGCTGGCTTCGCCTCAGGCGGATGCGGCACCACGCACCAGAATTGCTCGATTGACCTGGTCCAGTTCTTAAGAATCTCGTTGGCAAGCGGTGACTCGGTCATTTCGAGATGTTCGTAGATAAGTTTCTGCACTGACTTCGTCTCATCCTCGTCGATTAGACGTTCCAGCCCCACCATCGCGGGATTCAAATTTTCAGGCACTTTGTTATCTGGATCAAAAATGTATGCCCGGCCACCGCTCATGCCGGCGCCGAAATTACGACCAATGCTGCCCAACACCACCACGCAACCGCCGGTCATGTATTCGCACCCGTGATCGCCCACACTCTCAACAACCGCTGTGCCGCCACTGTTGCGAACACAGAAGCGCTCGCCAGCGCGACCCGCCGCAAAAAAACGACCGCCTGTCGCCCCATACAGGCAAGTGTTTCCTACTATCTGGTTTGAAGCCCATTCATAATTTGCATCGGCTGATGGGCGAATGATGATTTCGCCTCCATGCATGCCTTTGCATACATAGTCGTTTGCTTCTCCAAAGAGTTTCATGCGAATGCCCGGGGCAAGAAACGTGCCCAAACTTTGTCCCGCGCTGCCGTGCAGTGTGAGATCGATGGATCCCTCAGGCAAACCGGTGTTCCCATACTGGAATCCAATCATTCCTGAGATGCGTGTGCCTATGTTGCGGTGCGTATTCTTGATTTGATACTCAAGCTGCACTTTACCTTTTCCATTGAGCGCGTTTTTCGCGTCGGTAGCTATCTCGTCATCAAGCGAGCTGTCACCAAAGCGCTCATTGCGTTCGCGCGTGTGGATACGCGACGCAGTCCCACTCGGGTCAACCTGACATAAAAGCTTATCAAGGTTGATGCTCGCGATTCGTTCTTGCAGTTCCTCAGGAAAATCTTCCTTCGGCCGCCGCACCAGTAAATCAGTGCGGCCAACCATTTCATCAAATTTTCGGAAACCCAATTGTGCCATCAATTCCCGGACCTGCTCTGCGACACCGTTGAAGAACGCGACGACATTTTCTGGCTTGCCGCGGAACTTTGCGCGCAACTCCTCCTTCTGCGTCGCAACACCTACTGGACAACTGTTGAGGTGACATACGCGGAACATGGCGCAACCAGCGGCGATCAGCGCCGCTGTGCCGAAGTTAAACTCCTCTGCACCAAGAAGTGCCCCCATCACAATGTCGTGACCGGTTTTGAAGCCACCATCGGTCCGAACTACGATGCGGCTGCGCAAATCATTTAACATCAATGTCTGGTGCGCGTCAGCAATCCCAACTTCCCAGGGACCTCCCGCGTATTTAATGGAACTAACTGGACTCGCGCCTGTGCCTCCGTCATGGCCACTTATAAGCACCACATCAGCATAAGCCTTTGCCACACCCGCCGCCACCGTGCCAACGCCGGCGCAGCTAACCAGCTTTACACACACCTTTGCTCGCGGGTTCACCTGCTTGAGGTCGTAGATAAGCTGCGCGAGATCCTCGATGGAATAAATATCGTGATGAGGCGGGGGTGAAATAAGCGGCACACCAGGAACACTGAATCGAAGCTTGGCGATCATTGGACTCACTTTATGCCCAGGCAGTTGCCCCCCCTCGCCAGGCTTGGCTCCTTGTGCCATTTTGATCTCAATTTCCTCCGCACTAGCCAAATACTCTGGGGTTACACCAAAACGGCCGCTGGCCACCTGTTTTATCGCGCTATTTTTCTTTGTTCCGTAACGCGAAGACTCCTCTCCACCCTCTCCACTGTTTGATTTGCCGCCAATCTCATTCATCGCTTCCGCAAGACATTCGTGTGCCTCGGGTGACAAAGCCCCACAGCTCATACCGGCCGTGGTAAAGCGTTTGCGAATGTTCTCTATGGGCTCCACCTCTTCCAAAGGAACCGGGCTTGGGTTATCGGCATAAGTTAAAAGATCCCTAGGTGAACACGGCTGACGATCTTGAACCTTGGCCACAAAATTATTGTACATTTCACGGTCATCCGTCTTGCGCAGGAATTTATGGATCGAAGAAATTACCGGCTTGTTGAATGAATGAAATTCACCGCGCCCACCGGAAAGCGGCTTGTAGCACCCACCCTCTTCCAGCTCTGCCACATCGGGATCATCGTACGCCTTTGCATGATGATGTAAGGAGTCCTCCGCAATCTGCTCAAGAGTAACACCTTCAATCTGTGTCGTGGTTCCAAAGAAACAGCGATCCACCACCTTTTGTGACAGGCCAACCGCCTCAAAAATCTGCGCGCCCCGATAACTCGCCAAAGTACTGATGCCCATCTTGGACATAATTTTCAACAAACCATTCTGAATCGCTTTACGGAAATTTGCCATCGCCTTGTCCAACTCGATATCGTAATCGCCAGACTCGACGTTTTCCCGGATGGTATCAATTGCCACATATGGATTTACCGCCGAGGCACCATAACCAATTAGCGTCGCGAATTGGTGTACGTCATGCGCCTCACCGCTCTCGCATACCATGTCAGCCTTCATGCGAAGTCCTTCACGAATGAGATGATGATGGACAGCACCAACCGCCAGCAACATCGGAATAGGCACGTTTTCAGCATCCACCTCACGGTCTGTCAGAACCAAAATGCTTTTCCCTTCCCGTACAGCAGTAGCAGCTTGCTCGCAGATTTGAGACAGTGCTATGTCGAGTCCAGCAGAACCTTTTGCCCTCTCAAAGTGGCAAGTGATCAACTGACTCTGGAACGCCGGATCATCAATATTCTTCAATGCCTCCAGCTCATACTCAAACAGGAAAGGGCTCTGTAACAGAATCTGTTTCGCATGAGACTCGCTTTCCTCCAGCCAACTTCGCTTGGCTCCCATATAGACATTCAACGACATCACAATGCGTTCGCGGATACTATCAATTGGCGGATTAGTCACCTGCGCGAAAAGCTGCTTAAAATAATAATGTAGCAGCTTGGGTTTGCCGGATATCGCGGCCAGTGGCGTGTCGTCGCCCATAGAACCAACCGGTTCCATCCCGTTCATCACCATTGGCTCAAGTATCTCCGTAATCTCCTCGCTCTCCCAACCGCAGGTTATTTGTCTCAGCGTGAGATCGAGAATGTTCACCGGATCAGAATTTTCTCCGAACGGTTTTGCGTGATCCTCCAACGAGAAAAGTTGGTTGTCACACCAGTCTGCATAAGGCTGGAGTCCAGCAGCATGCATCTTACAATCATCGTCCTCAGAAATTTTCTTCTTCAACGTATCGATTGAAATTAGTTTGCCTGGCCCCAATCGACCCTTGCGCACCACTTTGCTTTCCGGCAAGTCCACGATGCCGATCTCACTCCCCATCACCACCAAACCATCCTCGTATACTTCATAACGAGCTGGCCGCAAACCGTTCCGATCGAGTGTCGCGCCAACCGTTATTCCGTTTGAAAACACTATCGCCGATGGACCGTCCCAAGGCTCGTTGAGACACGCATGGAACTTGTAAAAGCCTTCCAATTCCCGTGGCAGGTTCTTCTTCTTCTCCCACGCCTCAGGCGCAAGCATCATCACGCTGTGGATGTTATCCCGTCCGGAAAGCTCCAACAGTTCCAAGGCATTGTCCACACACGCACTATCCGACACATCTGGCTGCAGAACGGGCATAAGATGAGTTATGTTATCACCCCAAACTTCATTCTTTAGCTCCAGTTCACGTGCCCGCGTCCAGTTTTTGTTACCGATTAGTGTGTTGATTTCGCCGTTGTGAGCGACCATGCGAAACGGCTGCGCCAACTGCCAATTTGGAAAGGTATTTGTAGAGTAGCGCTGATGAAAAATACACAATGCCGTCTCGAACAGTGGCGCCTGCAGATCTGTGTAAAATTTTTCCAGCTGCGGTGCATTGAAAAGACCTTTATAGACGATTGTTCGCGATGAAAAAGATGGCATATAAAACTCTGGGATGCCCTGCTCCAGTGCCTTTTTTTCCGCCACCTTGCGAGCCAAGTACAGGCACCTCTCATACTCCTCAGCACTCCAGTCTGCCGCACGACCAAGCAGGATCTGCTCTATTCCCGGCATGGTGTTTCGAGCTTTATCACCGAGACAGGAAGGGTTTTGCGGCACCTCACGCCAACCGAATTTGTGAATACCGAATTGCTCAAGCGCATCCTCGACAATATGTCGACACGTGTGCGCTTGATACTCATCTTTCGGCAGAAACACGAACCCAACAGCCACATCCGCCTCATCGGCAAGCCTGCCTCCCATTTTCTCCACCTCTACGGCAAAAAACTTACGTGGCAACTGCAGCAGTACTCCGGCTCCATCACCGGTCTTTGCATCCGCATCAAGTGCACCACGGTGAGCGAGATTCCCAAGGCCTTCTAGAGCTAAATCCAGTACACGGCGTTCCACAACGCCGTTGCTGTTGGCCACAAAACCCACACCACAGTTATCATGCTCAAAACGTGAGTTATAAAGGGATTGTTCTGTTTTTGGATAATTCATGCCTGTTTTTCTGAAGGGGCGGGGAGTTTACACAGCAAATCCAACCGGACAATCCCTTTTTTGAAAAGCCTTTTTTCACCTGTTGCATTTGATTGACGAGAGTGCGACACTTCGTCAGCGATGGACCCCACGAAGTTTCATGCCACGGCATCGGCGTCGGCTGACTTGTCCCTCAGTCAAAAACGCGCTCTCCTATTGCTGCTCGCCGATGATGATGAGACCGTATATCGTGCCATCCGCCGAGAGATCATATCTCATGGCCCGAAAGTCCGTGATTGGATTTCTGATCATACACTGGCCGAAGACCCCATTCTGCGACGACATGCCCGTGCAATCGTCGGACATTTTGACCGGCTAAACGCCGACAACAATTTCAGTGCCTTTTGCCTTCGCCATGGTGAAGATCTTGATCTCGAGGAAGGCTGTTGGCTCCTTGCTGCTACTCGGTTTCCAGAAATCAACATCGATGCCTACGTTGCAATTTTCGATGATTATGCGCGGGACATTTGTGACCGCCTTGACTTCGGAGCTGAGCCAGAAGGTCTAATAGCAGGACTAAACGCTTACATATTCAAGGAGCTGGGATACGTTGGCAACGAGGAAGACTATTACGAACCGGAGAACAGCTATCTTAACCGCGTTGTCGATCGACGCACGGGCAACCCCATTAGCCTGTGCATGATCTACCTCGCTATCAGCCGGCGACTTCAATTGCCCATCACGGGTATCGGTTTGCCAGGACACTTTCTCTGCCGATTTCAGAATCCGCGTAAGGAAATCTACATAGACGCCTTTAATCAGGGTCGCATTCTCACAAAAACCGACTGCATGAAGTATCTAAAGCAAGCCGGTTACGATTTCCATGAAGCTTTTCTTATCCCTGCAAGCCCGCGCCGTATTCTCCTGCGCATGTGCAGCAATCTACATCAGATTTATCAGCACGAGGGCATGAAAGGTGAGGCTGACCGCCTACAGGGCTATATCGTAGCACTATCGAAATAGTCCCGAAAAAGGTCGAAAACCCAAAAACTCACTTCGTCTCAACCACCCAAATGTTACGGTAGCGCACGGGATTGCCATGGTTCTGCAGGTGTAAGAAACCTGGCTCCGGCCCTTCGGCTAAAGGGCTGGCGGTAGTACGCTTAGGCAGTTTGACATTGTCGTGGATTACTACACCGTTGTGACGCACGGTCATGCGTGCATCCTCAACCTTTTTGCCATCCTTGAACTTCGCAGCAATAAAATCTACATCATAGCTCTGCCATGAAAGTGGCGGAAAACACATGTTTAAATCAGGATCCTTAATGCTGTAGATACCTCCACATTCGTTATTACGTCCCTTGAGTCCAAAGGAATCAAGCACTTGAACTTCATAACGACCTTGCAGGTAGCAACCGCTGTTGCCTCGACCCTGACCACGTGCTTTCGACTTAAATGGCAACAAAAACTCTATGTGCAACTTGTGGCTTTGGAACCGTTGAATGCTGTTGGCCCCTTGCATGAGCAGTCCCTCCTCAGTCATTTTCCCCGGCTTGAAATTTTTGGGACTTGTGCCATCAAACAATATAACCGCACCTTTCGGCGGTTTTGCACCCAAAGTTGGGCTTTTACGCATAAGTTTTATTAGCTCGGCAGTGTCAGCCTTGGGGCCAGTCTATTTCATTACCTTGCCAGCGAAGCTGGCCTTCCAACCTAATGCCTCTGGAAATGAAGCCACCTTACCGGCAGCCTAGACACCCAACTCAATATTTGACTTTTTGTCCCCACCAGCACCCGGCAATCCACCCACAAGGATGACCGCGCGATAATTGACC
>CAYUXV010000293.1:0-6494 GCA_964448875.1 uncultured Verrucomicrobiota bacterium
ATCCCAATTGGAATCTGTGGGTTTGGGTGATTTCTCTGATTGTGTTCAGAGATGACTCAGAGGATTAGTCGTGGAGACAACTGTGTAATCTATGTTGTCCATGATAACAATTATCATAACGATTTATTCCAGTTTTCAACCATCTCTTCTAATCTCGGGTCAACGCCCCCATAACTGACAATTCGAATATCTAAATCGATATCCCGGTAGAGAAAAAAGGCACGGTGCATGGCGTCATATATCCACTGCAAGTCATTCCCAAATACACCGCCACCTAATTTAGTGAGAAACAATTTGTTAGAGCCATGATTATGACAATTCATTATGGCTGCACATAGAGTGGCCTCATATGCACTTTCTAGAATTAAATTTGCAAAAGCGGCCCATTCGGTTTGAGGCGAACTTGAATAGCCGACTGGAAGTGCCGAACAGTATGCTTGGCTAATTAAGTGGTTCTGTGGAGCTTCGGCATCTGTCACTTCAATCTCGGAATGCAAACCAATGCGTAAGTGCTGTCGGAGTTTATCCTTTTCCGATTCATCAGAAGACTGTAGCCGTTGATTAATTTTAGAAAGACCTTCTGGTGAGCACAGTGCATATCCATTACTCATCAACCAGAGAGCATTATTGATATTTCCCAGCGCGTCCCCAACACTGCTCAGGCAGTCGATTTGATTATCGAAAGTCTGCCCTATTTTTCCTCCCACCTCTGCAAAGTAATTGCGATACACTGTGGCGGCTCCAGCAGCGATTGCACAAACCGGACCCTGTGTTTGGTCAAACGCATAACCAGTTACGCCTTCCTCAGGAGTTACATCCGAATCAACCATTTCCAGCAGATTGAATTGTGAAGCAACTTGAAAGATAGCGTTTGAGTTACTTGGTTCGCAGTGAATTCTCCGAACATCTCCAATAACATTTGCAAGGGCCAATCTTCCTTGATGTGATACGGAAGCTTCTTTTGCGACTATTCGTAATTCTTGAAGAGATGGTGTTGTTAATTGGCCGATTTTGTATGATTTTCCGTTCACTTTTGAGCGAAGAGAATCACCATGCAGTTCGATATTTCCCCTAACCACTTCAGGGGACGTTTCAACAAAACCGAACAATGTCTCAAACCAATCTGTCATCACCTCAATCTATGATAATTGGAATCAGTGTTTTCACTGGTGAGAGGATCATACCCGGCTAAATTGAACTTTGTGGTTTCAACAGCGTGGAAAAATCAAGCAAGGCCGGATTATAGCGCCACAGCATTCTTTAAAGTGGCTGCTTTTGGATTACTGTATGGTCGGTATCACAGCTCATGGTTTTTCCTCTCTTTAGCTATTTTTTCTTGGTTGCCTTCTTTTTGGCGCTTTTCTTTGCAGCTTTTTTCTTGGCCGGTTTAGCTTCTGTCTCCTCAGTTTCTATCGTCTCTTTGGCGCTCTTTTTTTTGGCTTTTTTCTTGGCCGCTGTTTCCACGGGTTTTTCCGCCTCACCCCCGGCAGCAGTACCATTGGACAGATTCCAGCCTTTCTTGACGTTCTTCTCAATAAAAGCTGCGGCAATTTGACGGATTTGTTCCTCGCTCTGCGAGATACGCACGTCGCGTTTCAAGGGGTCGGCCCGGCCGGGACTGTAATTGGTGTAATTAAAGCCGTAAGCCGGGAATCTTGGGTCTTGCTTGTCCTTGTTGGTTTTCCAAGCTAAGAATTTTTGTACCATCAATGCGCCCTTGCTTTCCTTGGTGTACACTTCACGAAAAATTACCTCGCTTTTTGCCTGATCGGCTGACTTTTCGGCCGATTGTTCCACTTCCTCAATCAATACGATCTTTGAGATTTGTTCGAAGCGGATGTTCACCGTGCTGGCATCCTTATCCTCGCGTGTACGGATGTAAATAGGATGAATGAGGCTTACCCCAGGCATCATAGAGAGCATTCGGTATCCTGCCTCCCCATGGTTAAGCACAGGATTGCGGATGGTACCCCGTTTGGTCTCAGTAAGCAGGTCGTTCACCTTGACCTCCACAACGTTTACTGGCTCAACCATTCGAAAGGCGATGTTGCGTGAATCGGTGGCGATATATTCCGAGTCGGTATGCATTCCCGAAAGTTTTTTTAGCATGGATTTGCACAGTGCATCATCAAACCCATTCCCTACCTTGCCAATCACCTGCAGGGTTCCATCGAGCCGACCTAGACCAAGCAATAGATCCTTGATTCCGTCACCTTCATCATTCTCATTGTAGCCAAGGATTACGGCATCAATCGGGTGCTGCGGCTTGATCTTGAAAATCATGGGCAGCTCGCTGCGCACCACCAGACCTTCAGCCCCCTCCTTGGTTACCCATTTATCGAACAACTCAACCACCTCTTGTCGGGAACCAAGACGGACAACCGGCACAGGCGCACATAAGGATTCCTTGCCAAAAATGTCCGTAAGCTTGTCATGAACCTGACCGTAGTTCTCCATCTCCACGGACTTGTCATCCAGCTGGATGATGTCGTAGGGCGCCAGCCGAAGACTATCCGCCTCGCCAGCAAGTGCCGACACCACATCATAGATGCGGGTACGTCCCTTTGATTCATCCACATGCAACTCTGCAGCGATCAACGCTGATTTCACCCCTGTCGCCTTGAGCGCCTTCGATGCCGCCTCCACGCAAGGTAGGCCCGTCCGGGTGGTGCCGCCGCCATTGATGATGACAGCATCTTTCCCATCAAAACAGAGCACCTGCATTTCCCCGTCAATCTTGCGAGTGACCACGATTTCCTTGCCCCCCACCTTGGACTCAATCCAATCCGGGGCAATTGGAGCATAAGCCCCTGCAACCCGCCTTTTGTAGTCTCTCGCCAAGGTGATGGTTTCCGCGTCCAATGCGTCCTCGCCTTTTCGGTAGCCCTTAGCCTTCTTGAGTTTCTTTAAATTGATCTTCATTTCGTGATCTCCTTCATTTCCAGGTCGGTCAGATGAAGAATCAGACAGTAGGTCTCATCCTTTATGCGGCCCTCCATGAAGGCCCGGTATGATTTGCCCCCTTCACTCATAACCAACGGTTCGCTGCCCTTGGCCCCACCTCCCACAAACATCAGAGAGTTGGCTTCATCCAGTTTCTTGGCCATATCGTAAAGGAAATCGAAGGTTAACCCGTTGACATGACGAATCTGGTACTTACGAGAGAAGACAAACATCCGGGCAACTTTTTCCTTGAGCATCATTTTCCCTGTCCAAGACAGTGGTATCTCCACGCTGATATTGGCAATGTTTCGCTTGGCGGGACGCCGTTCCTTTTCTGATCCATCAGAGGCACGAACGACTTCTTCATTTCGTACATGATAGACAATCTTGTTGCCCTCCCCCACGAACACTCGGCGGGTTTGTTCGAGCAACATACCGGTTTGTTCCAAATCGACCTCCGGATTGCCCTGCACCAGGGCTGCACCCAGTTGATCACCGTGAGCTTCCAGCAAGGCTCCCAAGTCAGTGGCAGGTGTTCCTTTAAGCATCTTAATTCCCCTGGGATCCGCTCCGCTCGGCAATTTATTACTTATGCTTTCCTTTTGTGCGGGTGGCTCAAAGGCACCCTGCGCATCACGCTTCTTCTCATTGGCAAGATTTATACTTCTCATTTTTTATCTCCTAATTCTTCATTTACCTTTCAATTCGTCGACGAACTCCTGAGGATTCTCGCCATTTATAGTCCCTTTCTTTTGTGCGAGGGCGGCAGCAGCCTCATCACTCAGCTCGAATGTGCCATACAGAGAAAGATCCCCTTTAACCTTGGATAAGGACGCGGCAGCGGCATCGCTAAGTTCGGTTAAGCCATTCAGGTAAAGATTGCCTCTGACCTTGGATAAAGATGCAGCAGCCTCATCGCTCAGATCGGTTAGGCCATACAGAGAAAGATCCCCTTCTACCCCAGACAAAACTTGGGCAAGCTTGTCAGTTAAATTATGTACATTAAGAGAAAGATCCCCTTCGTGATTGGATATTAATTGAATTATTCTATCACTGGGTTCTGGCAGTTCCTCTACGTAACAACAAATTAACTGGCCTTCACCCAAGGCAAAGACAAGGAGGTCAATAGCATCGTCATTTGCCACCTTGACTAGACGACATCGAAATTCTCTAATCCGGTTTTTCACAGTCCAGTCACTGCTGTTTGAATGAAGACGGTTCTCGGCCTCCACTTTGAGTTGCTCATAGACACGATCGTGCGGCTTCATTGCCGTCGCCAACGTATTCCAGATCTTGGTATCCCATGTGGCTAGGAGTCCATGAATCTTGGTCTTGGGAAACAACTTCAACCAATCCCCCTCGGATGCATCCAAACTGTTAAGCAGGTTGCAGGCAAAATCCACATTATCAGGATCCTTGGTCTTGATGAGTTCCCGAATCTTGGACTGATCTTTCGAGGTCATGCTTGAGGAAACTTTTGCGTGCTTCTTGACCGCTTTTTCGATCTTTTTAGTTATTTGGTAGGAAACCTCTATGGATTTATTCTTGCTGAATGACAGGGCGGCTTTGTCTGAAATACTATCAAGTCCACTCAGGTCAACTTTATCCTGATGCCCGGTCAAGACTTCAGCTGCGGCATCGGAAACAGACTTGATGCTACTAAGCACAAGCTCTCCTTTGTGGGAGGCCAATCCCGCGGCCGCTTGGTCACTTAATTCCGTCAATCCCTCCAGTCGCAATCTACCTTTGTACTTGCCCAAAGCTTCAGCGGCCTTAGGAGACAATGACCCAAGGCTCTTAAGTGAAAGTCTTTCCCCCTTATATTTACTAAGCGCTGTCGCCGCCTTATCCGATAATGAAGTGATACCATTTAAGGAAAGCTCGTCTATGCCAGAAAATTTTCCCAATGAAGCGGCGGTCTTATCGGTGATTGAAGTCAGCCCATTCAGCCCCAGGTTACCGTACTGATCCCCTTTAAGTTTGGATAATATCTCCGCAACCGAGTCTGAGATTGAACCAAGACCGCTTAGGTCCAGACCATACCATTTTTCGGATTTGCACAATTCACGTGCGGCTTCATCAGAAAGGGCCTTAACCCAAGCCATACTTGCGGCGTCACAGTCCTCCCAATTGTCATGCTTATGCCCGCCTTCCAACGCCAATAATTTGGCCGCTTCAACTGTCATCGATTCAAACTCCCTTATCGGCATAAGCCGATAGCGGAGTATTTCTTCGGTGAGCGTCGGCCCTTTTTTGCCGGATTTTTTTGCTTTGACCATTTTATTTCCGTTTTCGGTTGTTCAAGAAATTACATCATGTTGAAAAACAGATTAAATCATTATCACGGATGTTTTCGAATTCGGTTTAACTTAACAACCTCATTCCATTCCGCACTCCAGCCAATGTAATGAATCTCCACCGTGTCATTTTCCGGAAAGACAGCAATGATCTGACCAAGCCACCACGATTCATCCCACTTGACCTGAACTTTTTCTCCAATATTTTTCGTCGTCACAGGTCCGGCAAAAGGTCTTCCGGTGGGCTCGATTGGTTCCAGGGGACCATCCGTCAGTATATTGAAGTCGGACATGGGCGCATTCGGCTCCTCCTCCATAATACACGGATACTCCGACTCTTTGAGTGCTTTGTTAATTAACCGTTTTATTTTTTTTGCCGATGCTGGGTCGTCCACAAAAACAATATCGCAAATCCATTGGGAACAGAGAGGTATGTTTACCAAGGTGACACGTTTTTTTGTATGGGATACCGCCTTTTTAATTATTTTGACAAATGCATCCTCAATAAAATCTCCCTCTTGGTGCCAACTCCCCTCAAATTTTTCACCGCTATATTTAAAACTAACTGAGGCTACATTGTTTTCTTCATCCAGCTTGGATTTGATATTTTTAAACCCGCCGTCAATTGACTTAAGAGCCTTGCCGTAAGCACTCAAAAGACGTTTATACCCCAGCTCATCATAAATGCATTCGCTGTTGTAATTCACATTTCGAATGTCTTTAGAGGCTCTCAAGGACGCTTCTATTCCTTCCTTGATGTCGGTGATTATTTCAACGTCTTTTAAAAATATAGTAATGTCATGTTGTGATCCGCTCATGGGCAACTTTTTTGGAAGGACTGTCATTTGATTAATAAAATCCCGGGGAACCTGATCATTGATTCTCCCCTTATGGTCGGCAAGGGCTGTCGCAACCTCATCGCTTGACTCGGTTAAGCCATACAAGTAGAGACAACCTTCGTGTTTCGATAAGGATAAAGCAGCGATATCGCTTAGTTCAGTTAAGCCAGACAGATCAAGATCGCCCTTAACCTTGGATAAGGACACTGCAGCTTCATTACTCAGATCGGCTAAGCTACTCAGCCATAGACCGCCCTTGACCTTGGATAGGGATGCAGCAGCCTTGTCACTCAGCTCGGTTAAGCCACCAAGGCTAAGAGTTCCTTTGACCTTGGATAAGGACGCAACGGCCTCGTCGCTTAGTTCGGTTAAGCCATCGAGGTGAAGAAAGCCCTAATATATAAAGAAAGATAAA
>CAYUXV010000294.1:0-3948 GCA_964448875.1 uncultured Verrucomicrobiota bacterium
CGCGACATTTGGCTTTTAAACACTGGCATCGCGGAAGACTTGGCCGTGTTTCCGGACCTGGTTAAGTCAGCCAAGGCCGTGGCCGATCGATTGACGCCAGCGGAGGCAGCCGAAAATCTTGCCATTATTGAAAATACCCAGCGTACGCTACATACGACCGTTCAGGAACTACTCGTTCTTGAAGTCGGCATGATGAAGCTAAAGCTGTGATCAGCTAAAATAGAATAGAACAAACCTGACCCATGGCTTTACACACCAGAGCGAATAAGACGGCATAGAGGATGACGGTCAGTTGGTGGCGTTGTGCAGGATTTTGCATTTCGGCAATACTTTTTGCAGTTGGTCAATCTGCGCCTTGGTCTGGATGTTTATCGGCAAGCAGCTTCGACATACACCTAAGCGTTACCTAAAGCTTCTTGTTCAGTGTTTATTTTTTCGACTTCATACATGTTTCCCTGATCGTCGATATAAATTCCATCTTCGTACTTTGTAAGCAGTAAGGTTTCAATAGCCTCATCGACTCCCTTTCTCATCTTCATTAAAATCGGAATTACCAAGGTCAATAAAACTACAATAATTGATACGACGGCTAGCAACTTGTAATAGCTTTCGCTATCAATTTCATTCCAAATGGCAAATATGATCTGGAAAGCTAAAATACCAATGCTGATGGGAGAGGCTCTTTGTGTCCACCTGTGGTTAAAATCTAGATCTGGTAAAACTAACAGAAACGCATGAGCTAATGCTGCCGCCAAGACAACAAAAGTAATAGTACTTTTCCAATACACTTCCCCGCCTATTTCGAACCACATTCCACTTATTAACATCAAGCCTGCAATGGCAGCACAGGTCATTCCAGCTAGACCCAAATCTCTTCTCTTCCTTTTATCGATAAATGCCGCACATGACATTGAACAAATACTCGCAGCAGATATCGTGAAAGTTGTCGCCAAAATCTTGAACTCAAACTCACCGAAATCACTATTCAACACACAAAAAATAGCAATTAATGCGGTTGAGATCAAAAACCCGACAAAAATCCTAAGGAATATCTTTCTTGCAGTCATAGAATGCATTCTTCTTTCGTCGCTTCTCTAAACTTTTCACATCGGTCAATTGATTGTCACCGAGACCACGGGATAATCCCTTAAAACATGCTCATGTCAGACAAAGTCCAGCTAACAAGAAATGGATTATCAAAACTATGATTTCCATTTTTACCATATGCTCGGGATTATACAGCTATTCCCAATTATCGGGTAATCGATTAATTCAATGAAGAGGATTCTGAAATCAATCACCGGAAGGATACCTGCGCAGTGGTGGGGAGCTATTCGCCGCCGCCGCCCCCTCCGCCTAATGGCGACGATGACGACGACGACGCCCACTGCCGAAGCAGTGGATTAATTAAAAAGACCAATAGGTCAGGTGTTCTTGATCCTTGATCAGGATGCCTTCTTTTAAAAGCACCGGTGCGGCCCATGTTGGGTTATTGGAAACCTTCCAGGAAGCTACTTTCTTGTAGCCATCAGGCTTGGCAGCAATGACCTGTAGTTCGCCATGACTGGCCAATGCCATTACATGGCCTGGAAATGCCAGAAAAGTTGCGTTTTGACCGGCACGTTCCGGCCCTTGCCAGAGAATTTCTCCTGTGTGGGAATCGGCACAGAAATAACGGCTACGACTCAAGTGCGAAAGACCGTATAACCGGCCGTCATTCACCACCGCCGAACTCATGTCGAGCGCCACCTTGCGGTGGCTCCAGTAAGCCTTAACCGTCCACTTGCCATTTTCCAGCTTCGGTTCAATGCCGTGCAGTCCACGATTCTCTCCACCCAACAGTACGCGCCCCTTGGCAAAGGAAGGCGTTGGCATGTTCTGGTTGGTTCCCGTGTGCGGAAAAGGAAATTCCCAGAGCAACTTGCCACTCTTGCTTTCCACCCCTACCAGAGCACGATGATTCCACTCTATCACCTGACGAACCCCTTCGTGCTCCACCAAAAGCGGCGAGGAATAACACGGACCATCTTCACCCTGCGTCCAGATTTCCTTACCTGTCTTTACATCCAAGGCCACCAAGACTCCTTTCTCTACATTGCCGAAGTGGGTAATCACGCGATTCCCGTCAATCACGGGTGAATTACACATGCCCCACTTTGGGTAGGATGGCTTGAAACGCGAATTATAGTCTTTGCGCCAGAGCAGTTTGCCGGAGGCTGCATCCCAACTGGACAAGGTGCCCGTAATGCTCATCACAAAAAGACGCCCATCAGCATAGGTGGGGTTGGACTTGGGTCCCTTGCCATGCTTCTCGCCTCCACCGCCCATCTTGAAAGGGGTGTTATAACTTGAGAGCCAAATCTTTTTTCCTGTCTTGAGGTCCACCGCCCAAACCACCTCCTTCTCACCTTGGCGGGCATGCTGATAAACTTTACTGCCCACCACCACGGGAGTGCCATAACCTGTGCCGACCTTGACCCGCCACGTCTGTTTTAGCTTTGCGGGCCATTTCTTTGGCGGCTGGAAGCCTTGCACCCAACCATCGCGCTTTGGTCCCAGCCAACCCGGCCAATAGTTCCCGTTTGCTGCAGGCTTATTCGCCCCAATCAAAGACAGACATAGTGAGAACGCGATTAAGACGGCGTAGTAGGCTTTCACGCCACCGACCATACTCACCCCAAGGCTGGCGTCAATGTTGGGGCAGCAGCAGGGGAGTGGCAATACCGCATGAGGTTTAGGGTTTCTGATACTTGAATGTCTTTGATACTAGGGTGAAGCCAGCTTGTACTTTGGGTAAATCCTCTATTGCACACTCACCGATGAGAAAGCAGACATCGTTACCACTCAGTTTTCGTCGAATCATTCCGAAAACCGTTGGTCTTCCCGCTCATTTCTTTACGCGGGTCCGGATCGGGGCATAGGGATCCTTTGGCCGCTTCCCTGGATCAACATACTTCGCGAGATCACGCGTGGCGATAACCGTGCAGCCCTCATCCTTGAGAAACTGTATGTATCTGCTGAAGGCCTCCGGAGTACAGTTCACCCACGGGTGATCCAGGGCGGGGACCCCGTGAAAACAGAGCACGGCGATCTTGCCGTCCTTTGCCTGACTGACAGCCCACTGCAGGTCCTTCATTCCCCATTTCGGTCCTGCATAACCCGTGGTGGGAATCAGCAGGGGATGATCACTAGCGGGATCATAGGCCGGACCACGTGCACCGGAACCGCTGTCCGGATACTCCGGACCCACCCCGCGGCGGGCGAATTTGTATCCCATCTCGTCCAGGACCTCAACAGCCCTGAGGTTGTTGGAAAAACCAGGAAAAGCGAAAGTGTTGGGCTTACTGATCCCGTGTTCCCGGCACCTCTTCTCAATGTGGGCGAGTTCCCCCTTGAGCCGCTCGCGTGAGAGGCGGGTTACGTTTGGGTGGGACTTGGTGTGATTGCCTATCTCAAAGCCCATCTTGTGCAGTTCAACAATCTCCTCCCAAGTCACGTAATGGCCCTTGCCGCTATGGAAACCGAGTCCCTCGGTCACATAGAAAGTCGCCCCGAAGCCGTGATTCTTCAAGACCCCGGCCACAAAGTGCCGGTCCGACTTGTTGCAGTCATCAAACCCGAGTACTACCAGCTTGTCAGGAATGGGCTTGAGCTCACCTGTGGGTTTCTTTTCCGTCGCCATCGAAGGCAGACACAACGAGAACCCAAGTAAGGCTATGAAGGTGGCTTTCATGTCTCCCCTTTTACACCACCACACGCCACTGGCAATGTTGAATGGGCTAGCTTTCATTCCTCCCCAAAACTTGCCAGCCGCTCCCGGTTGCATAGAGTGTGCGGTCTATGAAGACCATCGATATTAAGTCTGCCATTATTGGATTCCTAATTTGCACTGTCCTGTTCCTTACAACCGGACTTGCCAACAACAACGCCGCCATAGACGTCCGCATC
>CAYUXV010000295.1:0-12679 GCA_964448875.1 uncultured Verrucomicrobiota bacterium
AAAGAAAACTTATCCCAATAAGACCTTCCATTCTTCCTCCTTAAATCCCACCACGCCCCCGTTCTTGGTAAGTACAAATGGGCGCTTGACGAGGTTTCCGTTGGCGGCCAGAAGATCTATGGCTTCGGAGTCTGAGAGAGCTGACAGTTTATCCTTGAGATTTAGCGCCTTGTAATCGCCGCCAGATGTATTGAAAAGTCGCCGAACATTTCCCTTATACAGCTTAAGCATACGCTTTAATTCTGCTTTTGACGGTGGCTGATCGCGAATGGGAACTCTGGTAAATTTGATTCCGCAAGATTCTAGCCATTTCAATGCCTTTCGGCATGTCCCGCAGCCTTTATATTCGTATATCTTCAAGCCCATGGGCGGATAATGCCTCAAAGAGTGTCCGATAGGCAACGGATTCAAAAGGCCTAAAAATATCATCAAATTTTTTTCAAGGTTTGTAAGAAAATTTGATTGAGAATCGATGTATTGATGAACGGGAGCGCGATGAAATCGATTAAAAGTGCTGGGTATCTTCAAAAAAACCGAAATAATTCCGGATTTACCCTCAAGGAAGTTCTCGTAGTTACTGCTATTGCGGGAATTTTAATGTCCATTCTTTTACCTGTTCTTGCCAAGGCCAAGTTGAGGGCAATACGTACTGTGTGTCTGAACAACGTCAAACAGCTGAGTTTTGCCTATTTTTCCTATGCGCAGGATCATGGTAATACGATTCCGTTCAGTGCCGAGGGAGGCAATAGTGGCTGGGTGGACCTGTTGAAGGATGGCTACGGAATCGCCGAGGATACTTTGCATTGTCCGTTGTGTGAAAAAAGCAACCAGCATTCATTTGGTGGCATGCGCAAAGAATGGCGTGTCGGAGGAGAAGCTCCCCGGGTAAAAGCAAAATCAAAGCCCAAAACCACCTCTGTTGCCGGTTTCGCACCTGCCAAACCGGCACCGATCCATGAATGGGCACGTCATCCGAACTACTGGAAATTTGTGACCGGAAATTTTGGAAACAAAAAAAGAGCCAAATTCACGATCAATCTGATTGCCCCGGGTTGTTGTGAGCACGGGGGAAAACATGATCCGCATCCTTGCTCTAGCAGGTGCCCCAATCCTCATCCGGCTTCCGGCCCTGACTGTCCATTGGGGGGCAAGCCAAAGCAAAAGCCGAAATCCAAGTGGTCCTATTGCAAAAAGAAACAGGGAGGCGAACAGCTAGTGCTCGTTATCTGTGAAAATGTTAAACCCAGCAATTTTGGGTTGGAAATCTTTAACGCCAAGACCGGCAAGCGGCTTCAGGAAACACGGGGTGTTACCATTGATGATTGCGAACTGTTTGAATGGAAAGGCCCACTGGCACGAGGGTTGGGCGGCGAAGGTAGCCTTTTGGGACCCAGTTCCCCCTATCACAAAATACCCGTTGGTTTTGATCGGGCTATGTTTGTCGGTCAGGAGCAATTATACTTGGGCCAGTATTATCCGAATCCGCCCATTGGAACCGGTCGCGTGAACTACATATATATGAGAACAACCATTCGTTCGACCGTAGACGTGAGCCTGAAGGTGGCAGTCAGCGGAGATGAGGCTTATTCTGTGTTTATGTTAAAGGGAAACTGCTGTCCCGGTGGTCCCGGGACACCCTGTCAGCCCGGCAAGTCCACCACCAGCAGCTACGGTATAAACGAGTGGGCGCAATCAGGCCATCATTACGCGCGTCATCAGCCCCACAAATTCATAGAGCATCCTGAGGGCCTTACCAGCGGCTTGCCCGTCATTGCGGAGGCAAACTGGGCGTCGATAATGCCCACACCCAACGATATCCCTCCAAAGACTCTTGATGGTGGGCGTTACGGCATTCAGCGCGTTATTCTGGACCGACACGACAAGCACATAAACATGGGCTTCGGTGATGGCCACGCTGAATCAGTGAAGCTGCGGGAAACGTATGGGCAGGAGTGGTATAAGGGCTGCAAAATGCCGCGTGGACTGACTGTTCCAAAATTGCCTGAAGAGTAATCCGATTCAGCAGGGCTGATGGCCCCAGTCAGAATCCTTGAGGTCTTTTTCGTAGAGAGCCATTTGCTCATCTTCCGAAAGCTCGTTGGGATTTAAGGGCTTTTCTTCACTCTTGGCTTTTTCGGTCTGCTTTGACTCAGGCTGCGGATTTTTGGGAGGTTTTGGGTCAGGCATAATAATTGAGCTGGAACTTGCCGATTTTTATATCTAAGCGGCATTGTTGGCAAGGGTTTTGCCAGCCGTGGAATCATGAAAACAGTGTCTGTGCCTTTCGTATATCAGCTGAAATCTGCTCCTTCAATTCTTCCAGTGACTCAAACTTCTCTTCTTCTCGTATCTTTTCAACAAAAGTAATCTCCAAATCTTCATCATAAATATCGCCTTCAAAGTTCAGGATGTGTGACTCCACATGCAGTGTTGGCTTAGATTCTCTTATCGTGGGGCGGAAGCCAATATTTACCGCCGCGCGGTGGGTTTGTTCGTTCACTCGCACATGAGCGGCATAGACGCCATTTGGCGGAATGCATAGACCCTTTATACCAATGTTAGCTGTAGGAAACCCAAGCTTCCGGCCTCGACCATCTCCACGGATTACCTTACCTGCTAATGCATGTTCGCGACCGAGCATTTGGGTGGTGACATCAAAGTCACCTGTCTTGATAGCTTGTCGAATGCTGCTGCTGCTGATGGTTTTCCCATTAAGAGCTACTTTGGCAAGCCCGTGTACGTTGAATTCTAGTTCCTGGCCCAATTGTTTTAGCTAATCCACGTTGCCTTCACGGTTGTGGCCGAAGGCGAACTTAGCGCCGACACAAAGACTTTTAATTTTCCCGAGGTCACGATAAAGGTTGTGCACAAAGTCTTGGGCGCGGATCCGACTCATGGTCTCGTCGAACTTCAGAAGCAGTGTGGCATCGACTCCAAGGGTCTCAACGGCGCGCAGTCGTTGAGGCAGGGACTGGATAAGTCTTGGGGCACTTTCGGGGGCAATGATAGAGGCTGGGTGCCGATCAAACGTAATACAAAGACTGGTGGCCTCATATTGATGAGCATCGGTAACGGCCTGCCGAATAACCTGTTGATGGCCCAGATGTACACCATCGAACATCCCAATGGCAAAGCAGACGCGTCCGTTGGGTGCTGCAAGTTCGCTGGCAGAGGAAATTACCTTCATGCCGGCTGAAGCAGGCGAGTGAGGTCGAGAATCGTCATCAGGCGTCCAAGGAGCTCCTCGTCGGGGAGGTGGCAAAGGGTCTCAAGGCGAATGGCTTTGGATACGTCGAAAGCACCGGATTGTGTGCGGTGCAAGTGTTTCAAATGTGCGCCGCAACCGATACGCATACCCAGTTCATGGGCCAAGCTGCGGACATAGGTGCCCTTGGTGCAACGAACTGTGAAGCGCGCGATGGGTGCCTTGTAATGACTAAACTCGTATTGGAAAATGTGTACTAGTTTGGGTTCGCGTTCCACTTGTTTACCTTTTCGGGCGAGTTTGTAGAGAGCCACGCCGTCCTTTTTGACAGCGGAGACCATGGGAGGCTGCTGCATTAGATCGCCTTTGAAATGTGTAGCAGTCTCATTCAAGTCATCTAGAGTTAGTGGAGGCACTTCTCTTGTTTCAAGCACTTGGCCATCGGCATCGTAGCTATCCGTGGTGTGACCAAAGGTGATGGCACCCTCGTAGGTCTTGTCGTCGGCCATCAGCTTTTGGCTGAGCTTAGTGGCTCGGCCAAGTAGGCAAATTAGTAGGCCTGTAGCTGCAGGGTCGAGTGTGCCGCAGTGACCAACTTTCTTGATGCGGTACAGGTCACGGACAACATCGACAACGTCGTGGCTAGTGGGACCGGCAGGCTTGTCTATCAGTAGCGCGCCATTAATTTCATTGATCTCAGGCATTAGGCGGGTCCGTTGGCGCCCAGCACGGCCTGCTTGACGATCTTTAACATTTGTCGTTGTACTGAGAGGGGATTGCCAGGAATGCGCGCGCCTGCGGCCGACTGGTGGCCTCCGCCTCCGAATAACATCGCGATGGCGGAAACATCGATTGCGGGAATCTTGCTCCGGAGACTAACGCGTGTAAGTTTTGGATTAATTTCCTCAAAGAGACATGCAACCTTAACTGTTTCGATATCGCGTATGTGATCGATTAGCCCCTCACTTTCATCTGGGGCTGCACCGGCGCGAACATAGTCTCTACGACGAATCCAAAAATAGGCGACTTGATTGGATTGGGTGAGCTTGAAGCTGTTATACATGTGCTTTAATAATCGTACACGTGAAAGAGGGTAGCTTTGGTAAACGCGATTGCAGATCTTGGCAAGATTTGCACCTTTGTTGACCAGTTCGGCAGCTGCGTGGTAGGTGGTCGGCCGCGTTGTCGGATATTGGAAACTGCCGGTATCTGTACTTATTGCAGTGAATAAATTATCAGCGATTAGGGGAGTTATTGGCCAGCCAGCCTGCTTGATGAGCTGATATATCAGTTCACCTGTGGAGGCCGATCGTGCATTGACCCAGTTGATATCACCATAGCGAACGTTGCTGCCATGATGATCGATGTTGATGAGTAATCTGCGGTTCTCAATGCAGTCACATATCGTGCCGAGTCGTTCGTAATTCGCGCAGTCCGTGACGATAACAGCGTTTAGTTTTTTCCCATGCTTGGGAGCAGTGAGCAGTTTCTTTGGATCGAGGAATGCCAATTTTTCAGGCATTGGGTCTTGATTCCATACAAAAACTTTTTTCCCTTGCTCACGTAATGCATATGCCAATGCTAACTCAGATCCGATACAGTCACCATCCGGTCGCATATGTCCTCCGATAGCGATGGTTTTACATTCCTTGAGGGCATCGAGGATGCGCTGGATAATTTTCAGTCTTCGCTTTATCATTCAAGATCACTTTCCAGTTCTTCAATGATTTCAAGCACACGGTTGCCGGCTTCAATTGAGTCATCCACGCGAAATTTAATTTTTGGCGTGTATCGAAGCACCACTTCTCGAGCCATCAATTGCTGAAAATATGTACGCTCCTTTTTAAGTTTAGCTTCAGCTTTTTTCCGTTGAATTGGATTGCCGACGATTCCCACAAAAACCATTGCCGACTTCAAGTCATTTGCCACGCCTACTTCGTTTATATTCACTAACCCGCACTCGTTAGTGTCTATTTCACGTCGGAGAATCTCTGCGAGAGTACGTTTAAGTAGTTCGCGCACGCGTTGATGGCGCATCGAAGGCATAATCGAGTGGCTTTAAAGCTCCTGAGCAATCTGTTCAAGGTTGAAGCTTTCGATGATATCTCCCTTTTCAAAATCATCAAATCCACGAACTCGAATACCGCAGTCCATTCCATTACGGACGACATCAACGATCTCTTTGAAGCGTCGCAGTGAGTCCATTTCCCCAGTAAACACAGGTTTCCCTTTACGCATGACGCGTACTTTGCCGCGAGTAATGCGACCGTTGCTTACCACGCAGCCGGCGATCACGCCACCTTTTGAAAGCGGGAACAATTCACGTACCTCTGCGCTACCGATCACGACCTCCTTGTCAATGGGGTCAAGTAATCCAGCCATCGCATTCTTCACTTCGTCTACTAGTTCGTAAATCACCTTATAGGTCTTTACCTGTACAGAGTGGTGATTGGCCTGGTCGGCAACGCCTTTGTCGGGCTTGGTGTGGAAACCCAATACAACCCCACCTGCGGACGCAGAGAGATTGATGTCGGATTCATTTATTACGCCTACACCTGAATGAATGACGTCGAGACTTACCTTGTCGGATTGGATTTCTTTCAAAGAGGATACAACAGCTTCAACAGATCCTTGAGTGTCGGCCTTGACGATAACCTTTAAAACCTTGGCCTCTTCAGCAGCTATAGAGTCAAAAAGATTCTCTAGCGTGATTCCTATCCCTCGTCCTTCAAGCAATTCTTTATGACTCTGTTCAGCGCGCTCACTTGCCAATTCACGAGCAGCTTTTTCATTGTCTACAGCATTAAATTCGTCGCCCGCTTGAGGCACGCCGTTAAGGCCCAATAACTTGGCAGCTACGGAAGGGCCAGCTTCCTTAAGTCGTTTTCCGTCCTCGTTGATTAGTGCGCGCACTTTGCCATAAAACTGACCACAAATAACCAGGTCCCCAACCTTCAGCGTGCCTTTTCTAACAAGAAGAGTGGCGGTGGGTCCACCTGGTTCCATGGCTGATTCGACCACATTGCCTACAGCTTTCCGGGTTGCATTGGCCTTCAGCTCCATTACTTCAGCTTGGAGAAGCACAGCTTCGAGCAGCTCATCCAATCCTTGTTTTTTTAAAGCCGAAATATCGCGGAACTGTATATCACCTCCCCATTCTTCACACTGGATTCCATGTTCCTGCAATTCTGCGCGAGCCTGTTGGGGATTGGCGTTTGGATGGTCACATTTATTGACCGCCACGATAATTTCAGCACCTGCCTCCTTGGCGTGGTTGATTGCTTCGATAGTTTGTGGTTTTACACCATCATCAGCGGCAACAACCAAAATTACAATGTCTGTGACATTAGCTCCGCGCGCGCGCATGGCGCTAAAGGCGGCGTGACCCGGTGTGTCGAGGAGAGTGATCTCCGCCATCTTCTTTTTCTTTTCTGGGTGCTGCAGTTTTACTGTGTATGCGCCGATGTGCTGAGTGATGCCGCCGGATTCACCTGCGACGACATTTGCCTGACGAAGTGAATCCAGCAATGTGGTCTTTCCGTGATCAACATGTCCCATTACCGTGACCACGGGTGGGCGTGGTTTTAAATCCTTGGGATCATCATCACTATCCAACTCCAGTTGCTTCTTTTCTATGGGTGGTTTGGCACCCGCTCCACGCTCGCGTTTTCGTGCTTCGAATTTGAAACCGTGTTTGGCGCAAAGTTGTCCAGCAGTCTGCTCGTCAATGGCTTGATTGACATTTGCAAATACACCCAATTCCATAAGATCGGCGATCAGCTGGAAAGGTTTTCGGCCGATGGCTTCAGCCAGTTCGCGTACAACAATGGGGGGCTTAAGTGTTATAGATTTGGCATTAGCTGGTACTGCATATTTCGGCTTTTCTGGTTGAGAGCTTTCGGCTGATTTGCCCTTTTTGTCAGTTTCGGCCTTTGCTTTTTTTCGGTCATCTCGCTTTTCGCGTTCTCGGCGAGGTGACCGGCGGGTGTAATCACCTAGATCAATAAAGCCGACCTTCGTCGGGCCAACTTTTTCTTTTTGAACGGGAGTCTCTGTGGGTGACTTCTCCTCTACAGATGTGGGTTCTTCGTTGGTTGCATCAGATTCGGGTGCTTCTTGCTTGTCAACGACTTCAGTTGTCTGTGTTTCGTCACCAACAGTTTCCTCTTCTGAGGCAGTTTCCTCTTCTGAGTCAGTTTCCTCTTCTGAGTCAGTTTCCTCTTCTGAGTCAGTTTCCTCTTTTGAGTCAGCTTCCTCTTCTGTTTCTGAGGCGACGATTAGGACAGGGCCCGTATCGACCGGTTTTTCCTCCTTGGGGGTTTCGTCCTCGACCGCTTCAGCGGGCTTGAGTTGCTTGGCGATCTCTTCTTCGAGATACTCAGCGGTAATTTTATCGAGTGAACTGGAAGCAACCCGTGCATTTTTTACACCAAGTTCTTTGGCTTTTTCCAGGACATCTTTGCTTTTGATGCCTAGTCGTTTGGCTATGTCGTAGATTCGTACGGGCATGGTCGCTCGTTATTCGGTTGGGTACCCACGCACTCATGGGTCAACCGAACGGGTTATTCATATAATTCAAATACATTAAACTGCAGTTTTTTCACCGATGCTCTCTCCATCGGTCTCGTTGGTTGCCGGTTCATCGGCAGTTACCTCTGAGGAAACTGTGTCGTCATCCGCCTCTGGTGTGGCATTTTTGGATTCATCGTTTGTCTCTTCTTTCACCAGTTTCTCTTCAGATTCAGAATTCTCGGGAGATTCCTTTGTCGAAGTTTCTTCTAAAACAAATCCTTCTTCATCAGTGGACTGCTCAGCAACTGTTTCTTTAGTTTCTGGCAGTTCAGTTGATTCTGAATCAGAATTTTCATCAGCAACGGGTGTGGTTGATTTGGCAGGTGACGGCGCGCCAGCGTCTCGACGTTCGGCCTCAGCCTTAATTGCCTCAAAAAGTGACGTGGCATGATCAGTCAAGCCGGGGATGCCAGCGAGATCATCCACGTCTATTTGGCGAAGATCTTCGAATGTGTGGAAACCGCTGTTTACCAGTACTGTTGCAAGTTCTTCGCCGATACCTGATATGCCAGCAAGTGCAGCCGTGGCTTGAGCCACCTGTTCGTCGAAGCTGACGACTTCGATTTCCTCTGCCTCGATGTCGATTTGCCAACCTGTGATCTTGCTTGTGAGGCGGGCATTTTGCCCTCGTTTTCCAATGGCGAGAGAAAGTTGATCGTCGGACACCAGAATGGTGACACGTTTATTTTCCTCGTCGATCTTGAAGGCTTTAAGTGAAGCTGGTGCTAGACAGTTGGTGACATATGTCTGGATATCAGCATCCCATTTGATGATATCCACTTTTTCGTTGTTTAATTCACGGACGATGTTTTTTACACGTTGTCCACGAAGTCCGACGCAGGCACCAACGGGATCGACACGTTTGTCGCGTGAGTGTACCGCAAACTTGGTGCGGAAGCCTGGCTCGCGAGCCACGGCGACAATTTCCACCGTGCCATCTGCGATTTCCGATACTTCCATCTTGAATAGCTTAATGACAAATTCAGGGGCAGCACGCGAAAGTATGATTTCAGGGCCATGGGGGCCATCTTCTACGGCCTTTACGTAGCAACGAAGTCGTTCTCCTACTTGATACTCTTCAATTGGCACTCGTTCCCGGTTGGGGAGAAGTGCTTCGTATTTTCCGAGATCAATTTTTACATCTGACCGCTCAAAGCGTCTGACTGTGCCGCTGACAATGTCTCCGGCACGATCCTTAAATTCCTCCCAGATCAGAGCCTTTTCCTTGCGCCGCATGATCTGCATCAGCGCCTGTTTTGCGTGCTGTGCGGCAATACGGCCAAAACCCGCAGGTGTGACTTCCTTCTCAATCTCGTCACCCAGTTTGGCATCATCGGCGATTTTCATGGCGTCGAATCGTGAAATCTCGTCATGCTCCGATTGTACTCGGTCTACCACAACAAGCTTTGCGAATGCCTTGATTTCGCCGGTTTTAGGGTCAGTTTCGCAGCGCAAATCACGGGCAGGCCCAACGGCCTTCTTGGCAGCAGTCACGAGTGCCTCGTTAACTGCTTCCATCAAATCCTCACGCAGGATTCCCTTTTCCTTTTCGAAATGGTCTAAGACCGCCAAAAGTTCCGCGTTCATAATGTCTGTCGCCAGTTCCCTTCGCTCCATGCGGGGAACAAAAAAGCCGGAAATGAATCCGACTCGCCGCGCTGCCAATCCAGCTACTAACTGACTCAGCGGCGCATTCTATGAGCCACCTGTTGAAGCGTCAAGGGGCAAATAAACCATAATTACCGTGTTTTAATTCAAATGTTGGAATTTTGAGCGCTATCACTTAGGCATCCAAACTTGTTCTCTGTCAGTCCATCGGTTTAGATTCCCAAAATGAAATCCGAGGACACAGGCGAAAATCAACCAACGGTGCAATTGGATGCTTCCGGGCAACCAAACCAGCCGCCACCGCCTCGTCGCTGGCCATGGGTGGTTGCATTTTGTGGGGTCTTTCTCTGTGTAGGGTTTTCTATGTTAATGAGTATCGTGGGCGCAGTGGCGGATGCTTTTCAGCCGCCCAAGCCCGGTCTCGAGGCCTACAGTGAGGTTGTATTACGGAGTGCACAGGGGATGGGCAAAATTGCTGTCATTAATATTGAGGGCATGATCTCCCGTTACAGTTTTGATGGCAGTGGCCAGAACATGGTTAAGCGCGTCCAGGACCAGCTCAAACTTGCCAGGCGCGACCCGGCCGTGAAGGCAGTGTTGTTGAAGGTGGATTCACCGGGAGGCGAAGTGATGGCCTCTGACAATATTCATCGTGCTATAGAGAATTTCACCGAGGAGACCAAAAAGCCCGTCATCTGTTGCATGACCGGCATTGCCGCTTCCGGGGGGTATTACATTGCCTCAGCCTGTGAGTACATCGTTGCGGACGAACTGACGCTTACCGGGAGCATTGGAGTCATCATACAGACAGTGAACCTGCATGGCCTCATGAAAAAAGTTGGGGCGAAACCGTACACGATCAAAAGTGGCAAAAACAAGGATGCGCTCAGCCCTTACAAGTCACCCGATGACATTGAGACAAATAATGATGAGGAACTTTTTCAGGATCTGGTGATGTTCTACTTTGACCGCTTCAAGAGCATTGTTGAAAAAGGTCGTAAGGCATCTTTGGAATACAACAGCAACCGTACAGAAGTTGGCAGGCCGCTTGCGGCAGACTGGGAGGAATTTGCCGATGGCAGGATACTCACCGGGATACAGGCCCACGAAAAAGGTTTCGTCGATCAGCTGGGTGTCTACGATGACGCCGTGAAGGTTGCCGAGCGGTTGGCTGGCATTTCCGGGGAAGCACAGCTGGTTCGTTACAGTGCCCCGTTCGACCTGTCGGGCATCCTGCGTTTCTTTGTGAAAGCCGAAGACCCCAAGGTAAAGGTTGACCTTGGGGTGCATCTGCCGCGCCTTGACCCGGGACGTCCCTACTTCCTTTCGCCGGTCATCTACAAGTAACGGTGAAAAACATCACTGTCATTGATCATCCGGTTGTTCAGGCAAAACTTGCCCAGTTGCGCGACAGGAAAACCCCGCACCCGGAATTTCGCAGGTTGTTGGGCGAGCTGTCCCTGCCGCTGTTCTACGAGGCCACCCGCGACCTGCCCGTCAAATCCCGAAGCGTCAACACGCCCTTGGCCCGGGCTGCAGGTGTGGCCCTTTCGCGTGAAGTGTTGCTGGTGCCAATCTTGCGCGCGGCTCTGGGCATGCTTGATGGATCAAAACAGATTTTGCCCGAGGCACGCGTGGGATTTATTGGCATGGCACGCAATGAGAAGACACTGCAGCCTGAGTGGTATCTGGACAAGGTGCCCAGTCGTCTTGCGCGGGTTGAAGCGATCCTGCTTGATCCCATGCTGGCCACGGGCGGGAGCGCAATTGCCGCCGGGCAACTACTTGAGAAACGGGGCGCAAAGAAGATTCGGTTTGTCCATGTGCTTGCCTCCCGGCACGGGATTCGTGAATTACGAAAGCACTTTCCCAAATCACCCATCACCGTTGCTGCTATTGATGGCAAATTAAATGACATTGGCTACATCGTCCCGGGCCTTGGGGATGCGGGAGACCGATGCTTTGGCTGCTGATAATTACGCGAGTTGGAAATGATGAAAGCAACATGAAACCCACCTTCATAGCTTTGTTGGCTTTGTGCTTGTGTGTGCCTTTGATGGGTACGGATAAGGCAAAGGCGTTATCGAAGGACTTTAAGTCACTGAAAACGCTGGCGGAAAAAGGAGATGCCGAAGCGCAATTCAACCTTGGGCAGATGTACTACGAGGGTCTAGGAGTTGATCAAGATTATAAGGAAGCGGTTAAGTGGTATCAGGAAGCTGCCGATAAGGGACATGCTAGAGCGCAATTCAACCTTGGGGTGATGTATGACTATGGTGAAGGAGTGTTCGAAGATTCTGTGACTGCCTATGCATGGGCAGAATGCACGGCATACGGGGCGGGCGATGAAGAAAAAATAGGTCAGGGTGGTATCCCTGAGGGTTTTTCCGGCACAAAATATCCCTCTATTTGACGTGGGTGTTATCATCCCTCGCATGCAGGAAACTTCTCGCTTCCAGATCGACCCTCAATCCCCACTTGCCACCGAGGAAACCGAACAAGTTCAGGTCTTTTCAGACAAGATTTTGGAGTTGCTTGTTGAACAGGCTGAAAAAAAAGGCCCAATGGACGCCGTGGCAGTGGCTTTTCTCGAGCGGGCTATGGATTTCACCCATTTTGCCTACGGCAGGGAAGGTGCCAAAAAACTGACGCTGGATATGCTCGAGGATATCCAGAGGCGATACGATTTCGAGCGGAATTAAAGGGGTAATTGGGTGGTTAAGCGGGATTCCGCTGTTTCCGGGAAACCCCCACTAGACGCAAGGCTTGCGGAGGTTTAGAGCAGGTTGCCCGTCTAATCTCTTGCTACTAACAGGTAAGTAGGTATTTTCACCGCGTCATGGTGGCCAAGAAGCGGAAAACCACAAAAAAGAAGACTGCGACCAGCAAAAAAGCTGCGTCCCGCAAACGTAAGTCCTCCGCCAAAAAGAAACCGCCAGCCTCCCGGAAAACAGCAGTCAACGGCACCACGGGCAAGGCAGTCTCGGTAATCTCCCATCTCAAGCAAACCGACCACGTAGGCCCGGCTTACGATGCAAATTCAGCAATCAAGTTGTACATGAGTGAGATTGCGAAGACACCGCTCTTGACGGTTAAGGAGGAGATCAAGTTGGCTGCGCGAATCAAGAAGGGCGATGAGGAGGCCGAGCAACACATGATCATGGCGAACCTCCGTCTGGTGGTTAAAATCGCCCGCGATTATGTCAACCTTGGGTTGCCACTGTTGGACCTGATTGATGAGGGGAATTTGGGGCTGATGAAGGCAGTTACTCGTTTTGATCCCGCCAAGGTAGG
>CAYUXV010000296.1:0-7651 GCA_964448875.1 uncultured Verrucomicrobiota bacterium
TCTCCCCGCAACCGTAGAGAGTGTGTCACGCGTTCCAGTTGATGCTGGTAAATTCGAAGTGATTTTGAATGCCAACCCGGATAATGAACATATCATGCCTGGCATGGGCTGTTCGTTAAAGCTGGTGGTTTATGAGAACAAAAAAGCATTGGCCATTCCCATGAAGGCGGTGTTTGATGATGGCGATACGAAGGTGGTCTACCTAAAGGATGGTAAGAAAAAAACTGTTACCACAGGTAAGACGTCTGGCGGTAAAACGGAAATCCTTAAGGGTGTGAAAGCGGGTGATGAAGTTCTCTTGGAAAAACCGGCAAAGTAGTTTCGTGGCATTGTTGCTGTGCGCGTTCACTGTCGCGGCGACAGAGCCGGATTACTCGAAAATCCCTCGTCCCAAGGACGTTCCGCCTCCGGGTAACACGAAGGTGGAGCAATCCATAGAGCGTGGTGTTTATTTTCTACTCAATCGACAGAACAAGGATGGCTCTTGGGGCAGCCCACGCAACACGAAGGGTCTCAACATATATGCTCCAACCTTCCAAAGTCATTACGCATTTCGACTGGCAGTCACAGCGTTGAGCACCTCTGCCCTCATTGAGGCAGGAGGCGATAATCCTCGCGTGGGACGTGCCATTGAAGATGGGGAGAAATATCTATTTGAACATCTTCCCAAGCTCCGTCGCGCCACAGCAGATGCAATGTACAACGTCTGGTCACATGCCTATGCCATCCAGTCCCTCGTACGTATGCGTGCGCGGCTGCCGAAAGACAGGGTCCGCATTGAAAAAATCGACGCTCTAATCCGACATCAGTTTGACCGCTTAACCCGTTACGAATCGGTTGACGGTGGCTGGGGCTACTACGATTTTCGCGTAGGCACTAAAAAGCCAGCCAGCTCCTCAATTTCGTTTGTGAATGGAACTGTGCTACATGCCTTTTACGAGGCCAAAGAGGCCGGCATTGCCCCCCCAAAGAAACTCGTTACCCGCGCAATTGCAGCTACCAAACGCCAGCGTCTGCCTGATGGCAGCTATCTGTATGGCGAGTATTTAAAAATGCAACCCCGCCGCGGTATCAACCGCCCTGGTGGTAGCCTTGGGCGTTCCCAATGTTGCAATCTCGCGCTCCGTCTCTGGGGCGAAAAAGCCATTACGGACAAGGTAATGATTGACTGGCTCGACCGACTTTTCGCACGAAATGGCTGGCTCAGCATCGGGCGCAAACGTCCCCGTCCGCACGAGGCATGGTTTGCTGTCGCCGGTTATTTCTATTACTATGGCCATTATTATGCAGCCCACTGCATTGAGCTTGTGCCCGAGCCGGATAAGGGGCGCCTACAGAATCACTTGGCCAGCACACTTATGAAACTGCAGGAAAAAGACGGAAGTTGGTGGGACTTTCCGCTTTACGACTACCACCAGCAATATGGTACCGCCCTCACTGTGATGGCACTCCAACGCTGCTTGAAGAAAAAAAACAAGTAACCCCGCTTAGCGCAGCTTTTTGATTATGATGAAGAAGATAATTTTTGCCTTTGCAACTGCCGCATTAACCGTGCAACTCATTGCGCAAAATGCATCACGGCGACCGGTCGATAACGATGGAGATGGGAAAATCTCTCGCAAAGAGTTTCCCGGACCGGACGATCTATTCAAGAGCTTCGACACAAATCAGGATGGTTTCATTGATCAAAAAGAACGCGAAGCTATGCGCGCGGCAAGACGTGGTGGACGCGGCGGTTTTGGCGGAGGACAAGGCCAAGGAATGCCACTGCGGGATTTTTTTCACACGCTGGATGCAAATAGCAACCAACAGATCAGCGCTAAAGAATGGAAGCTTTTGTGCAAACCTGAGGATTTCAAATTGGCCGACTCCGATAAAAACGGACATGTTGCCCCTCAGGAATTGTTTCTTTTTCTCGGGCAGGGACAAGGAAACCGCCCAGGAGGAGGCTTTCGCCCGGGCGGACGCGGACGCGAGCGACCTGATCGTGGGCCAGCAGTAGGCAGTCCTGCGCCAAAAGTCATCGCAAAAACAATGACCGACGAGAAACCCATCGATCTGTCCAAAGTTACGCGTCCTACGATCCTTGTTTTTGGGTCATACACGTGAGGACCTTTCTCTCGTGAGGCCGTGAGCCTCCAAAAAGTCTATGAGCAGTACAAGGACCGCGCCGACTTCTGGTGGATTTATATCCGCGAAGCGCATCCCTCGGACTCCTCACGCCCTGCGCGCCACGTGCAGATTGAACAACCCAAGACTTTTCAGCGCCGCAAGGAAGTCGCCAACCAATGTTCATCTGGATTGAAGTTAAACATTCCATGCGTGGTCGATGACATGAAGGACACCGTTTCCCGTGCTTACGATGCTATGCCCGATCGACTCTATATTCTGGACGCCAAGTCAAACATTGCCTTCAAAGGTGGACGCGGGCCACGTGGTTTCAGTGTAGGTGAAATGGAAGATGCTCTCCGTGTACTTCTGGCAAAAAACAAAAAATCTGTCAACAAGTAGTTTGAACTGATTATCGCGATTAAGGTCAGTTTTCCTATCTGAAACTGAGATTTGCTATCTCCTGTCCATCCTTGGAATTATGAGCGAGACTTTTATTTGATACGTTTTCGGAATATGAAGTTTGCATCCTGAATCACAAACGGTTCAGATTCGATCCTCACTACAATCAACCCATGTATTATCTCGCCTGTGATCTGGGTGCAGAGAGTGGCCGGCTGATGCTGGGCACACTTGAGAATGGGGATTTGTCACTGGAGGAACTACATCGTTTTTCCAATGGACCGGTTGAGACCAAACACGGCCTTTGCTGGGAAATTCCCCGTTTATTTTCCGAACTCAAAACAGGATTAAGAATTGCCGCCGCCCGAAAACTGCCGATCAAAAGTATCAGTTGTGATGCCTGGGGTCTGGATTATTTTCTGCTCGATGAATCTGGTGAAGTGTTGGACCCCACATTTTGCTACCGTGATAGTCGTAACCAGCGTGGCATTGATCAGACTCTGGATAAACTTTCCTGGGAGGCAATCTATGAGGAAACCGGCATCCAATTTGTACAGATTAATTCACTCTTTCAAATGGCTGCTGAATCAAAAGATCGCATTGAAAAAATGCAAACCTTCCTGCCACTGGGGGATGGTTTCAATTATCTCTTATCCGGCGTAGCCAAGGCGGAAATTTCACTTGCCAGCACTACACAACTCTACAACCCACGAACAGGTAACTGGTCTAGTAAGATTTTGAATGCCTTGAACTTCGACCATAGAAAATTTCCGGAACTCATCCCTTCAGGCACAATATTGGGTACTCTTAAACCAGAATTAGCTGAAGAAAGCGGTCTGGATGAAATCAAGGTCATTGCCACCTGTAGTCATGACACTGGATCCGCCGTGGCTGCTGTTCCGGCTGAAGGGACCGACTGGGCTTATTTGAGTTCAGGCACATGGAGCCTTATCGGCGTGGAATTGCCCAAACCCATTATCACTAATCAGTCGCGGGAACTGAATTTCACCAACGAGATTGGCCATGGGAACACCGTACGCCTTCTGCGCAATTGCATCGGCATGTGGCTTTTGTCTGAGTGCCGACGTATTTGGGCTGCTGATGGAAATAATTACGATTACACCACGCTTACCCAAATCGCTGCGGAGGCTAAAACCTTTGCTTCACTCATCAATCCAAGTGATGATCGCTTCTTTAAGCCGGATGACATGCCGGAAGCCATTGCTGGCTTCTGCCGTGAAACCAATCAGCCTGAACCTACCACGCATGGCGCAACCGTTCGCTGCGTACTGGAGAGCCTAGCCCTGCTTTACGCTCAGCGTCTGGAGGAAATCCAGCAGTTGACCGGTGAACCAATTAACCGCCTGCATATTGTCGGTGGAGGCAGTCGCAACGGGTTGCTTAACCAGTTCACCGCCAATGCCTGCGACGTGAAAGTAATTGCCGGACCAACTGAAGCGACTGCCATTGGCAATGTACTGGTGCAAGCCCTTACGCTTGGAGATTTGTCCGACCTTACAAATGCACGTCAAGTAGTGCGAGAATCCATGGACGTGGAGTCCTTCCATCCTGAAAATTCTGCAGCATGGGATGCTGCTAGGACACGATTTGTTAAATTGTCATGAAAAATTTCCCATTTTTATCAGCTTCCTGCGAAGAAGAATTTTAACTGATTATTTGGATGGTTTCCTAATGACAAACGAGTGGAAGGTGATTGCAAACATGAACAAGAGAACGCCACCAAAAAAAATACCGAGCGAATCGCCGGTTACCTTCCCCCATGCCCACGGGATAAAACCCTCCGTGTCTGCCTCAATTTCTGAGCGGAAATAAAGCCATAAACCGCCGGTAATCAAAACCAAAACCGAAAGCCAGAACGACACAAATTGCATCACCTTTTCCCAAAGGGAAGTTTCACTGGTTTTGTTTTCATCGGTCATCTTAGTGATAAGACCTTACGAGTTCCCCTTTTTTAGTCCACACTGAAAAGTTCATAGGTCACAGCATACCTACATTCGGCACTTGTATCAGTTTGATTGAAGAAAACTATCGCTGAGGATCACTTCGCGAATAAGGGACTTGAGTTTAAAACCCTCTTTCTCTGTCTGATTGACAATTGCGTCAATGGTCAGGGTATCCGCAGGACTAAGTTCCTTGGACAAGGCGAAGCGCAACAGATGGGCGGTGAAGGCTTTGGCAAAGCGGCGATCTTCCTTCACAAGGGATTGCTTGAATTTCACGATGTCGTTGAAGGGGTATTTTCGCAGAAGGGTGCCGCTGGCATCCACATTGCGACCATTGGGATACTTGTCTCGCCAACGGCCGGTAATATCAAAGTTCTCCAGTGCGAAGCCGAGTGGGTCCAGTCGCGAATGACAGCCGGCGCAATCGGGGCTCTCACGATGCTTGGCAAATTTTTCACGGATAGTAAGATTTTTGTCGGCGGCATTCTCATTGAGAGGTGGCACATCGTTGGGCGGTGGTGGCGGTGGATCGTTGAAAATGACCTCAATAATCCATGCGCCACGGGCAATTGGATGGGTACGTTTCGTGCCGTTATTCATGGCAAGCATGGCAGCACTGGTGATAATGCCACCGTAGCGGGGATTCTTTACGGGCACGCGGTTAAAGGTGGTGCTTCGAAGCTTGTTGCGCATCTCATTGTCATATCGTTGGCGCGCACCTTGTTGGATCTTGCCGATATCTTTTTTCTTTGGAAGCGATTTAATGGCCTTATTGGCTTTGCTCAGCGTGTCCTTCAAAGTAGAGAATTTCTTCTTCTGTACGTCATCCATGGCCTGCAAGGCATCGGCTTCGGAGACAAAAAGGTTTTGGCCGGAAGCCGAGGCAGCAACTTCCTCTGGTGTGAGGGCACGGTTGTATAACCGTGCTTTATCAATGCTCACGTTAAGATATTTGTTTCCGCCAGGTGGCAAGTGACGTAGACCGAAGATAACGGAGGTTCGATTTTTTGGAAAAGTAGCCGAGCCACGACGATAGGGTTTGCCGTAGGGTTTACCGTTGCGGTACATAGTGGTGGTACCATCGGCCTTGTACACAATGACCAGATGGAGCAATTGATTAACTGCGGTTTCCTGAGTGGAATCAGGGAAATCAAGGGTGCGCCTGTGGCCGTTGCTCCCGGAGATCCAGTGACGGCCTTTACGCTCGCCCAGCACAATGGTGTCAAAGAAATCGCCAGGACCTTGAATACCCATCACACCACCGCCGCGTTGGTCGACATTGGGCAACTGACACCAAACCTCGATGGACTTGGCTTTAAGATCAATAGGCAAATTGGAGCTTTGCAGGAAAGATCGGTTTAATACCGCCATGCCATCCTTGAAACTCACTTTACCGTGGGCCTTGAGTGGGAAATTGCCTACGGAGCCCTTGAGGTCGCCATCAAACTCCCAAGCCGCATATGGCTTCAGGTCCACGGGTTTCTTTTGCCCAGTATTTTTTTTGCGTTCAGCAAGAAGCTCCTCCTTCACCGGCATAGTTAATTTAATCAAATCAGCCTGTGTGGTCTTAAGCAGTTCCTCAAGACCCTTGCGTCGCTCATCAATTTGGCGATTTTCCTCCACTATCTCGGACACGTCAGGCAGTGGCGGCTTGAGATCCGATGCGTACCAGTCTTTCAAAAAATCACTTTGGTAACTGAAGGTCGGCTTGATAAATTCAATGATGGGGCGATTCTCAACAAAAACCGTGTCAAAGAGCAGTAGCGGCTCACAGAGCATCTGCAGGCTGGCCGGATGATTTTTATCCAGAGAAAAAAATCTGTGCTTCTTCGGGTCAGGAGTAGCAGCAAGGAGGTTTTCCAGTTGCATCCATTGCGATGGAAATGTGTCCAGAAACCGCTCTATCTTGGGATCATTAAGCATGCGTTCGATGGTTTTTCCCATCACAACGGGCTTGGCCAATTCGCCGTTTTTAGCAAGCTCAAGAAGCTCGGCATCCGGACTACTGGCCCAGAGGAAAAGAGAGAGATTGGAGGCGAGCGCAAGGTCACTCTGCTTGAGATCAGCAGAGTGATAGTGATAGAGAAACATCGGCGAAGAGAGCACGGCTGAGGCGACCTTTTTCATCGCATCCGGATAGGGCATCTTCTGTTTGAGTTTGCCTAAGGCATAGGCGGTGTAGCGGTCGACAGTGATCTTCTCAACGGGGCCGCGGAAGGCGCGCTGCAGAAAGTCAGCTATGCGCTGCCGTGTCTCGGTCTGCAAATCAATATTTTCGGCTGGGACATCAAAAAATGTTTTCCAAATGCCAACAGTTTTTTCATTGAAGTCGGGGCTTTCTACAATGGAGACGCTCAGACGCAGGAAGGCATCGAGCAACAACGGGGAAAGGGTCAGTTGATTTGCCTGATTGTCGAACCCATGTGACGCCCGCAAGTCTTGTGGGAAGGGCCTTACCTCGCTCATCCCACCGGTGGGATTGATGGCCAATGAACGCGCGTTAATGCGGGCCGGCATCGTTGGGGCATTGAGATAAATCGTCTGGCGCGTCATCAGCTTTTCCGACAGAGCGAATACGTCACGATTCAATCGGAACAGATCGCGAACGGTGTAGTTGTACTGGAAACGGTTTAGCCGGCGAGGAGGATTGCGCCGGGCAACGTGGCCTGTGGTGGCGGTGCGCAGCATGACCTTTAGGGTGGCAAGCAGTTCAACACGATCGGCGTGCTTGAGCTGCGGTTCTTCCTCCGGCGGCATATCGGTCGCATCGATGACGTCAATGAGTTCCTTGATGAGCGCGGGCTTGCCAAGAAATTGTTTGGCGCTGGTGATCTCCTTGAGATTTACCTTGCCTTTGACCTTTTCGCCACCGTGACACTTCACGCAATGGTGCGCAAAGAGGGGCCGAAGCTTTTGTTGGAAGTCATCGGCAGCGTATGTCGTGGACAACAATACAAGCGCGAGGAGCAGGGAACTCCCATAGGTGAGCCTTCTCGAAAACATACCGGTCACGTCCAGAGATCAGACATCACACCGTGACTGTCAGCATAGGCCTTGATCTCCAAGCCCATGAGGTTGGCCAGTGTGAGCCAGAGGTTGGAGTTGAGCGTACCGCTCTTGGCCTGAATGAAACGTCCCTGCTTGATCTGGCCCTGGCCACGTCCGGCCACGATCAT
>CAYUXV010000297.1:0-5281 GCA_964448875.1 uncultured Verrucomicrobiota bacterium
ATGCCAATGCACTCTTTGGAAAACCGGGGTGCTCTTTTACAAAATCAGGCGCAGCCACAATGCGTTTCATAAGCTCGCCATCAGCTCCTCCCATAACAAACACGTGCGACTGCCCCACATCAATTGCTGTGCCGGCCATAATTGGCTTGGGTGCAGATTTGCGTTCTCGCCACGCCTTCTTTTTACCAGAAGCATGTCTTGATGGGCTAAACTCATGAACGTCGGCCAACGCCACACTCCCTGCATCACCCATTACACCTTTTTTTTGATACCTGCCTCCAATAAGATAAAGACACACTTCCCGGCCATTGTGTTGTGCCGCGAGTTGATTATATGCGCGCCCTTTACCTGGAAGCCCCGGCAATTGTTCCCACTGGGCATCGCCCTTCGATAAATCCAAACGCCAAAAATTATTCATGGCTGAATCCAACCCACTCTCTGTGTGGCCCCCAGCAACAAAAATAAAATTCTCGATCAATGCGGCAGCGCCACCAGCACACGGCTTAGGTAACTTGGGTAAATCGATTTGCTTTAGTTTTTTGCCGTCCCATTCTAACCGGAAGACATCATCATATACCTCTTTACCATTATTGCCCCCCAAGCAAACAATGCCTTGCTTTGTGGATACACACATTCCGTAGCCAATAGGTCGCTTAATCTTGAAACCAGTTTTCCATTCATACTCGCTACCGTTGCGTACAAGAACCCAAGCATTCTGATGCCATACCTTAGGCACTTCCCACAAACTCTGACCTTTAGGGACAGGGAAATTCGCGCCACCTGCAACAATAAGAGCATCATTGTGAACCCCTACAAATGGCCCGGCCATCCCTATCGGATTCGGCAAGTCAGGAAGTGGCTCCCAATCGAGGATCTTTTCATTGCCAAAAACAGACGCGACAAATGTCAGGACAAACACGATCAGACTATGTCTGAGCGCCAAAGGTTTAAGACTGGAAATTCTCACTGTTTGGACAAATTGCTGCCAAGGTAGGGGTAATATGGATGATTGCCCGAAAAGAATCCAGTTGTTAGAATCGGGTCATGATCTCATTAGGCCGAACAGCCCTAATTTTCGCCCTTTTATTTTCGCTTAGTCTTAAGGGGCAGAGCGCAAAAGAAGATTACGAGAAATTAGCCAAAGATCTTCAGGTGCGGGAGCTCAGCACCCTGATGTTTGCCAAGTATAACGACGCGAACCTCAAGAAAATCGCCACTTTTCTCGAGAAACATCCAAAGGCACCCGAACGCGAAAAAGCACTTTATTTGCGAGCCTATTCGATCTGGAGCCTGCATCGTTACGAACTGGCACCGCCTGCCTATGCGGCTTTGCTTAAGGAATTTCCCAAAACCAAGTTCAGTCGTATTGCGCGCATAAGGGAAGCGGCTGCCTACCTTTTCAGCGGACAAGCTAATAAAGCCCTGCCGCGTTTACTGAATCTAAAAGATGACTATCCCGATAGGCCAGAAATGTATGCTCGAGAACTGGCGTATGCCTTGTCGCGAAACGCCAAACAGAAGGAAGCGTTACTGTTTATGGATCGCATCGAAACGGAGATGCTGTTGGCTAAGAAAGATCGATTGCTGCCACGTATTAAACATCATTTTGACATGGTGCGTATGGTTGATAAACCGCTTAAGGAGTTTAAAGTGTTAGATCATGTGACTGGAAAGGAAATCAGTCCAAAAAATTTAAAGGGAAAGGTTATTCTCGTTGATTTCTGGGCGACTTGGTGCCGCCCGTGCATTGCCGAACTTCCTCACATCAAAGAAGCCCATGTGAGATTTTCTCAAGCAGGTTTTGAAATATTTGGAGTTAGTCTTGATGATGACAAAGCAAGATTCGATAGGATGATTACAGATAAGAAGATGAATTGGCTGCATCATTATGATGGGAAAAAATGGAAAAATGAATTAGCTGTTAGATTCGGCGTGCATAGTGTGCCAGCGAATTTGTTGGTCGACCAAAAAGGAATTGTCAGGGCTGTTAATCTGCGAGGCAAGGCGGTAGAAAATCAGGTGGCGAGACTAGTTAGAGGTAAATGACCTAAAATAAGAACTGCGAGTAGTTGTCGTTTGTATCGTGACTGAAAATTCCAAAATATACAATTCATGAATGATCAAGATTTAACACCATTAGCTGCCGCAGGGGCTGCTTTTGCCGCATGGATACCCGAAGAGGACCTTCCCTTTAGTTTTTTGTTAATGGAAAAAAACCAACGCTGGAATAATGCGCGTGCAAAAGGAAAAGCATGGCTAGAGGCAAATGATGTTGAAGCATTAAAATCACTGCTTCCGCGAGTTCTGGACGGCCCTCAATCAGCCTGTTTGTTTGCAAATCTTGTGTCAAAACTTCATGGTGCAAAAAGTCGGATGAACCCGAAAAACAGTTCCGAATTAGAAAAATTGTTAAAGATTTATGGTCCTGATGCTAGCGATTTAATCCGCTCGGTAGAATCGTTATTGGCTCATGATACAGTAAGGAGTGACGATCAGTGGGGGCTATGCTGCGCGGCTCTTTTGGTTCTGTCCGAATCGGACGATGAACAATCTGCTCAAGAGGAGCAATTTCTTGAATGGTTTGCCCCGGAAAAATCACATGTCGATGCTGGGCGTAAAATTTTGGACGATCTTAAATCGGAAGGTGTGCTTGAGAAAGTATACCGGTTCAATAGCCTTCAAAAACGGTTTCTTGCGGCAAATTTATTTGCTTTAATGTTTTGTGATAGTAGTTGGCGGTCAAATGAGCAGGAAAAGCTGGATGAATTTACTGACAAATTACACATAAGCAGAAGTGAGGTCGAAAACCTTCTCAAAGCGACTTATACGATGTTTGACTTGTCAGTATTTGACTGATCAGGCAAATAGTTTGCGAAGTCTTGTGCTGGGAAAATAACGACCGGGGCAAAGGGTTTTCTCTATCTCATTATGTACCAGAAATTTTAATTTCCCCGAAAACACTCGGTTTTTTAGGTAGTCTGTTAACTCAATTAAAGATACAAGCTGTGCCTTGCTCGGGTGTGTTCTCTCAAAATTTCCAACCAAGCAGATACCGATGGAATTTGCGTTATATGTCACGTTGCTGACGTGACCTCCATTCACCTGCTTTAGCCATCGTCCACCTATTTCTACCTTCCCATCTCTTGAGTTCGTGCCATTTCCAAATACGAAATGGTAGGCGAGGCCATGTTCGCGACCTTGTCTGACTCGGTGATGCTGGTCAAATATTTTAGCATTACCATTTGGGGTTGCGCTGTGGTGGGCGATAATATTCTGCCATCTGTTGGATTTGATTTTTGGTTTGGTGATTTCACTCACAGGCAGATTTCTGTAGGCGGGCTCAAGCCATAGTTTTTGTCCTGTGTATATCAAGTCGCTGGTTAAGCCGTTCCACAGTTTTAATTGTGCAACTGACAGGCTATATTTCTTTGAAAGTCTGAAGAGTGAATCTCCTCGCTGAACAGTTATGTGACTCGGTCGATTTGCAGAATCCAATAATCCAGGCATCAGCAAGCCAGCTCCACACCCAAGTGCAGTCCATGGCAAAAATTTTCTGCGAGAAATATGTGCCGGCATCACCTTTTATTCTCTGCCTAGATCATCATCCGTCTACTAAATTTCGTTCACGCTATTTATTTTTTATTCGCAAGGGTTCGCTGGCTTATTCACAAGATGGTTTAATGTGTTGAAAACCAAGTAGCCAATTCTTTGATCACCTGATTTTCTTGGGCCAGCTACATTCAGCACATTTACGCCATTTTCTTTTAGAAATTGAAGGAGAAATGCTGGATTTTCTATATTTGAATTTATGCTTGAAAGAACTAGATAGGGTTTGTTTAGTGACATTGCAATTTCCACGGTTGCAAGTGATCCGCCCGATAATTTAGGTGAAGTGCTGAATATGACTGTGGCATCGGAGTCGCGCACGTTCCATTCAGTTCGCTGAATGTATTCTGATTTAGGAGTTTCCTGCAGATTGTACTTTTGATCAATCATGCCATCCTCAGCTAATCGGCCTTTCGGGCACCATCCGCCGTGTTTGATATTGTTCGCGATTGCCCAGTCAAGAGCTGCACGATCTGCGCCAGTCTGGCCTCCTGAGATGATCTTTGAAATGATCACTGGTTGATAAAAGGCAAAGCTCGCCAAGAATGACCAGTTGATTTATTCAACGCCTGTGCCTGATCAGCCAAATATACTCTGGATCTGTACCGACCAGCAGCGTTTCGACACTATCCACTCGTTGGGGAATCCGCTGATTAATACACCAAACATTGATGCTCTTGTCTCAAACGGAGTCGCTTTTACACAGGCTTACTGTCAAAGCCCAGTTTGCACCCCCAGTCGTGCATCGTTCCTGACGGGACGTTATCCACGCACTACGCGTTGCCGACAGAACGGACAGGCCATCCCCTCGACTGAGAAACTAATTAGCCGCTTATTTACGGATGCTGGTTACACCTGTGGACTCGCAGGCAAGCTGCATTTAGCTACTTGTGCCAATGGAGTTGTGGAAAAACGTATTGATGATGGATATGAGATTTTTCATTGGTCGCACCATCCGCAGCCGGATTGGCCGGAAAATGCCTACACGCAGTGGTTGGCTAGGCAGGGAAAAACCTGGGAGGAGCTTTATGATGGGCCGGGAACTTCTTATGTGAAGCATGGAGTTCCTGCCGAATTCAATCAATCTACTTGGTGCGCAAATATGGCCATTGATTTTATTCGGGAACAACAGGGCGAACCATGGTTTTTTAGCTATAACTGCTTTGCGCCACATCATCCCTTTGATCCCCCGGCAGATTACCTGGCTCGATACAATCCCGATGAGATGCCACTACCCAAGGGTAGGGCAGGGGAGTTGGACTCCAAAACGACCTATCAGAAACTCGACAGCAAATATGCCCACAACGATCCCTCCGGCTACAATGTTGCTGCCATGTCGGATAATGACAAGCGGGAGGTCACAGCGGCCTATTATGCGATGATTGAGCTGATTGACGAAGGTGTTGGGCGGATGGTTGCAGCACTCGAGGAAACCGAGCAACTGGAAAACACCATTGTTATCTTTATGAGTGATCATGGTGAGATGCTCGGTGATCACGGTATTTACCTAAAGGGGCCGCATTTTTATGAAGAGGCGGTACGTGTTCCGCTCATAATCAGTTGGCCGGGGCGGTTCAAGTCCGGACTACGGGCAGATGGCCTAGTTGAACTGCTCGATATAGCTCCGACGCTCCTAGAGGCGGCCGGACAGGAGGTGCCTGAGGTCATGCAGGGC
>CAYUXV010000298.1:0-6396 GCA_964448875.1 uncultured Verrucomicrobiota bacterium
GGATGGTGGATGAGGTTCGAGACCTTGTGTTGACCTATGCCGAATTAGAGGAAGGCGGCACACTCCCCAATACACTCCAAGGAGTTAATGCGACCAATCGTGATACGTCTGATGCACCATTGTGGCTAGGTGTTGTGTGCGAGGAATTAGTTGGGGCGGGTGTTGATTTGAATCAGCTATATGCTGGCAAACGCTCGGTGATCGATGTTTTAAAATCTATTGCATTGTCTTACCGGGATGGCACACCAAACGGCATTCGTGTCGATGCCTCAAGCGGTTTGGTTTGGAGTCCAACGCATTTTACATGGATGGATACGAACCATCCGGCCGGCTCACCTCGGGAAGGATATCCTGTGGAAATTCAGGCATTGTGGCTGAGGTTGCTGAAGCATCTGGGAGAGGATTGGAAGAGTGTGCGGCTAAAAGCGGAGGCATCGCTTGGAGTACTTTATACGCTTGATGAAGGTTGGTTGGCTGACCAGTTGATAGCAGTCCAAGGAATGAGTGCTGCTGAGGCAATTCCAGACAACGCGCTTCGAAGTAACGGATTATTGGCCGTTTCGTTAGGCGTTGTAACTGGAGAACAGGCAAAACGAATGGTTTTTGCTGCACAAAGGCACTTGATTGTGCCCGGAGCAGTTCGTTCGTTAGCACCGTTGTCTGTGGATCCACCTTTACCAGTGCGGACAAATGAAGGGGAGTTATTGAACAATCCTAACAAGCCGTATTGTGGTAAGTATGAGGGGGATGAAGACACCCGCCGAAAACCGGCGTATCACAATGGGACAGCATGGGTATGGTCGTTGCCTGTATTTTGTGAGGCACTAGTACGGGCGTGGGAATTTTCGCCGGAAAGTGTGGCAGCGGCACGCTCCTATTTGTTGTCTGCGGAGCCGCTACTTAATGAAGGATGTCTTGGGCATTTGCCGGAAGTTTTAGACGGAGATGCCCCTCATACACAACGGGGGTGTGATGCGCAGGCATGGAGTGTGTCAGAGGCCTATAGAGTTTGGAAATTGCTGAATGAATAATTATAACAGAACCCAAAAACAGTTCGAGCGAATCCTTGATAGTTATTTTGAAGGAGTGCTGCTGGACAACCCGATCATGGCCAATGAACTTGGTATTCGAGGTGGAGAAGGAAAATTAGGTAATGTTGGATTAGCGTTTGAGCGGCGTCAGGAAAAGCGCCGACAAGAGACGCTTATAGTATTGGACGCCTTGGCAGCTAATGAGTTAAGTGCTGAGCAACATCTGGACCGACTAGCGTTACGGGCTCAATTATTGGGGGAGTGTGAGGATTTTGCTCGAACGACACATACTTTGGATCCTGATGGAGTGGATGTGATTTTCGGAATTTTATTGCATGAATTGCAGCGAGGAGAGGATGAGCCAGCACGTGCAAAGCGTAACATTCGCGGGATTCTAAAGGAGACTCCGCTCTACTTAGCCAGAGCAGCGAGGATGATAGATCGGCCTGAGCGTGTGTGGCGACGGATCATGCAGCAGACGGTGAATGGGGCGCCGGCAATGTTCAAGGCGGTGGAATTGTTTATGGAGAAAAAAGATAAGCGTGTCATTGTCGCGACCCAGCGATCTGTGGAGAAGTATTGCGATACGGTCATGGGCCGTACATTGGCTTCCAAAAATTCGTTTTCGCTGGGAACGCAACGTTTGCAAAGACGAGTCAGGGACGAACTTGGGCTTGATTACACACTTGGACAAATTGAGTCCTTGGCATTGTCGGAGGTGTCGCGTGTTGGCGAATTACTTAATAAAGCGTGTGTGCGATATGGTAAGAAGAAGGCGGTTGATGATATTATTGAAGAGGCGCGCACTAATTGGAAGCCAAAGGGAGATTTGCTCGACATTTATCGAGCGGAGACGCAGCGCGTGGCAGATGGGTTTCAGACAGCCAAAGCAGTGTCGTTCCCGAGGGGAGATGAATTGCAGGTTAGATTGGTGCCAGAGTTTATGCGGCACTTGTATCCGACGGCGGCGTATTCATCGCCTGGGCCTTTCGAGAAAAGGCAGCGAGGGGTTTTCTGGGTAAATGATTTAAGCCTTACGAAATCTTCACCAGCGGACAAGTTGGCTGAAACGCAACAACACTTCGGGATCAGCCTTACATCTGCGCATGAGGCTTATCCGGGGCACCACCTGCAGTTTGTAACAGCCAACACGCATTGTAGAAAATGGCGCCCACTTTTTGCTCATGCGGTATTTTATGAGGGTTGGACACTTTGGTGTGAGCAGATGATGATAGACTTAGATATTGATCGTTCGCCTTGGACAAACATCGTTCAACTGCACGATGCTCTTTGGCGTGTACATCGAATTCTGGTAGATTTGCGTCTACATACAGGCCGGTACAGTTATGAACAAGGGGTGGAGCATTTGCAAAAGTACTTGGGTTTCACAAAGGCGCGAGCAGAAGCGGATGTAAATTGGTATACAAGTTCTCCGGCAGTGCCGATGAGCTACTGGCTTGGCCGCCTAGAGAATGCCCGTTTGTACAAACGACTTGTTAAAGGCAGAGGCTGGAGTCTACGTAAATTCAATGACTGGCTTCTTTCATTTGGGACTTTGCCTCAAAGTTGGCTTGAGAAATACGGTTTGGACTGACGAATCGCATTCCAATTTCACCGATATTTTGCCACTGTCTGGGCCTGATGAGTTTATTGCCATTTGAAGATTTATCCCCTTATAAGCCACGAGTTTTTGTTCCTGCAAATTTAGACTTGGGCAATTGGACGAGCATTGAGCCGGTATTCAAACAATTGGAAGAGAGCATTAATGGATGTAAGTCGCCGAAAGATCTGGAGGAATGGCTGCTTCAGGTAAATGAGCTGAGTGCGGCGCTTGATGAGGAAGGTGCCAAACGTTATATCGCAATGACTTGTCACACGGATAAAGAGGAAGCGGAAAAGGCACATCTCGAATTTGTGGTGAACATCGAGCCGGGAATAAAAGAACTGATGTTTCAATTGGCTAAGTATTTTGTCGAACATCCTTGTCGGAGCGGTATCCCATCGGAACGTTATGCGGTGTTAAATAGGGATTGGTCCTCGATGGTGGAATTGTTTCGGGAGGAGAACGTTCCCTTGGAGACCGAAGAAGCCAAGCTGGGGCAGCAGTACCAGAAGCTCATGGGTGGGCTAACAGTGGAATTTCAGGGGGAGGAAAAGACACTGGTTCAAATGGGGGTCTATCAGCAGGAAAATGATCGAGAATTACGGCAACAGGCTTGGGGATTAGTGGCGACTCGTCGCTTGGAAGTGGCTGATGAATGCGATGATTCATTCGAGAAAATGATGTCGCTGCGCGTTAAAATGGCCAGCAATGCCGGCTTTGAAAATTATCGTGATTTCAAACATCAAAAGAAGGAGCGCTTTGATTATAGGCCGGAGGATTGCTTCAAATTTCATCAGGCAGTAGAGACGGTCGTGATGCCTGTTTACAACGAACTGCTGGCTGATAGGTGCGACAAAATGAAACTCGATACGTTGCGGCCATGGGACACTGCAGTGGATCCGCTGGGGCTTGATCCGCTGAAGCCGTTCACCGAAGTGGACGACATGGTGGCGCGCACAAAAAACATATTTGATCACGTAGACAATGAATTGGCTGATGGTTTCCAGGTAATGCGTGATCGAAAGCTGCTTGATTTGGCTAATCGCAAAGGGAAGGCGCCAGGCGGCTATCAGTGCAGTCTATCAGAAGCACGCCTGCCGTTCATCTTCATGAACGCCGTTGGCCTGCAACGTGACGTTGAAACTCTTTTGCATGAGGCTGGCCACGCTTTTCACGCACTGGCTGCACAGGGTGAGGATTTGCATCACTATCAGCACGCTCCGCTGGAATTTTGTGAGGTAGCATCAATGAGTATGGAGCTGATTGGGAATGAGCACCTAACAGAATTTTATTCCGAAGCAGATGCTATTAGGGCAAGGCGTACTCACTTGGAGGGAATCGTTGGATTGTTCCCGTGGATCGCCATGGTGGACGGCTTTCAGCACTGGATTTATACGCATCCCGAGCACACTCGGGACGAACGCGACGTCGCTTGGAATGAGCTCTGTGATCGCTTCGGTGGTAACATAGACTGGAGCGGGCACGAGTTGGCGCGAACAAAAATGTGGCATCGCCAATCCCACATCTTCCTGGTGCCGTTTTACTACATTGAGTATGGGATTGCGCAGTTGGGTTCATTGTGGGTTTGGAAGAATTCAAAGGACGATCGCGCCAAAGCTCTTGCTGATTATAAGAAGGCTTTGGCACTATGCGGTTCGCGTCCGCTTCCGGAGTTGTTTCACGCTGCTGGTGCTCCATTCTCTTTTGATACAGAGGCTTTCAAGCCCTTGATTGAATTGGTTCAAACGGAGCTGGCTGCATTAAATTAACAATGCTCGACGACCGGTCATACATGCGTGAGCCTGAGTGGCGCGACACCTCTTCTCAAGGAGGGTTATGGACGACAATAAAAGTGCTTATCGCTATCAATGTTGTCATTTTTATAGGCCAGAATTTCATAGATTATTACGGAGGTAGTGGAGCGCAAGCGATACTGCCGTTTATGATGCTTTCTGCTGACGGGCTTAGCCAGGGATACGTTTGGCAACTTTTCTCCTATCAATTCATGCACGCGGGCGTATTCCACATTCTCTGCAATATGATTGGACTCTATTTCATTGGAAAGGCTATCGAGGAGTTTTATGGACGTTCTGTTTTGCTCCAAATTTATATCATCGGCGGTATATTGGGTGGCATCCTGCAATGTGGTTTAGCTTATGTGGAACATGTTAACGATGCATTTATTTTGGGAGCGTCTGCCTCAGTATTGGCGCTTTTGGGTGCGTTCACCTCAGTTATGCCCGATCGTAGGCTTACGTTGCTTCTGTTTTTTGTGCTTCCTGTAAATGTCAAGGCGAGTACTATTTTTTGGGTTGTTCTGGGTTGGTCTGTTTTCGGGGTTGTTTTTCCCTATGGTAATATTGCCCATGGAGCTCACTTAGGGGGAGTACTTGCCGGATGGGGGTATGTGCGTTGGGTCCTAGTGGGTGGTTTTTCTTTGTCCGATTGGGGACCGTTGGCACGATTGCGGTCTCGGAATACACGACGGCGAAAAATTATTAGTGTGGGATCCGCTCGGGCTTTTTCCTCGAAAGACGATGCTATTGTTGAGGCAGAGGAAGTTTCAGAAAAAGAATTTATTGAACAGGAAATAGATCCAATTCTTGAAAAGATTTACAAGGAAGGCATTCACAACCTGACGGAGAAAGAGCGCAAAATGTTAGATGATGCCCGTGCCAGAATGGAGCGATGACGTCAAACGCTCGACGCTTCATTGTAAAGTTTGTAAACTCAACCAGCTATGATTCCAAGATATTCGCGCCCGGATATGCGGGCGATTTGGACTGACGAAAATAAACTAAATCTCTGGCTGCAGATAGAGATGCTTGCTGGCGAAGCGTTGGTCAAAGAAGGAACCCTTTCTTCTGCCGATCTTAAGCGTATGAAGGCCGGAGCGAAGAAGTGCTTTTCAGATTTGCCTGGGTTGGTTGCAAGGCAATAGGATTTGGAGCGCACTCTAAATCACGATGTCATAGGTTTCACCACTGCCGTTGCTGAGAAAATTAACCATAAGGCCAGTCGGTGGCTTCATTTTGGGCTGACTTCCAGTGATATAGTTGACACTGCGTTTGCAGCCCAAATGGTTCAAAGCGCAGATATTCTCATTGGCGATGTAAAGAATGTAAGAAAATCGATTGCTAAACAGGCTCGTAAACACAAGTTCACGTCCTGTATTGGGCGTAGTCATGGAATCCATGGCGAGCCAACAACCTTTGGGTTAAAGATGGCGCTAATGTATGATGAATTTGGGCGGGCTCTTGAACGCCTTGAGCGAGCAAAAAAAACTGTAGCATTGGGGAAGCTGTCTGGTGCTGTTGGGACAAATGCCCACCTGTCGCCTCGCGTGGAGAACTATGTTTGCAAGAAGCTCGGCCTTAAACCTGCACCCATTGCCACCCAAGTAGTGCAACGAGACAATCACGCAGAATTTCTAAGTGTTATTGCTCTAATTGGTGCGAGCATTGAACGCTGGGCCGTTGAGTTTCGTCACTTACAACGCACTGAAGTGCTTGAAACTGAGGAACCCTTCACCAAGGGGCAGAAGGGTAGCAGTGCAATGCCTCATAAACGTAATCCTATTACATGGGAGCGATTGACTGGTCTCGCCCGTGTTTTGCGCGGCAATTCAATGGCCGCGCTGGAAAATGTTGCTCTTTGGCATGAACGCGATATTTCACATAGCAGCACGGAGCGCGTTATCTTTCCTGATTCCTGCATGTTGCTCGACTACATGTTTCACCTTCTGCAGCGCATGATGGATGG
>CAYUXV010000299.1:0-3699 GCA_964448875.1 uncultured Verrucomicrobiota bacterium
ACGTGGCAAATATAGCGAGCGCTGGAAATTATCAGCGTGATTTAGATGTTATGAATGTTACTGGATCCGGATTGGGCATGGTTTCAAAGGTTGAGATGGTTGATGGGGCGGGTAATTTAATACCAGGGGGATTATCATTAACTACCACAACTGGTGTTAATATTATTGATCGCAATCTAATTACAATAAATCAGAATGCAGCAGGCTGGTTGCCCGTGGTAGCAACTCTGGATTCAGTTGCAACGATGAGCCGGAGAATTAAAGTAACAACTCCGTTTGGCACAACAACATCCCCCCCAAGTGCAGTTGGAGCATTTACGGTATCCGCTATACCTAAATATGGGGTTACAGCTCAAAACACATATGGAGGAGGGGGTTACAATGGTGGTGCGGGTGCAAATGGAACATACACATTATCGTCAGGTGATTTGACTGTTGCGGGTTTGAACTTTAGGGGTGTGTCTAGAATTGAGTTTTTATTGGGAGATATGACAACCGCTGCAAATGGAGATTTTGCTGTTACTGCAAACGCGCCTCCGGCAGGAATTGTTTTTAGCTCTGATGGCACACAGTTAACATTTAATACCACAATTATACCGGTTGCTTGGGCTGCTTCAGAATTAAATGCGAGTATCCGAATGACAACACCCGCAGGTGCCTCTAATCGTACTGCAAACATCATCACGGCACCGTGATGATAAGAGGGTGGGATTAATGTTTTAGCCGGACAGTTTGGCTAAATTACGCGCAAGACGTGATTTTCGGCGAGAAGCAGTGCGCTTGTGGATAACGCCATTTTTTGCAGCCTTATCAATTGCACTGACAAGCTTTCGAAGTGATTCGTTTGCATCACTGTTATTAGCAGATTCGCAGTCTTTTCGAAATGAACGTTTCAAGCTGGCGATACGCGTTCTTGTAAGGCGATTGCGTTCGCGTTTGCGTTCGCTCTTACGTTTGAGCATTGCGCGGCGCCACGCCAAGCGCTCTTCAGGGCCTCGGTCTTTAACTCTTTTTACTTCTGCCATGATTATTGGAGCGGGCGATAATGCAGTAAGTGGCCGTGATGTCAACGGCGCTTTTGGAGTGCCTCAATGACAATTTCCTGGCTTTTATTATTTACTGAGGTAATTGATGCGGTAGCGTCGATAGATAAAATCCTATCTGGGTATGTAGCGGCGATGGTTCTGTATCCGTTTATTACACGTTCAAAAAATGATCGTTCGCTAGATTCAAATCGGTCACTTCCAGATCGTTTAGACTGGCGTTTTTCGCTGATATCAAGCGGTATTTCTAAAAATAATGTGAGGTCTGGGATTGTGTTACCCACTGCCAGATTAATAACTGATTGTACGAGACTGAGGTCAAGGCCACGACCGTGCCCCTGATAGGCGGTTGTGGAATCATAGAATCGGTCGCATAAAATGACTTTGCCTTCAAGCAGTGCAGGACGGATCACTTCTCGGACAAGCTGAGCACGACTGGCATTCATTAACAACAGTTCAGCTTCCGCAGTCAGGTTATCTGGACCGTGTTTTAGTATTTTGCGAATTTCTTCTCCGCTCTCTGTGCCGCCGGGTTCACGTAATTGCACTACATCATGGCCATCGGATTTTAGCCGGTCTGCCAAGTGGCCAATTAATGTGGATTTGCCGCAGCCTTCTGTGCCTTCAAGGGTAATGAAAAAACCGGGCATGATTATAGGCGCTTTAGGCGCGGGCCTTTAGGGGTGTCTTCTATTGTCCAGCCTTCGGCAGTGAGTTCATCGCGGATAGCATCGGCGCGGTCAAAATCCTTTGTCTTGCGGGCCTCGGTGCGTTCGTCCATGAGGGCAATGAGTTGGGCGGGAGCTTCTTCTTTCATTAGGCTAACACCTAAAACTGTATCGATGCGCAACCATGCTGCCAGTTGCGCGGCGGCAGTTGTTGAATCCATCGAGTTATCTGCCAATTGACGGTTGCAGTCTCGTACCCAATCGAATACGGCAGCCCATGCGCTGGAAACATTGAGGTTGTCGTCCATGGCAGCAGTGAAATTATCAATGACCTCTGTAGCGGCTTCGGCAGTGGTGTCGCTGGCGATTTCGCGGAGTTTGACAACGCATTCATTAATGCGGGCCAGTGCGGTTCGGGCGCCGGCCAGTCCATTGAGGGTGAAATTGAAGGTCTCGCGGTAATGGGCGCTAATCATAAGTTGGCGAATCTCGGAGCCACTGTAACCTTTGTCGAGCAGATCGCGCAGGGTATAAAAATTGCCCAGGCTTTTGCTCATCTTCTTGCCCTCGACCAGAAGGTGTGCGCCGTGTAGCCAGTATTTGACGAAAGGCTGACCATCCGTCTGCACTCCCGCGCCCTCGCTCTGGGCAATTTCATCCTCATGTTGAGGGATGGTGAGATCCTCGCCGCCCAAGTGTAGGTCGAAGCTGGTGCCTAGGATTTTCATGCTCATGGCACTGCACTCTTTGTGCCACCCGGGCCGGCCTTCGCCCCAAGGGCTTGGCCAATACACTTCTCCATCCTCATCCACGCGGGCCTTCCAAAGGGCGAAGTCGGCAACTGATTCCTTCTCGTATTCATCATCGCTTACGCGTTCGCCCTGGCGCATTTCATCAAAATTAAGTTTTACCAACCGACCATACTGGCAGCCGCAGCCCTGATATTTATCGATAGAGAAATAAATCGATTGATCAGGGGCCTGATAGGCGATGCCACGCTCCATGAGCTTGCTGATAAGGTCGATCATTTCAGGGATATGATCGGTGGCCTTGGGGATGTGGTGTGGATCGGTACAGTTTAACACCGTAAGATCAGCAAAGAAGGCGTCCTGAAATTTTGTGGTGTAATCAGTGAGGGTGGTCTTTTGCTCAGCGACATTTCGGATGATCTTGTCCTCCACATCGGTGATATTCATCACGTGGGTGACGTCGTATCCGCGGAACTCAAGGTAGCGACGCATGAGATCAGCAAAGACAAAGGTGCGGAAATTTCCGATATGGGCAAAGTCATGAACCGTGGGTCCACAGCAATACATACCCACCTTGTGTCCATCTGGGTCCAGCGGGGTAAAAGGCTCCACCTTGCGGCTGAGGGTATTGTGAATCTGTAAAGCCATGTAAGTGGCGCAACCTAGCGGGGTAAGGCAAAAATCAAAAGCGAAATTGAGCCGTGCAGCATGAGAATGAAGTCACTTTACTTGGAATCCAGTGAAGCATAGGGTGATGGCATGCGATACTTCCTTTTGATGATTACGGTTGTGACTTTGTTGGGGGCAGACAAGAGGCAACCCTTGGTTGCACCGAAGTTGTCGGCCGAGTGCGCCAAGGTGCGAGGGCTGGTTCTGCCAAATTCAAGCGAAGCGTCAATTCGGACGATTCCATGGCGAACATCCATTTTGCAAGGCTTTGTCCAGGCGCAGAAGAATGACAAGCCGGTTATGTTCTACTTGATGAACGGCCATCCACTTGGCTGTACGTGAGGGAACGGAGTCACTCTCAGACAGTCTGTCTGGACCGACCCCAAAGTGCAGGAATTGACGCGGATGCTGGTGCCTGCCGCTGATGCGATTGAGCGGGCAGGAAAGGCTCTGGACGATAAAACCAATACGAGTCTTGAAAGTCGCCTCATGAAAAAAATCAAGACGCAGGCAACTGGCGATTTCTATTCATATCAGGGTATCTTCGTGGCGACACCTAGTGGCAAATTG
>CAYUXV010000300.1:0-2795 GCA_964448875.1 uncultured Verrucomicrobiota bacterium
TTTCTGCGCCCAGAAACGATCATCAATCATCTGATACTCGTGCCCAATTGCGCCCCGCTTCTCCAGCACCATGTACTTGATGCCATTATTGCCCTTGGGGCCAAGTTTCCATTCCCAGGCAAATTCGTAATCAGTCCATGTTCGCCGCGTGATGAGGTTGCCGGCTTTTTTCCCTTGCTGCTTGACGAGAACGCCCTTCTCTATTGCCCAACCTTCGCCGGTCACATTTTTCTGTCCGATGTTGCGCCAATGCTTGTTGATGTCTTTGCCGTCAAAGAGCAACTGCCAGCCGGCCTTTTGATCGGATTCAGTAAGCGTGTTTATTTCACCGCCAAACGAGCTGAAAACGAAAAAAAAGAGGGCCACAAAAAAATACCGCATGGAGATCATGCGGTATTTGTAAATCGGCCGAGGGCCATGTGCAAGTGCCTACTTGCCACGCACACGAATGTTCCGATACCAGACCTCCTCACCGTGGTGCTGAATCGCAATGTGGCCCTTGGGTTCCTGCATGAAGCCTTTCCAATTCTTAAACTTGCTCTTTTTGATCATCGCCGCGACTTCGTCACTGCCCCATTTGTAGGCAAGCAACTTCTCGCCATTTAGCCAATGCTCCACGTTGTTGTCCTTGCATACAATTCGGATCATATTCCATTCACCAGCCTTGTTGTATTTTTTTTCCTTCATCCCTTTTCCAATCATGTCGTAGAGCGACCCAGCCGTACGCAGCGGGAAATTAGCACGCCCATCAGGATGTCTCTCGTCATCAAGCACCTGCAATTCAGGCCCTGTAAAATATGCCGGGCGATTCGTTTCTTTCACACGGTACATGATACCACTGTTTCCTCGGGGTGACACTTTCCACTCACATTCAAATTCGAAATCAGTGTAGCTGCCCGTTGTGATAAGATCACGCGGCTGACCACCCTGCCCGCGGGTGATGGTCTTGAGCGTGCCGCCCTCCACCTTCCAGCTCTTCTCTGGAAACAATTTTTGACCATAGCCGCGCAGGCCGTTGACTTTTTTGCCGTCAAAGAGCGAGGTCCATTTGCTCCCGGGCTGTGCCGTAAGATTCAGTACCAAGAATAAGGCACCCGATAGAAACACACTTGTCTTTTTCATTTTTAAAATTGGACTACTGCATTACGGGAAGTTTCATTTTGTTTCCCTGCAAAAGATATTGGCGAATGGCCTCAATCTGTTTCTTGGCGTCACCTTCCAACTCGTCCACTAGAACGCTACGAGCATCCTCATCAAAATAATCCGGCATGCGTGTCTGTGGATCAACACGCAAAGGATCGAGCATCCATCGCAAAAAATAATCCGGCTGCATGCGTTCACCGACGCGGGAAAAGTTGACGCCCTGCGCCTCGAACACCTGTAACGGGTCACGGTCCTTCACACCATGACAAGCCACACAAGAAAATCCGCCATCCACACCAACAAGTTTGCGTCCCACATCAGCCAATTGCGGATTTGTCTGTTTTTCTTTCGGGCTGACGGGTGGCAAACCATGATTCATTGACAGCCCTCGAGCCAGATCCGACGCCCGACCGGGAAAAGCCGGCATACGATGCTCAAGCCACGGGCGCGGACGATATTTTAATGAGCCGGCCAGGAGCTGTTCGGTCCACTCCGGTTTTAGCTTGCTGCCGAGTAAATCAATGGGAGGAAAGCCTTCCAACTCGCCGTGGCAAGCACTGCAGTTTAGAAGTCGGACCTGTCTTGCAGCAAATTCCGTCGGAACATGGCGCTGAAGCGACTGGCGATCAGTAGCAGCAAAGGCTCGAAGGGCGGCTCGTTGATCAGCAGTGAAATCATATTCCGGCACTGGGCTTTCATCGGCAGGCTTGTCAGCAACACAGCCCGAGGTCCACTTATCTGGAGTCAATAAAACAAGAGCAGGTGCCTTGAATTTATTTTCATCCTTTAGGTTGTGGCAATTGAGACATCCGACAGTGCTTATCAGATGTCTTCCACGGTCAATCATCTCAACATTCGGTAATTTGCCATCAGAGTTGAGTGCTGGCGCCTTGTCTCGAAGAACCTTGGCAATGTTTCCGGCTTCCTCGCCAGTGAGTTTAAACTTCGGCATACGAGTCCATTGATAATGAGCGTCGGGTGAAAGCAGAAACGCCGCGAGTTCCCCTGGTGGATATTTTTGATTAACATGTGAGAGGGTTAATTTATTTTTCCCATTCTGCGAACCGGGAAGACTATGGCATCCGGCACAGTTTAGTTTTCGGATAAGCTCCACTCCTTTTTCAGCATCTGATTCCAAAATTTTTTTCTGTTTATGCTTGGGGTCTTTCATCGTGCTCAGATATGCAGCTATGGCCTGGGCATCTACCATTGAAGTAGCACCGTGCAGCATGCGCGGCATACGGGCGCTATCACGTTGTGATTTTGGATCAAGTATCCATTTGGCCATCCATTGGGAATGCCGGCGATCGCCGATGTGCGTAAGACTTGGACCGCTCATCGCCAACTCTAGAAGATTTCCCTCATTGTCGGATTGATGACAACGAATACAACGTGCTTCCAGGAATAATCCCCGTCCATCACGACGCAGATTAGATTGCAAGAGAGTAGAGTTTGGATTGTGTGTGAGTTGACTCCTCCGAATGGGATCATGCGGCAGAGGTTTATCAGGCAATTCACTCCATAACAAACGCAACTGCGCATCTCCTTTATTAGGGCTAATGTAGGTAACTTTGATGGAGTTGGCGCCCTTGTTAAGACGTACAATCTTTGTTGTTGGCGGTTTGGCGAGTGCGGAAATTCCAGGCAAATCC
>CAYUXV010000301.1:0-3667 GCA_964448875.1 uncultured Verrucomicrobiota bacterium
ATCCCAGCTATTGCTGGTGACTTTAAATGCACGGCCGACACCGCCTGTCGCCAATATGATGGACTTTGCCTTGAATAACCGAAAGCGACCGCGTTCACGATCATAACCAAAAGCGCCGACCACGCGGTCACCATCCTTTAGCAGTTCAATGACCGTGCATTCCATATACACCTCTATGCCCTGATGGATGCCATGATCCTGCAGTGTACGGATCATCTCCAGCCCAGTGCGGTCACCCACGTGCGCCAGTCGCGGATATGCGTGCCCGCCAAAGTTGCGCTGCAAAATACGCCCATCCTTCGTGCGGTCAAAAAGTGCGCCCCACTCCTCCAGTTCATGCACCCGAGCCGGCGCTTCCTTGGCGTGTAACTCAGCCATCATGGGGTTGTTTAGATATTGACCACCCCGCATGGTATCGGCGAAATGCGTCTGCCAGCCATCACGCTCGTCAACGTTTGACAATGCTGCAGCCACGCCGCCTTCGGCCATCACCGTGTGTGCTTTGCCAAGCAGGCTTTTGCAAACAATGCCGACCGAGCAGCCATCGACTGCCGCTGCCTCAATAGCAGCACGCAATCCCGCACCGCCGGCACCAATCACCAACACGTCATGCTCATGTGTCTGAAAATCTCCCATTTAAAATCCTTAAAATAGCCGCATATCTGTCCATGTGCCACGGGCACACATCCACACATACAGGTCCGTGAAGCCTACCCAGAACAGACTGCACCACGCCCAAATCATGTGGCTCGCATTGAGGCAACCGACACATTCGTAGCATTTCGAACGTATCGGCGCCTTGGAAAGCTTATTGATCCCACCTCCAACTAGGTGTCGGAATGAATGGCATCCAAACGTATAGCCACCAAGAAAAATTACATTTCCCCACAATACGATGCTACCAACTCCGAGACCAAACTGCGTTTCACCTTTAGGAAGAGGGCCGCCCTTTGCATCAGTACTAAACTGCATACCGAGGATAGCATCGTAGGCCAGAATGCATATGAAACCCGCGGCAACATAAAAAAAGTAGCGGTGGATGTTCTGGAAAATGAGAGGAAACGAATGTTCACCGCGATAATTATCACGCGGTTCGCCCACCGAGCAGTTCGGTGGATCACCCCAGAAGGCCTTGTAGTAGGCGCCACGGTAGTAATAGCAGGTGAAACGGAATCCGGCTGGTGCCCAGAGAATCAAAAAGGCTGGCGAGACCCACTTGGGAACTCCCTCGGGCATGACCCCCAGCCAAGCGTGGGCGGCAATGCCTTCTTTTACGGCTTCGGACATCCACGCCAAGTCGGCATGGTAGTACAGGATTGGTGAAAAGAATGGCGACAGGTAGTTTGTTCCTCCTTCAACCGCCAAAAAATGCTGCCCTTGGAATGCACGCCATGTGGAATAAACAATAAAAGCCGAAAGACCGAGAAACGTGAGCAGCGGCTGCAACCACCATAAGTCTCGGCGCTGCGTTTCGCCAAAGCCGTCCCGAGTAACAATTGCCTGCCCGTTTGCCATAATGCCGCCCAAAGGCGGAAGGAGAGTGTTTACCGAGGCACAGGTTGAGAATCAAGAAAGTTCCGCGACATCGACCAAATCAATAACAAGCATCCCATTATCGATTAACACACGAATCCAATGAAATGGCAAAGTGAATAGGTTCTGGCCGTTCCATTGCGTTGGGTCAATGCCGGAACACCTGCCGTCGCGGGGGCACATCCTGCGGCGGCTCTTTCGTTGCAGCTTGCAAAATGTAAGGGTTTTCAATATACAACTGGGGTGAGGATTTTCCTAAAGGGGGCGATCATAGTGCTACTTGTAACCACAAGTGGCTGTGCTAATTATAGCCCATTTGTAAAAGGTTCGCGTGTGCAAACCATATGGGGTTATCCACCCGAGTTAATTGGCAATATGCTCAACATTCCGGAAACCGACCGGTCACGTCTTGAAGATTTTGCTCCCGATTCAACGCCCGGCTCAATCGGATATTGAGAGATAAAATTCTCTGATAGCAACTCTTCTTATTTGTTCGATTCTTGTTAACATTCAGCAATTCCGCTTGGCTCAAGATGAAGAATTGCGTTTGAATGAAGCTTATGGGGAGGTCCAAAAACACTCTATTTCCACCGGAGGCGGGTAGTCCGTGGTGGAAACATTTCTTTTGGCTCGTGCCACTCGGAATCGTCCTAGGTGTGGGACTAGCGTTCTGGTCGCCACCCCATGAGCATGATCAAAAAGCAAAAAACAAAAAACAAGCCGCTAAACTTGAACCGAAAGATAGCCTGCTTCCTATCAAACCACCTAAAACTACAGACAACATCTCCAACCAGCAGATGCAAATCCGAGCAGGACAAAAGCTAGCTGCAACCAATGGAATGACACAGTTGGGAGAGACCAATCGTAATCAAATTTCCACGAACCAGTATTCGTCTTACAGACTCCCTAGAGGGCTTGGACGTAACGGACAGAGACAGCCTGTAGTCACCCGATCTTCTTCCATCTTGGAAGAACCCGGAGCACCAAAACGTGACAACAAGATTAAAAACGATCGCAGCCTTAAGCCCAATGGCACACTGCCACAAACTCATTTGGACCTACAGGTAGCACTCGATCGACGTGGCTTTTCCCCAGGGTCAATCGATGGTATTGCAGGTTCCCAGACATATGCAGCATTGCGAGCATTTCAAGAATCAAAGGGATTTGCTGCCACCGGCCGACTGGATACTGCCACACGAAAGCAGTTGGAACTGATTAACCCATCAACCCAAAGCTATCTACTGACCACGAATGACTTTATCGGATTACAACCTGTTGGGACAGGGTGGACCGAAAAGTCACGACAATCTGAGCTGGCACACGAAACGGTACTGGAACGAGTAGCCGAACGGTATCACTGCTCGCCTAATTATTTAAAACGAGCCAATCCCAAAGTCGACTGGGCAACGCTGATAGCTGGTCAGTCTCTGAATGTGCCGAAAACAGAACGCGAAGCTCAGTGGCAAATCACGGGTTCAGCAGCCGAAATCCATATTTCGCTCACTGCACGAACACTGCAAGCTGTGGATGATCAAGGAAAACTGCTGGCACATTTCCCGTGCAGTATTGCTCGGCGTGTGGACAAGAGACCTGAAGGAGCATTGCAAATTACTGCGCTGGCTCCTAAACCTGACTACACGTATGATCCAGAAAATTTTCCCTCATCGGCGGAAGCACGAAACGGCACAGGAAAACTAATGATCCCACCCGGGCCAAACAATCCCGTTGGCAGTGTCTGGATCAGCCTCAATTTGAACGGCTACGGCATCCACGGAACACCAAAGCCCGAAGAAATTGGTCGAACGGAATCTCTCGGTTGTTTCCGCCTTTCCAACTGGAACGCCGAGCGGTTACTGGCCATGGTCAGCGTGGGCACCCGTGTGCTCGTCGAGCCCTAGCGCCGTACCCAGTCGCGAAGGGGATTATGGCGTATTAAATCTCGCACCAGTTCATTTAGATTAGCCGCCTTTTCCTCCTTGAGTCTCAGAACCAGAATTAAAAGCACAATTAGCACGCCAACCAGAGAGCTGAAATAGATGCTATACTGGTTCCAGTTCATACCAAACCAGCCCACATTTACCCCATCCAGCGCATCAATTAGGATTCCCCAAAGAAAGGGACAACTCCCCAATGT
>CAYUXV010000302.1:0-2611 GCA_964448875.1 uncultured Verrucomicrobiota bacterium
CACTTTTTGCTTTGGCTCGTTCCGGCAAACTAAGTCGACCGGATGAATTACGACGCCAAGTGGATCGGATGCTTGCTGACCCAAAAAGTGCGGCCTTCGTTCAACACTTTCCTTCGGCGTGGCTTCGTGTGGATAAGCTCGGATCGATGCCACCCTCCGGCGGCGACTATCAGTTCTATAAGAATCTCAAAGTAGAACCCATGTTGGCCAAGCAAGTTACTGCATATTTCGAGGGGGTCCTAAAGGCCAACGGGAGGATCGAGGAGTTTATTGATTCAGATTATACCTATATGAATCAGGTGCTTGGTAAATGGATTTATCGTCGCGAAGATATTCGCGGAGCTGGATTGCAGAAGGTCTCTTTGGAAGATCCACGGCGAGGGGGTATCTTTACCTTGCCCGGACTCATGACTGCGACGGCCAATGGAGTGGATACTTCGCCGGTGATTCGAGGAGTTTGGGTTTTGGAAAATATCTTGGGGACTCCGCCTGCTCCACCTCCACCGGATGTGGAGCCATTGCCAACCGATACCCGGGGAGCTGCCAGTATTCGTGAGCGATTGGATTTACACCGTAAGAATGAGGCCTGTGCCAGTTGTCATCGCAAGATTGATCCAATGGGGTTTGCTTTTGAGAATTTCGACGTGGTGGGTCGTTGGCGTGACAAATACCGCGGTGCTCGCGATCCCATCGACGCTTCATCAGTAATGTCCAATGGTGACAAAGTTAAAGATATTGTTGAGTTCAAGCAGATGCTTAAATCTCGCAAGCAACTCATTGTGCGCAACCTGGCCGGCAAAATGCTCACTTACGCAACCGGACGTAAACTGGAGGCGACCGATCGTGGTGAGGTTGACCAAATTGTTTCCCAATTGGCAAAAAAAGAAGATCGTCTTAAGGAGCTCGTCCATCTTGTGGTGCAGAGTAAGATTTTCCTGCGGAAGTAATATTTCTCTTTTCCTTGTGTGAACGTTTTTGTCACGGGATGATTCGGGTATGAACCAGGACTGCCCATCTGTGTAGGGGTTTCTTTTTCAAAAACTGAATCGGACCCTTAAGCCATTGGGCTTGCCCTAACTAACTACGCTGAGGCAACAGGAGAATATCATGTCCAACACCATCGACAGCATATTGGCCTTTCTCAAATGGCCGGTTGCCGTTGTTGCCGTTTTGCTTGTTCCAGGCTCGCTGTTGGCAACTTTTGAGGTAGTGTCCCGGTCTTTCGGAAACCCATGGCCTGTAATATACCTTGTGGCGGGTGCGGCGATGTATCTCCTGGCATGGAAGCTAATATTCAAGCGCGCGATATGGGGAACTTGGTTCAGCACGCTGGAACATGAAATTACGCACGCGATCTTTGCTCTTCTAACCTTCCACTGGGTGACCGGGTTGCGCACGACATACAATCAAGGAGGCTCAATGAGCTACACGGGTAAAGGCAACTGGCTTATAACGATATCCCCTTATTTTTTCCCGACATTCAGCATGTTACTTCTCCTACTGTTTGGATTGATCTCGAAGGAAGACCACATATATGTCAGTCTGGCATTGGGTGTATCCGTTTGCTATCACATGATCTCAACCTTTCGCGAGTTTCATCCCCGCCAGACTGACCTGCAGAAAGTTGGGTTTATCTTTGCATACCTCTTTCTCCCAGTAGCAAACCTGTTATGCTTTGTGAGTATTTTCGCGTTTGCATATGGTGGTATCCCCGCCACCCTTGATTACGCAAGAGATGTCGCGAAAATCACGATCGATTTGGGATGGGACCTCATAAATTGATGGGATCGAGATTCATCTGCAAAAGCTATTTTGGAACAGCCAAGAAATTGAGGTCCATGCTTTTCCTTGTGTGAACATATATGTCTTAGGATGATCTTTGCATGAACCGCGTCGTTAACGCTGTAACGTTTCCAGTTTCTTACCTGCTTTTGGTTTTGCCAATTACGGCCAAAGACGTAGATAAAAAGTTCCCAGCGCCTGGCGATGTTCACCACACTGATAAATCCTACAGACTGGTGTGGCAGGAGGAGTTTAGTGGCACGAAGCTTGACCGGAAAAAATGGATGGCGGTGGATGATCCCAAGATCGGCCAATACGGACACGGCAACGGGGAATCCCAGGCTTATCTGGATGCTGAAGGGGATACCTTTTTTGTCCGGGACGGCAGGTTAACAATCGTTGCCAATCATGCCCCAGAGGCGAAGTACCCGCTGCGCGATAAACCCTACGGCAAGTTTAAGCACAATATTGACCATCAGGATTTCAAGTCAGCCAAGTTAACCACTGAAAAGCTTCGCTCCTTCACTTACGGCATCTTTGAAGCGCGCATAAAGAACCCAATTGATGCACATGGCCAACACACCGCCATCCCGGTCTGGCCGGCCTTTTGGTTGCTGCCTGAGGTAAAGACCGCTCCCTTTTCTGGATACTGGGATTAGGCTGCTGCCGATGCAAAGCGTGAACGGGCCCACAGCACTTGGCCTTACAGCGGGGAAATAGACATCATGGAATTATCAGGACGCGCCACCCGCCTTTATCATGCAGGCGCGGTTTATCATAACAGTCCAAGAAACTGGACCGTTGGTCACCTTGGTTGGTACTCCCATTA